>NZ_CP003915.1:1896206-2212240 GCF_000521505.1 Advenella mimigardefordensis DPN7
TCGTGATATTCCGCCGCTACGCTACAACGTCGTGAGCCAACTCAAGCAGGATTTTCCGGATGCGCTGTTTGTGCTCAACGGCGGCCTGAATACGCCCGATCTGATCTGCTTTGCGGCCGGTGAATTCGATGGCGCGATGGTTGGCCGGGCCGCCTGGCATGAACCCTATTTGCTGCGCGAGATCAGCCTGCGTCTGTGGCCAGACACGCCGGTAGCCGATGACGCAACGATTGTGCAGCGGATGGCAGAGTACGCCCGTTCGGAAGTGATGCAGGGTGTGCCGCTACGTGTTATTGTCAAGCCTATGCTGGGCCTGTTCAACGGATGCAAGGGCGCGCGCCAATGGCGCCGCTATCTGTCGGATCCGGCGCATCTGGCGACGCAGAATCCGGATATTCTGCTGCAAGCGTTTGCGTTTGTAGACTAACGGCGGCAAAAGGGGAGCGCGGACGGAACCGAAGCGGCAGAGAAGGGTTAAATGAAGCGTGAACCTGTTGTTCCCTGAAATGTGCACGGCAATTGCGTAAGATCAACACCGTTACATTTTTTTATAAGCGAAAAAATAACCATAATAATCAAAGCGTTGTGTCATTTTTCAAGGTTTTGCACGAAGCCGAAATTACTTGAAATATCCTGATTAATACTATATATTGTGTTGAATCTAAAATAAAACACTATATATAGATTACAGTCGGCACGGCTACAAGCCGTTCGATCAACCATCAAGGATATGCATACGCTATGAACAGCACACTCTTGGTCACCAAACGTGACGGCAGAAAAGAACCTATCGATCTGGACAAAATTCACCGCGTCATTACGTGGGCGGCAGAAGGTCTGGACCATGTTTCGGTGTCTCAGGTTGAGCTCAAGTCCCATATCCAGTTCTATGACGGAATCAGGACAGACGACATTCATGAAACTATCATCAAGGCAGCAGCAGACCTGATTTCTCAGACGACGCCAGATTACCAGTACCTGGCAGCGCGTCTGGCCATTTTCCACCTGCGCAAGAAAGCG
The DNA here is from genome assembly GCF_000521505.1 of Advenella mimigardefordensis DPN7. Classification (GTDB taxonomy): domain Bacteria; phylum Pseudomonadota; class Gammaproteobacteria; order Burkholderiales; family Burkholderiaceae_B; genus Advenella; species Advenella mimigardefordensis. The sequence goes on from NZ_CP003915.1 coordinate 1,897,227, forward strand.
TTCCAGCAGTTCGATCCGCCATCGCTCTACGACCACGTCAAGCGGCTGACCGACATGGGTAAATACGACGAACATATCCTGCAGGACTACACAAGGGAAGAATTCGACGAACTGAACAGCTATATTGATCACAGCCGTGATATGCAGTTTTCTTACGGTGCGGTCAAGCAGCTTGAAGGCAAATACCTGGTGCAAAATCGTGTTAATCACGAAATCTATGAAAGCCCGCAGTTTCTGTATATTCTGGTGGCGGCATGCCTGTTCTCTAAATATCCTAGAGACACCCGCCTGTCATACATCAAGGGCTTCTATGATGCGACATCGCAATTCAAGATCTCGCTACCCACGCCCATTATGTCTGGTGTGCGTACACCAACGCGCCAGTTCAGCTCCTGCGTGCTGATCGAGTGTGGCGATAGCCTGGATTCGATTAATGCCACCACCAGCGCGATCGTCCGCTATGTTTCGCAGCGCGCCGGTATCGGCATCAATGCCGGCCGCATTCGCGCCGTTGGCAGCCCGATCCGGGGTGGCGAGGCTCAGCATACCGGATGTATTCCTTTCTACAAGCACTTTCAGACGGCAGTCAAATGCTGCTCGCAGGGTGGTGTGCGCGGTGGTGCGGCCACGTTGTTCTATCCCATGTGGCATCTGGAAATTGAATCGCTGCTGGTCCTGAAAAACAATCGGGGTGTGGAGGAAAATCGCGTCCGTCATATGGACTATGGCGTGCAGATCAATCGCCTGCTGTATCAGCGCCTGATTCGCAACGGCGATATCACACTGTTTTCACCTTCCGATGTACCCGGCCTGTACGATGCGTTCTTCGAAGACCAGAACCTGTTCGAAGAACTGTATGCCAAGTACGAGCAGGACCCAACCATTCGCAAGCGTGCGGTCAAGGCCACTGAACTGTTTTCACTCATGATGCAGGAGCGCGCCGGTACCGGTCGCATCTATATTCAGAACGTGGATCACTGCAATACCCACAGTCCGTTTGATCCGGCCGTGGCTCCGGTGCGTCAGAGCAATCTGTGTCTGGAAATCGCGCTGCCCACCAAGCCGCTGGAAGACATCAATGACGAGAACGGTGAAATTGCCTTGTGCACGCTGTCTGCGTTCAACCTGGGCGCGATAGACTCGCTGGATGAGCTCGAAGGACTGGCCGATCTGGCCGTGCGCGCGCTGGACGCCTTGCTTGACTATCAGGACTACCCGATAAAAGCGGCTTATATTGGTTCCATGAAGCGGCGTACACTGGGTATCGGTGTCATCAATTACGCCTATTACCTGGCCAAGAACAATGCCAAATATTCCGACGGCAGCGGTAATGCCCTGACACACCGCACCTTCGAAGCCATCCAGTATTATCTGCTCAAGGCATCGGTTGGTCTGGCCAAAGAGTTTGGTCCATGCACGGCCTTTAACGAAACAACCTATGCCAAAGGTATTTTGCCAATCGATACCTATAAAAAAGATCTGGATGGCATTTGCAATGAGCCGCTGCATCTGGACTGGGAATCGCTGCGCAAGGACATTACAACCCATGGCCTGCGCAATTCCACGCTCACTGCGCTCATGCCATCGGAAACCTCGTCGCAAATCTCCAACGCCACCAACGGTATTGAGCCGCCGCGCGGTCTGGTCACGGTCAAGGCCTCCAAAGACGGTATTCTGAAACAGGTGGTGCCGGAGTACGAACGCCTTAAAGACAAGTACGAATTGCTGTGGAGCATGCCGAATAATGACGGCTATCTGCAGATCGTGGGCATCATGCAGAAATTTGTGGATCAGTCCATTTCGGCCAATACGAATTACGATCCGGCTCGTTTCGAAGGCGGGCGCGTTCCCATGAATCAGATGATCAAGGACTTGCTCACGGCGTACAAATTCGGTGTGAAAACACTGTACTACCAGAACACGCGTGACGGTGCGGAAGATAAACAGGAAGATCAGGCACAGGATGACTGCGAAAGCGGTGCATGCAAGATCTGATCAGGCAGTAATTGAGTAAGAGAAAACAATGACATACAGTACCTTTTGTCAAGTTCCGAATGACCAGATGAAAGAACCCATGTTCTTTGGTCAGTCGGTCAATGTGGCGCGTTACGATCAGCAGAAATACGAAATTTTTGAAAAGCTGATCGAAAAGCAGCTGTCCTTTTTCTGGCGTCCCGAAGAAGTGGACGTGTCTCAGGACCGTATCGACTATCAGACGCTGCCAGAGCACGAAAAGCATATTTTTATCAGCAATCTGAAATATCAGACCCTGCTCGATTCCATCCAGGGCCGCAGCCCGAACGTCGCGCTGCTGCCACTGGTGTCTATTCCTGAACTGGAAACCTGGATCGAGACCTGGTCGTTTTCCGAGACCATCCATTCGCGTTCGTATACGCATATCATCCGCAATATTGTGAATAATCCATCGGTGGTGTTCGATGATATCGTTGCCAATGAATATATTCTGAAGCGCGCACGTGATATTGCTTTCTATTACGACGATGTGATCTCGTATACGCAGTTGTATAACCAGTTCGGCGAAGGCACGCATGTGCTTGCCGGCAAGGAAGTGGTCATCTCCTTGCGCGAACTCAAGAAAAAGCTGTATCTGTGTCTGATGGTGGTCAATGTACTGGAGGCCATTCGCTTTTATGTCAGCTTTGCCTGCTCGTTTGCCTTTGCTGAACGCGAACTGATGGAAGGCAACGCCAAGATCATCAAATTAATTGCCCGTGACGAGGCCCTGCATCTGACGGGTACGCAGCATATGCTCAATATTTTGCGCAGCGGCGACGATGATCCTGAAATGGCCGAGATTGCCAGTGAAACCCGTACGCAGTGCTTTGAGCTGTTTAAGCAGGCTGCCCTGCAGGAAAAAGAATGGGCTGAATACCTGTTCAAAGGGGGTTCCATGATCGGTCTGAACAAGGATATCCTGTGCCAGTATGTCGAATACATCACTAACCTGCGCATGCAGGCAGTGGGATTGCAGGCGGCTTTCCCGGGTGTGCGGCAGAACCCGATTCCATGGATCAACGCCTGGCTGTCTTCCGATAATGTGCAGGTTGCGCCGCAGGAAGTGGAAATCAGCTCTTACCTGATCGGGCAAATTGATTCACAAATGAATACCGACGATTTGCAGCATTTCGAACTATGACCGCAGTCGTCACGACCGATAGCAGGTTCGAATTGCTGGAGGGAGAAACGCTGCTTGAAGGGCTGGAACGTACCAGCCACGAAGTGGAGTATCAGTGCCGCGCCGGCTATTGCGGTTCATGCCGAACGCATCTGCTGGCGGGCAAAGTACGGTATCTGACCGAGCCATTGGCGTATATTGCGAAAGATGAGATTCTGCCTTGCTGCTGCGTGCCCGACGGGCCGTTGCAGATTGAGGCCAGACTGTTGCATATGCCGGAACAGCCTTCTCTCGGTGAGGAGTTCAATATTCAGACGTCGCTGGATTTCGGGGCTGACGAACAGCGGTAGAAGTAGCGCTGCCCCTGCGCCGTTTGTCATTCTTATTCGGCCGCAGGGCGTATGTCAGTGCAAATACGGTAGCAATAGACCATAGCGCCAGCCAGATAACATGCATCGCCATTACGAAAATATCACGTCCGGCCAGCGGTGTTGTCTGCGCCATGAAGTCGTTCAGGACCGATAGCGATAGTCCGATCATCATTCCGGCAAAAAGCAGCACAGTTAATATAAACGACCATTTAGGATCTAGTTTCATTCTTTTCCCCTGTTATCCGGCACCGCCTGCCGGCGTGGCCATCATGAGCGGGCGGGGTTACCCACCGGCAGTGATCAGTGCTAGTCTAGGCGATCATCGTTCTGCTGAGAAATACCGAATGCTTATGTGCATATTGCTATCGTTCAGATAGCAGATTGGCCCGTCTTCTTTTCGCTATGTGCAGCATTGGCGCAACCGTCATATACAATAACGATTCCAGAGGCGCTCTGGCACGATTCAAATCCCATGCGTCAACACAGGAGCCATAAAGAGATGAAATGTTACTGCATTACCGGTTTCAAAGCCCCCTTGCAAATGATGGAAAAAGCGGACTTTACCCCGCAAGGGACGCAGGTGGTACTGGAAGTCAAGGCTGCCGGCGTTTGCCACAGTGACTTGCATCTGTGGGAGGGCGGGTACGATCTGGGCCAGGGAAAGCGCCTGGAACTGAAGGATAGGGGTGTCAGTCTGCCGCTCACACCCGGTCATGAAACCGTGGGCAGTGTCCTGGCAGCGGGACCGGATGCCGGGCCGCTGGATACCGGTAAAAATTACCTGATCTATCCCTGGATCGGCTGCGGCACCTGCGTCGTCTGCCAGCGTGGCGAAGAAAATTTGTGCGGCGCACCAGCCTGCCTGGGCATTCACCGGGATGGCGGCTATGCCACTCAAATTGTCGTACCACACCCCAGATATCTGGTGGATATTGGTGATATGGACCCGGTACAGGCGGCGCCTTATGCCTGCTCCGGACTGACGACTTATTCGGCACTACGCAAATTTGATCGCGATGTGTTGCAAAACGAGCCGGTCATCATTTTTGGCGCCGGCGGCCTGGGCCTGATGTGCCTGCAATGGTTGCACGCGATGGGCGGGAAGGGGGCGATTGTTGTTGACCTGGACCCGGCCAAGCGCGAAGCGGCGCTGCAGGCAGGTGCTCTGGCCGCTGTCGACGGCAACAGCCCCACATTGATTCAGGATATTCAGGCAGCAGCGGGCACGCGTACGATCTGGTCCGTGATTGACTATGTAGGCGCGCCGTCTACGGCCAATCAGGCTTTTAGTTTATTGGCCAAGGGCGGTAAGCTGGTCATTATCGGTTTGTTCGGCGGCCAAAGCGAATGGCCGCTGGCCATGTTCCCCCTGAAAGCGGCAACGGTACAGGGTTCCTATGTGGGGAATCTGGCTGAGTTGCAGGAACTCATGACATTGGTGAAACAGGGCGGGATCCGTCCGATCCCTGTCAGCCGACATCTGCTGGCACAGGCTGACCAGACGCTGATGGCGCTTCACGCGGGCAAGGTTATCGGCCGGGCGGTGCTAACCCCCTGACCGAAACAATGAACTCTGACAGGAACGATGATGACTGTTTCCAATAGCCAATTGCAGCCTTCTGCAGCGAATGATGGCATTCAGGCAGACGGTGCTGCGGCCAAAGCCATGTCGGCTGAAGTGTCCGGGCGGCCTTTTGTTTTCTTTACCAATGCCAGTTCCGGGAATCAGGATACGGAACAATTCCTGGAGAAAATTGCAACCGTAATGGAAGGGCATGAACACCATATTATCTGCGTGTATCCGGATGATAGCCATGAGCAAAAGCAGCAGGAAGCGGTCAGTCTGGTAAAAAAGCATAATGCCATTCTGGTGGTGGCAGGGGGCGACGGCACCATCAGCGCCATGGCCAATCATGCTATTGCCGAGCAGTTCCCAATGGGCATTATTCCCTTCGGTACATTCAATATGTTTGCACGCGATCACGGCCTGTCGCTGGATACCGACACGGCCTTGCGCGATTTGCTTACGGGACATATTCAGCCGGTGCAGACCGGTGAAATTGGCGGGGTGCATTTTATTGTGAATGCCACGCTGGGTTTGTACTCCCAATTGCTGGCCGACAGGGAGCAATGGAAAAACCAGTTCGGTCGACGTCGCGGCATTGCCATTTTCGCGGCCTTGTCCACCATTATGAAATATGGCCGTTCTTATATTCTGCAATTTAACAAGGGCGAAGGCCGGCAATTGGTGAAAACCGTGAGTTTCATGGCCTGTAACAATACGCTGCAGGCGCAGCAGGCGGGTGTGCAGTATGACCAAACCATGGGCGACGGTTATCTTTACGGTATCGTGCTCAAGCCCTCAAGCCGCAAGCGGATGCTGCTGTTGGCCTTAAAGCTGATCTTCAGGCGGCTGGATCAGGATCGGCAAATCATCAGTTTTCCGTTCGAGGCGCTGGACATCGACAAGAAGAAAGGGGGGCGTAGTATCGAGGTCGCCATGGACGGCGAGGTCCATTCACTGCAGGCGCCCTTTACCGTCAAGGCGAACAGGGATCTGCTGAAGATTGTGGTGCCCGCTTCAGTGGCGCAGCATTCAGAACAGGAATAATAGCGCGCATGTACCGGATTCTCCAGATTTCAGATATTCACTTTGGCACCGTCAATGCAAATGTGCTGAATGCACTGGTTCATGCGGTCAGGCAGCTATCGCCCGCTTTGTGCGTGGTATCCGGCGATATTACCCAGCGTGCCACGCGCAGTGAGTTTCTGGCGGCCAATGCCTTTCTGAAGACGTTGCCGGCGCCGGTCCTGTGTATTCCGGGCAACCATGATATTCCTCTATATGCCTTGTGGACCCGTTTCCTGAACCCTTATGGGCGCTATCGGCGCTATCTGCATAAAGAGGTAGAGCCCCTGTTCGAGTCTGGTTCGGCCATGGTTATCGGCGTTAATACCACTACGCCATTTCGTCATAAGCGCGGGATTGTGACGGATGCGCAGATCCGGCGGGTAGTGCAATTGGCCAGGGAAAACAGCGCGGGTAAAAGTGTGCTGGTGGTCGCGCACCATCCTTTTCATGTGCTGGATCCGGCGGACCAGGAACAACTGGTTGAAAACCATGAGGCGGCTATCCGCGCCTGGTCTGCCGCTGGTGTAGACCTGATCCTGGGCGGGCATATTCATATGCCTTTCGTTTATCCGCTGACGCAGCGCTATCCCGACCTGGTCCATCCGATGCTGGTTGTACAGGGTGGAACCACAACCTCATTTCGGGTGCGCCGGCACATTCCCAATTCCCTGAACGTGCTGGACCTGTACCCGGAAAAGAAAATCCACATCACCACCTGGACCTATCAGTCAAAAGATGACAGCCATCCAAACCGGTTCATGTGCGTGGAAAAGGATATGTGGAAGACAAATTAGTCTGTCGGGAAAGGGGCGGCATGGCCGAACGGCGGGCATGCCGCCCGCCGCCTGGTGTCACTCTTTGTCTTCTTCTGTTTCTCCGGGCCAATCACGGATATAGGCCTTGAGCATTTTGTTTTCAAATTTGGACGCTTCCAGCATGGCGCGCGCCATATCGTAGAATGAAATCACCCCCATCAGCACAGGACCGTCCATCACGGGAACATAGCGTGCATGGTGCTCCAGCATGAGGCGTCGCACTTCCTCGGCCTCGGTGTTGGGTGATACGCTCACCGGTGCATCATCCATGATTTTACGGATGGTGGTGTTTTCAAAAGACTCCGGAGAATCGTGCATGTGGCGGATAATTTCACGGAAGGTCAGCATCCCCGTTAATTGTCCCTGATCCATAATGACCAGCGAACCAATGTCGCGTTCACTCATGGTTGCAATGGCCTGCGCCACGGATTGATCCGGGGTCGCGGTGTAAAGGATATTGCCCTTGACCCGCAAGACTTCACTGATTTTCAACATGGCAATCCTCCTGTAGCCTTATTCTGCTGTCCGGCATGCTGACCGGAAACTGATTTGATTATATGGAAATGTACCTGAAATCCACCGTGATGCAAAGTCATTCGGCGTCAGGGTGTGCCCTGCGCGTCACACACCGGATGCCGGTCAACGCCCGGGCAGGCATTGCCAGCAGCCATTTTCGGCCGCTGTGCACGTGGTGGATGCATTTATACTTTTGGCTTTGCGCACCTGCCGTCAGCTTGCGTGCTGTGTGGTATTCCTGGCATCAGAAGAAGTGGCAGGACTGGCTGACCGGCCCTTGCCTTGTGCACTATCGGTGTCTGCGTCGGAGGCTGCGGGCGGTGCCTCATCGGTAGGCTCCAGATACAGGATGTCACGCAATTTAACGGAATTGTCTTCAGTCAGTAATCTCGCGATCACCTGGCGCAGGGCCGGATCGTGACTGATTTCGATTACTTTGCTGTCGAACAGAAAGCAGTCGGCCAGGGGGTCCAGGCTGGCATTCAGGCTGCTGGCCAGCACCCATCTCTCGGAACGTTTGCCGGCCGTGTTGACAATGTAGCCCATGGAAACCAGCGGCTCAAGAATATCCAGCGTTTCGCTGTAGTTCATTTTGATCTGGCCGGCGATATAGCTGGTGCCGTAGCCCGGCGGGTTCCGGTCACGGGCGCTATGCAGCAAGCGCAGCACGAACAGGGCGGTCACAAAATGCACGCCGGGAGACATCTTGTCGCGCATCTGGCCGCTGCGTATCTGCGGTGCCAGTGCGGCGACGGTCGCCCCGAACAGCACCACCAGCCAGGACAGATAAATCCACAACAGGAAAATCGGGATGGTCGCAAATGCGCCATAAATCAGTGTGTAGGAGGGGAACTTGGTAATGTAATAGGCGAACCCGGCCTTCATGATTTCCAGCAGGACCGCCGTGGTGTAACCGCCAATCAGGGCGTCTTTCCATGCGACTTTTCGGTTCGGTACCAGATAATAGAGCAGGGCGAAGATCAGCCCCGAGACAATGACCGGCACCACAGTGAATAACACGCTCTTGATCACGGAAAACTGTGTGACCAGTCCCAGTTTTTCCTGCGCAATATAGGACGAGGTCCACAGGCTGGCGCCCAGGAAAATCGGTCCCAGCGACAGGATCGCCCAGTACACCAGAATACGCTGTCCGATGGGGCGGCGCCGGGTCACATTCCAGATATCGTTAAGCACTTCGTCAATCGTCATCATCAACATGATAGACGTCACGGTCAGAAAACCCACGCCGATGGCGGTCAATCTTGATGCCTGCTGAGCGAACACGTTCAGGTAGCTCATGATGGTTTCAGAGACATTTGCGGGCATCAGATTGTGCGTCAGAAACTCTTCAAGCGAGACTTTGAAATCGGTGAACAGTGGGAAGGCGGTAAACAGCGACAGAATCACGGCCAGCATCGGCACAATCGCCAGTACGGTGGTGAAGGTAAGGCTGGATGCCACCTGGGTAAGCTTGTCGCGCAGCAGTCGCTGGATTCCAAACAGAATGGCCTTTTTGTAGAACGCCAGGCCCAGTTCCGAGTCTCCCATGTTCAGTCGCAACTCCTCACGGGCCTCCATGGCTTCCTGCTGTTCCTGTTTCTTTTGCAGTTCCAAATCGAAATCGTTGTGTTTTGTCATGATCAAATGGCTTGTTTGCCGCGTCGACCGGCCGACACGGTGATACCTCGTCAGGATGGTTTCAGTATAGCAAACTGCCGGCAGCCTGCTCTTGCGTCTATTTGCAGTTCGATTGCAAATTGTAATTGCCAGGCGCTTGTCGCACTTGAGGCGATTGCCCGTATGAGGCGAATATAATGAACGGATCAATTAGCCAGAATGGAAATTATCTTGACACAGTCTTCTTCAGCGCCGGTTGCCGATGTGCAGCAGGCCGATACCACCAGCGCATCAGCAATGTCGTCAACCGATACCGGGCCCGCGCTTGCTTCGGTTCACCAGGCGCAGCAGGTGGCATTGAATCCGCGCTATCGGGTGATCGCGTTTGTCTCGCTATTGCTCCTGTTTTTATTGTGTATTGCCTGGGAGTTATTTCTGGATCCGCTGGTGCCCGGCGGTAGCGTGTACGTGCTCAAGGCGCTGCCCTTGCTGTTCCCTCTTTACGGTGTTTATAAGGGTAATCTGTACACGCTGCAATGGTCATCCATGCTGGTATTGCTGTATTTTACCGAAGGCGTGGTTCGCTGGTATTCGGATATCAGCAGCACGTCGTCCATGCTTGGGGCCGCTGAAACGATCTTGTCGGTGGTTTTCTTTCTTGCCGCCATTCTTTATGTGCGACCCGCCAAGCAGGCGGCAAAACGCGCAAAAAAACAGGGGAAATGATAATGCTATCGAATCTGCAGGTCAGCAACCGTTTTGCGTCTTTGTCGCCGGCGTTTTACACGCGGCTGCGGATGCAGGGGCTGACCGATCCGACCTTGCTGCATGTCAACCCCGACGTACTGGCCTCACTGGGGCTCACCATGGAAGATGCACGTTCGCCGGCATTCCTGTCCATTATGTCCGGCAATGCCGATTTGCCGGGCGGCGTCACACTGTCGGCTGTATATAGCGGACATCAGTTTGGTGTGTGGGCCGGTCAACTGGGTGATGGGCGTGCTCATCTGCTGGGGGCCATTAGCGGCACAGACGACAACGGCAAACCGGCAGACTGGGAGATTCAGCTCAAGGGTTCGGGTAGAACGCCTTATTCCCGTATGGGCGATGGTCGCGCCGTGTTGCGCTCGTCGGTACGCGAATATCTGGCCAGCGCGGCCATGACCGGTCTGGGTATTCCAACCACACAGGCGCTGTGCCTGGTCGCTTCAGACGATCCTGTCTACCGCGAAACCGTTGAAACTGCCGCGATCGTGGCGCGGGTGGCGCCATCTTTTGTTCGCTTTGGCTCTTTCGAGCATTGGTATGCGGCAAAGGATGCGGCGCGACTGCGCGAACTGCTGGACTACGTGATCAGCAACTTTTTCGCCGACCAGGTGCCGGCCGTAGATAGTGAGCACACGCTGAATGATGTCATTGAGCGGTTTGTTGATATTGTGATCGAGCGCACGGCGACCCTGATGGCAGGCTGGCAGTCTGTCGGTTTCAATCATGGCGTCATGAACACCGACAATATGTCCGTGCTGGGGCTCACGCTGGATTACGGCCCTTATGGTTTTATGGATGCATTCCGTATCAATCACGTTTGCAATCATACTGATACACAGGGACGCTACGCCTGGAATGCGCAGCCGTCTGTCGGCTTGTGGAACCTGTATCGTTTCGCCAATTGCTTTGTCGCCCTGGGCGCAGAGCCCGACAGACTCAAGGCGCGGCTGGAACGCTACGAGGGACTGTTTATTTCGGCTTACCGGGACCGCATGATCGCCAAACTTGGGCTGCAGGCCTGGCAGGAAGGAGATGATGATCTCATCGATGGCTGGTGGCGCGTACTGCATGATCAGTCAGCAGACTTCACTCTGAGTTTCCGCTATCTGGCGCAGATCGATGTGGATGAAAGCCCCTTGCGTAGTCTCTTTACCGATACTACCAGGCTTGAACAATGGCTGGCGTCATACCGCAAGCGCTTGCAGGACAATGAGAATGATAGTGCCCAGGCCCGTGCCGGCCGGATGGACCAGGTTAACCCGCTTTATGTATTGCGCAATTATCTGGCAGAAGAGGCCATACAGGCTGCAGCCAAAGGGGATATGAGCGTGACCGATTCCCTGCTTCAGGTGCTGCGTGATCCTTATACGGCCAAAGCGGGCATGGAGCATTTTGCAGAGCCGCCACCGGACTGGGGCCGGGAGCTGGAAGTCAGTTGCTCCTCATAGCGGGGCGTGCAGGCCGAGGCCGGCAGGCGGCGGCTGTATTGCCGCGCCCGGCGGGCAGGCGATCGTTGATGGCAACGGACGTTACTGCGTGCTTTCCGGCACTTTCTGGTATTCTTCAGTACTTTTCCTGCTCCGCCACAAACGGGCAACCTCTTTTTACTTGGATAAGCGATGTCGGGTAATACATTAGGCAAACTTTTTTCGGTCACCAATTTTGGTGAGTCCCACGGGCCGGCAATCGGCTGTGTGGTCGATGGCTGTCCGGCAGGCATGAGCCTGTCTGCCGAGGATATCCAGATCGAGCTTGATCGTCGGCGGCCGGGTACCTCCCGTCATGTCACACAGCGGCAGGAGCCCGATACTGTTGAGATCCTGTCTGGCGTATATGAAGGGAAAACAACAGGAACGGCAATCGGCCTGCTGATCCGTAATCAGGACCAGCGCAGCAAAGATTATTCCGCGATCGCCGATACCTTCCGTCCCGGCCACGCGGACCGGACCTATTGGGAAAAATATGGCATTCGTGATCCGCGAGGGGGCGGTCGTTCGTCGGCCCGCCTGACGGCGCCAACCGTGGCGGCAGGCGCGATTGCAAAAAAATGGCTGAGTGAAAAATTCGGTGTCGTTATCCGCGGCTATATGAGCCAGCTCGGCCCCATCCGGATCCCGTTCAAATCCTGGGAAGAGGTGGAGAACAACCCATTTTATGCGGCCGATGCATCAGTGGTGCCCGAACTCGAAGCCTTTATGGATCAATTGCGCAAGGACGGCGATTCCATTGGTGCCCGCATCGAAGTGGTGGCCCAGGGACTGCCAGCAGGCTGGGGCGAACCGTTGTATGACAGGCTTGACGCCGATATTGCATTTGCCATGATGGGCCTGAACGCCGTAAAAGGGGTATCGATTGGCGCCGGTTTTGAATGCGTGACCCAGCGCGGCTCAGAGCATGGCGATGAACTGACCCCCAACGGCTATCTGAGCAATCATGCCGGTGGCGTGCTGGGTGGCATTTCCACCGGTCAGGACATCACGGTGTCGCTTGCCATCAAGCCTACCTCCAGCATTCGCATTGAACGCAAGTCGGTCAACCGGGCCGGCGAGCCGGTGATGGTGCAGACACTGGGTCGCCATGACCCTTGCGTGGGCATTCGTGCGACCCCCATTGCCGAAGCATTGCTTGCATTAATATTGATTGATCACGCTTTGCGTCAGCAGGCCTATCGCTAAGACGGGTATCTGCATTGTATTGTTAATGCGGCGCTTGCGTGCTGATCGCGTGCCGCCTCTTGCCTGGTCATAGGCGGGCTATCCGCACTCAAGCCCGAGGCTGAACCCCGGGGCTTGTCGCGTATTTGGTGAGGGTGATGCAATAAAGCGGATAGTGTTTTTTACTATTCGCTTTATTCTTTGCGCTGTCTTACTCTGCCTTGAAATTGGCTTTGAGCACCGTACCCGATACTGATCCAAAGGAAATGTCGGGGTAGCCGTCTTTTTTTGCACACGGCTTTCATGATGATTTCATCGCCATCTTCCAGAAAACTGCGGCTTTCTCCCCAGGGCAGGACAATAGGTTTTTTGCCGGCGGCGGCCAGTTCCAGTAGCGAGCCAGCCTGCGCGGCATCCGGGCCTGACAGCGTACCGGTACCCAGCATATCGCCAGGCTGCAGATTACAACCATTGACCGTGTGATGCGCGATCAGCTGAGCGGCTGTCCAGTAGGCATCCTTGAAATTGCTGGAGGCCAGCGTAAAGGGTTGCTGGCCGCTATCGCGTGACTGCTGCGTGGTAATTTGCACTTCCAGATCAATATCATAGGCGCCGCCTTCGGCATTGGCTTGTGAATGCAGATAGGGCAGGGGCTGCGGATCGGTGGCCGGATGCGCAAATGCGGTGCGGAACGGCTCAAGCGCCTCCATGGTAATGACCCATGGTGAAATGGTGGAGGCAAAGTTTTTGGAAAGAAACGGTCCCAGGGGTTGGTATTCCCAGGCTTGCAGGTCCCGGGCCGACCAGTCATTCAGAATGCACAAGCCGAAGATATGTTTTTCTGCCTGTTCGATATCCACACGCTGACCCTGTTCGTTGCTTTGCCCAACGAAGATACCCAGTTCCAGTTCGTAGTCCAGCCGTTTGCAGGGGCCAAATTCGGGTGCATCGCCTTCGTTTTGCGGTTTTGTCTGGCCTACCGGGCGTGGGAAGGCCTGACCGGATACCCCAATGCTGGAGGCGCGGCCATGATAGCCGATGGGCACCCATTTATAGTTGGGCAGCAGCGGGTTGTCGGGCCGGAACTGTTTGCCGATGGACGTGGCATGGTGTACGGAAATATAAAAATCAGTGTAGTCGCCGATACGTGCCGGCGTGATAAATTCGGCCTCGTCCTGGGCGACCAGTAACGGACGGATGGCATCTTCGTGCGGCGATCCTGAGCGCAGGGCCTCTGACAAGGCCAGACGCAGCGCAGACCAGTAAGGCTGGCCAAGTGCCATCAGGCCATTGAGCTGGATGCCCTGGCATGCTTCCAGCGCCTGTTGCGCCTTATCGGTAAACAGATTCAGATCATACAGGCGGGACAGGTCTACTATCTGGTTACCGATACCCACACCGGGGCGAAAGGCTTCGCCGGATCCGCGACGGCGAAATGAGGCAAATGGCAGGTTCTGAATGGGAAAACCGTTGCCGGTCGTGTTGGCACTGTCCACCCAGCTGGTGAGGTCTGCCTGATGTGTCGCGTTAAGTGTAATCATCATTTTATAGTTAACAATAAAAATTCCGGTTGAAAAGTGTACCCAATATTGCCGTTGTGCCACATTCGCAGAATCCCGCAGGCGGCTGGCCGCTACCTGCGCATGCCAGAGGTGATTGATGGCGGCCCGGCAATGGCACGGTACGTCAGCACAACTCTGCATATGGGACGTCCGGGATCTGAAACAACTGTTGTCTCCGGGCAGATGTTCTATTCTACTCACAATAAATGGCAATTTTCTGCATTACCTGCCCGTTTGACCGGCTTGCACTTGTTGTCGGGCCGGCGCCGACACGCTCAATCATTATAGTAGTACTAATACCAGTATAATATATTGGCTTGTTATCAGATTTGATTCAGCCATAATACACATATCGCGCAAGCCATGACGATACCTGCCACGTTTCCTGCCGAGACTGAGCATGTCTGTCATGCCGTCCGGTAACGCATTGGTGTCACATACCTCAGGGTTGACATCGCCGTCAAACGGGCCGCGCAACGCAGGGTTCACGCAACGGTCAGTGAACCCGCATACCCGCATTATCAGGAGAACATTTTGGCTCAGACCCTTTACGACAAACTCTGGGACGCCCATGTGGTGCACCAGGAAGACGACGGCACCTGTCTTTTATATATCGATCGTCATTTATTGCATGAAGTGACCAGCCCGCAGGCCTTTGAAGGTCTGGCACTGGCTGAACGCAAGCCATGGCGGCTGTCCGCCAACCTGGCCGTGGCCGACCATAATGTCCCCACTCAGGGGCGTGCCCAGGGCATCAGCGACCCTATTTCCAAATTGCAGGTCGATACACTGGATAAAAACTGTGAGACTTATGGTGTCACCGAGTTTCGGATGAACGACCTGCGTCAGGGTATTGTGCACGTGATCGGGCCAGAGCAGGGTGCAACACTTCCCGGCATGACCGTGGTTTGCGGCGATTCGCATACCAGTACGCACGGTGCGATGGGTGCGCTGGCCTTCGGTATTGGTACGTCTGAAGTGGAGCATGTACTGGCCACGCAAACGCTGTTGATGAAAAAAAACAAGAGCATGCTGATCCGTGTCAGCGGTGATCTGCCTTTCGGCTGTACCGCAAAGGATCTGGTGCTGTATATCATTGGTGTGATCGGCACGGCTGGCGGCACAGGCTATGCCATTGAATTTGCCGGCAAGGCGATCAGTGACCTGTCCATGGAAGGGCGCATGACGGTCTGCAATATGGCCATCGAAGCGGGGGCGCGTTCCGGTATGGTTGCCGTGGATGATAAAACGATTCAGTATTTCAAAAACCGTCCCTATTCGCCAACAGGCGTATTGTGGGATCAGGCCGTAGCCTACTGGAAGACGCTGCATTCGGATGCCGATGCCAAATTCGACAAAATCGTCGATATCGATGCCCGTCAGGTACGTCCGCAAGTAACCTGGGGTACCTCGCCCGAGATGGTATTGTCTATTGAAGATCGTGTGCCTGATCCGGAACGTGAAAAAGATGAAGTGCGACGCAGCGGTATGGA
This sequence comes from Advenella mimigardefordensis DPN7, assembly GCF_000521505.1. Classification (GTDB taxonomy): domain Bacteria; phylum Pseudomonadota; class Gammaproteobacteria; order Burkholderiales; family Burkholderiaceae_B; genus Advenella; species Advenella mimigardefordensis. The sequence continues at coordinate 1,912,791 of NZ_CP003915.1, forward strand.
GCGCGCGTTGCAGTATATGGGCCTCAATCCCAATACGCCGATTACCGATATCCGCGTTGACCGCGTCTTCATTGGCTCCTGTACCAACTCCAGGATTGAAGACCTGCGTGCTGCGGCAAAAGTGGCGCGTGGCCGCCGCGTTGCCGGCAATGTGATTCAGGCTATGGTGGTGCCGGGTTCCGGTCTGGTCAAGAAGCAGGCCGAACAGGAAGGGCTGGATAAGATTTTTCTGGAAGCCGGTTTTGAATGGCGCGAACCGGGTTGCTCCATGTGTCTGGCCATGAATGCCGACCGTCTTGAGCCGGGTGAGCGTTGCGCGTCCACCTCCAACCGTAACTTCGAGGGCCGTCAGGGCCAGGGTGGCAGAACTCACCTGGTCAGCCCGGCCATGGCCGCCGCCGCCGCGATTGCCGGTCATTTTGTCGACGTCAGAAAATTAGGATAAGAGCATGGAAGCATTTACCATACATGAAGGCCTGGTCGCCCCCCTGGATCGCGAAAACGTGGATACCGACCTGATCATTCCGAAGCAGTTCCTCAAATCTATCAAACGCTCGGGCTTTGGTCCCAATCTGTTTGATGAGCTGCGCTATCTGGATCACGGCGAACCAGGAATGGACAACAGCAAGCGACCACTTAATCCCGAGTTCGTGCTGAATCAGTCGCGCTATCAGGGCGCCAGCATACTGCTTGCACGTAAAAATTTCGGTTGTGGTTCGAGCCGTGAACATGCGCCGTGGGCGTTGACCCAGTACGGTTTCAAGGCCATTATTGCGCCTTCGTATGCCGATATCTTCTTCAATAACAGCTTTAAGAACGGCTTGCTGCCCATTATTCTTTCCGAACTGGAGGTGGCGCGGCTGTTCGACGAAGTGCGTGCCTTTAATGGCTACAAATTGCGCATCGATCTGGAACGTCAGGTGGTGATTGCTGCTGATGGACGTGAGCTGCACTTTGAAGTTGACGCCTTTCGCAAATACTGTCTGCTCAACGGCTTCGATGACATCGGCCTGACCTTGCGTCGCTCCGACCAGATCCGTCAGTTCGAAGCCGAGCGCCTGGCGCGGCACCCGTGGCTTGAAGGCAGTGCCGGGTTGAGCCGCTAAATCCTATACCCATTAAGAAGAGAAATACGCGTTATGACACATACAATTGCAGTCCTTCCCGGTGATGGCATCGGTCACGAAATCGTTGAACAGGCCCAGCGCGTGCTGAGCGCCCTGGGGCTGGACTTGACCATGGAACAGGCGCCCGTGGGCGGCACCGCTTTCGACCTGCATGGCCATCCTTTGCCGGAAGCCACGCTGGCGCTGGCAAAACGCAGCAGTGCCATTCTGTTCGGCGCTGTCGGCGACTGGAAATATGACTCGCTGCCACGTGAACATCGTCCCGAGCAGGCCATTCTTGGCCTGCGCAAGAACCTCGGTCTGTTCGCCAACCTGCGTCCGGCCATTCTGTATCCGCAACTGGCCAATGCCTCGTCGCTTAAACCGGAAGTGGTCTCGGGTCTGGATATTCTGATCATCCGCGAACTTACTGGCGATATCTACTTCGGTAAACCCAGGGGCGTACGCGTGGTAGAAGACGGCCCGTTCAAGGGTGAGCAGGAAGGCTATGACACCATGCGTTATGCGGAGTCCGAAGTACGCCGGATTGCGCGCGTGGGTTTTGAGGCCGCACAAAAGCGCAACAAGAAACTGTGCAGCGTGGACAAGGCCAACGTGCTGGAAACCTCGCAATTCTGGCGTGACATCATGATTGATGTGGCCAAAGACTATCCAGACGTTGAACTGTCTCATATGTATATCGACAACGCCGCCATGCAACTGGTACGTGCGCCCAAGGAGTTCGATGTAATCGTGACCGGCAACATCTTCGGCGATATTCTGTCTGACGAAGCCGCCATGCTGACCGGCTCTATCGGCATGCTGCCGTCTGCGTCGCTCAATGCCTCCAATCAGGGTCTGTATGAACCCAGCCATGGTTCGGCGCCGGATATCGCCGGCAAAAATGTTGCCAACCCGCTGGCCACCATTCTGTCTGCAGCCATGTTGCTGCGTTATTCACTGAACGAAGCCGCAGCGGCGGATCGTGTGGAAAACGCAGTCAAAGCCGTGCTGGAGCAGGGGTTGCGTACAGCCGACATTTTTGAGGCTGGAACCACAAAAGTTTCCACTTCTCAAATGGGTGATGCCGTATTAAAGGCATTAAACTGATATAGTTATAAAATTCAGTCACTTATCTTGGCGGATCGCGCACAGGCTGCGCGCATCCGCTATTGCAGTTGTATTCGGCCCACTATTCGGGCCATGGTTATCAGCTAAACAATTTTTTCAGCTTCATAGAATCAGGTAAAGAATCATGTCACAGTCAGTGGGTTTTGTCGGATGGCGCGGAATGGTGGGTTCCGTCCTTATGCAGCGTATGCGCGACGAAGGCGATTTCGCTTTCATTAATCCGGTCTTTTTTTCGACGAGTAATGCCGGGGGCAAGGCGCCTGCCTGGGCCGAAGGCGCCGGTCCCTTGCAGGACGCGCATGACATTGACGCACTGAAGAAGCTGCCTATTATTGTGACGGCCCAGGGGGGCGATTACACCACGCAGGTGCATGGCAAACTGCGTGACGCCGGCTGGGACGGCATCTGGATTGATGCGGCCAGTACCCTGCGCATGAAGGACAATTCCATTATTGTGCTGGACCCGGTCAACCGCAACGTCATCGATTCGGCCATCAGCAAAGGCGTCAAGGATTTTGTCGGTGGCAACTGTACCGTCAGCTGCATGCTGATGGGTCTGGCTGGTTTGTTTAAATATGACCTGGTTGACTGGATGACCAGCATGACGTACCAGGCTGCTTCCGGCGGTGGTGCCCAGCATATGCGCGAACTGCTGACCCAGTTCGGCCAGCTCAATGCCGCCGTCAAACCGTTACTGGATGATCCTGCTTCGGCCATTCTGGAAATAGACCGTCAGGTGCTGGCAAAACAGCAGGATCCGTCACTGCCACGCGATATGTTCGGCGTGCCGCTGGGCGGCAGCCTGATTCCCTGGATCGACAAGGATCTGGGCAATGGTCAATCCCGCGAAGAATGGAAGGCCGAAGCAGAAACCAATAAAATCCTGGGTCGTGGCGAAGGTTTTGGCACGGCCGCTATTCCTATCGATGGCCTGTGCGTGCGTATCGGCGCCATGCGCTGCCACAGTCAGGCACTCACCATCAAGCTGAAAAAAGACGTGTCTATCGACGAAATCAGCGACATGCTCAAGGAAGGCACGCAATGGGCCAAAGTGATCCCGAACACCCGTGATGAAACCATGCAGGACCTCACGCCGGTAGCCACTACCGGTACCCTGGATATCCCGGTAGGCCGCCTGCGCAAGATGTCCATGGGCCCAGAGTACCTGAGCGCCTTTACCGTTGGTGACCAGTTGCTGTGGGGTGCGGCCGAGCCCTTGCGCCGTATGCTGCGGATCAGCGTCGGAGAGCTGTAATCATGGAACTGCCTACCTGGATAGCGAATTACATTTCGTTGTGGCTGCTTGGTGTATTGGGCGTCATCGTGGTGGGCCTGTTCATCATGCTGCGGTGTGACCAGCGCCGGAAGGCCCGGATTCCTGCGGGGCCGGGTTATGAAGCGTTCCAGCAGAAACTCAAATCCATCAATCTGGATCTTGATGCACCCGACTCCGACGCATCAACCCGTTCCTGAGCAGGACGTCGCTCAGCAGGAGCAGTCCATGTCCAGACGCATTGCGCTGGGCATTGCCTATCATGGCAAGTCCTATCTGGGCTGGCAGACGCAACCGGGCGGGCGCACGGTCCAGGATACCCTGGAAAAGGCGCTGGCGGCATTCACTTGCGAAGCCACGCCTACGATCTGCGCGGGGCGCACTGACACGGGCGTTCACGCCAGAGCCCAGGTCGTGCATATCAATACCGCCATAGTCCGGCGTATGGAATCCTGGGTCAGAGGCGTTAATGCGCATTTGCCGGCCGATATTACCGTGCGCTGGGCGCAGGAAATGCCGGCAGACTTTCACGCGAGATTTTCCGCCACCTCCCGAACTTACGTGTATTTGCTCAGAAACGAGCGGATCCTGTCGCCTCACTGGTACGGCCGGGCCGGCTGGGATTTTCATCCACTGGATCTGGACGCCATGCAAAGGGCAGCACAATATCTGCTTGGTGAGCATGACTTCAGTAGTTTCAGGTCCTCGCAATGCCAGGCCGCCAGCCCGATACGCACGATTGAACATCTCAATATTGTCAGGCAGGGCGCTTTTTTTGTTTTCACGCTCAGGGCCAACGCATTTTTGCATCATATGGTGCGCAATATTCTGGGCTGCCTGCTGTATGTAGGCAAAGGGCGCTACCCGGCCGACTGGATGCCACAGGTGATGGCTGCACAGGATCGCAAGGTGGCAGCACCTACTTTTATGGCTGATGGGCTGTATTTTGCTCAGGCCAGCTATCCCGCCCATTTCGGGCTGGAACAATATGACGCCTTTGATCTGAGCAGGCCGTTAGACGCGCTGCTGTTCGAATCCTGAATCAAACGTGTCTCTACCTGAATCAGACGTGACTTTACCTGAATCAGTCGTGCCTTTACCCAGCCTATCGCATATGCAATAAAAACAACAAAAAGTAACCACCGTAGTGGAGCATCGCGTCGGTTGCAACAATTCATTTCACACGCAATAACGACAGGCAGGATGGAGCGTCTGACGCCATTCATTACAAATGAAATGGCCTGCTGAGTTCAGGGAAATAAGGGTAATTCTTGAGGGTAAAAAAATAATAATTCCTGTAGCATGCCCCGGTAACCAAAAGTTTCGATCCCTTCTTACTCACAATACCATTGGAGACATCAACGATGAAACGTCGTTCCTTCCTCAAGCAGGCCACCGCCGGTGTTGCCGCAACGGGCGGTGCCGTTCTGGCATCGCCTGTATTTGCGCAAGATGCCCCCAGCATCAGCTGGCGTCTGGCTTCCAGCTTTCCGACCAGTGCCGATGCGATCTATAACGGTAGCGTCAATTTCGCCAAGCACCTGGCTGAAGCGACAGATGGCAAATTCAAAATCAGTGTCCATCATGCAGGGGAAGTGGTTCCGGCACTGCAAGTGCTGGATGCGGTGCAGAACAACACAGTGCAATGTGGTCACAGTGCCGCCTATTACTATTATGGGAAGGATCCTGCTCTCAGTTTTGACGCTGCGGTGCCATTCGGCCTGAATACCCGTCAATACAACGCCTGGATGCGGGCAGGCAATGGTCTGGCACTGACCCGGGAAGTCTACAAAAAATTCAACATCGTCAATTTTCCCTGCGGCCATACCGGTACGCAAATGGGTGGCTGGTTCCGTAAGGAAATCAATAGCGTAGAAGACCTCAAGGGCCTGAAAATGCGTTGCAGCGCCTTTGCCGGTGCGGTGCTGTCACGCCTGGGAGTGATCCCGCAACAAGTTGCCGGGGGCGATATTTATCCGTCGCTGGAGAAGGGTACGATTGACGCGGCTGAATGGATTGGCCCGTACGATGATGAAAAACTCGGCTTTAACAAAGTGGCCAAATACTACTACTATCCGGGCTGGTGGGAAGGCGGTTTCCAGGTTTCACTGTATGTGAATGATGGTGAGTACGAAAAACTGCCGAAACACTATCAGTCTGCCATTATGCAGGCCAGTGCGCTGGCAACCGAGGAAATGATTGGCACCTATGACGCCAAGAATCCCGCTGCACTGCGTCGCCTGATCGCCGGCGGCGGTGTCCTGAAGCGTTTCCCGAAAGCAGTACTGGACGCTTCTTTCGCCGAAGCGACCAAAGTATATGAAGAGCTGTCTGCGAAAGATCCGCTGTTCAAGAAAATCCATGATGACTACATGGCATTCCGCAACGATGTTTACCCATGGTTCGGTGTTGCAGAGTTCAGCTACGATGCATTCATGCTGGATGCATTGAGAAACAAAAAATAAAAACACCATGTAAAATCCCTGTTTTGCCGGCTATTTTTCCTTCGGGTTCAATGGCCGGCAAAACAGGCGTATGCTGTTATCTCTTCTTTTCCCTATTTTTGGTGTGAAAGCAAATGAAGTTCCTCTTCACTCTTTCCCGGGCTATTGACGCGCTCATGAATGCGATTGGTCGCGTTGTAATCTGGCTCACGCTGGTCGTGGTGCTGATCAGTGCTGCGAACGCGGTAGTCCGTAAAACCTTCCATTACAGTTCCAACGGCTGGCTGGAAATTCAATGGTATCTCTTTGGCGCAATTTTTTTGCTTGCGGCCGGGTATACCTTTCTCAAGAACGAACACGTGCGTGTGGATATTATTTCCCAGCGCCTGTCCAGGCGGACCCAGATCATTATCGAAACGATAGGCGTGCTGTTCTTCATGTTGCCGGCCTGCCTGTTACTTATATACCTGTCCTGGCCATTTTTCATGCTGGCTTTCGAGACCAACGAGCAATCCTCCAATGCAGGCGGATTGGTGCGCTGGCCGGTGAAGTTGCTGATCCCCATCGGATTCACATTACTGGTATTGGCAGGGATCTCTCATCTGATCAAATGCGTAGCTTACCTCAGTGGAAAAGGTCCGGATCCCCTGGCGCCCATGGGCGGCAAGACATCGGAAGAACTGCTGGCCGAGGAAATCGCGGCAGAAGCAGAGCTGAAACGACAACAATCACTGCAGGCGGGTAACTAAGCATGGAGTTCTTCATTCAAAATATGCCGCCGATCATGTTCCTGACATTGATCTGCTTTCTGCTGCTGGGCTTTCCGGTGGCCTTTTCGCTGGCTGCCAACGGTATTCTTTATGCCTTGCTGGGTATTGCCTTTGGCGAATTTACGTTCCCGTTTCTGCAGGCTCTGCCCGACCGGGTGTTCGGCATTGTGCAGAATGATTCGCTGCTGGCCGTGCCGTTCTTTACCCTTATGGGCCTGATTCTGGAACGATCGGGCATGGCCGAGGATTTGCTGGAAACAATTGGTCAGCTGTTCGGGCCGATTCGCGGCGGTCTGGCCATTGCTGTAGTCTTTGTGGGCGCCATGCTTGCGGCAACCACGGGTGTGGTATCGGCTTCGGTCATTTCCATGGGTCTTATTTCACTACCCATCATGCTGCGTTACGGCTATGACCGTAAGCTGGCCACCGGTGTTATTGCTGCCTCGGGTACATTGTCGCAAATCATTCCGCCATCACTGGTCCTCATCATTCTGGCCGATCAGCTGGGTCGTTCCATTGGCGATATGTATCGCGGTGCCATGATTCCCGGCTTTATTCTGGCAGGTGCCTATATTGTATACGTGGTGATTGCGTCGTTGATCAAGCCGTCGTATGCACCGGCTCTGCCACCAGAAGCGCGTGTTTATCGTGAATCCAATGGCAGCAATGGTCTGCCGTCATTGCTTGTGCTTATTCTGATTGCCAGTGTCGGCGCCTGGTTGCTTGGCAAAGTGTTTCTCTCGGAAAAAAGCGCTGCCGATGAAACCATTGTCCTGAATCTGTTGCTGTGGGGAGTGATTGCATTTGTCATTGCAGGACTGAACAAGCTGCTTCGGCTGAAACTGCTGTCCCAGATTGCTGAACGCGTGGTTTTTGTGATGGTGCCACCGCTGTTTTTGATCTTTCTGGTATTGGGGACCATTTTCATTGGCGTGGCGACACCGACAGAAGGTGGTGCCATGGGCGCAGTTGGCGCTATCATCATGGCGATGATCCGCGGCCGCCTGACGCTATCATTGCTCAAGCAGGCGATGGATACCACCACCAAGCTGACCAGCTTTGTCGTATTCATTCTCGTGGGTTCAACCATCTTCACGCTGACCTTTACCGGATTTGGCGGACAGCATTGGGTAGAGGGCCTGTTTGCTTCTCTGCCAGGAGGGGAAATCGGCTTTCTGATCGTCGTCAGTATTGCCACTTTCTTTCTGGCCTTTTTCCTGGATTTCTTTGAACTGGCCTTTATCATTGTGCCATTGCTGGGGCCGGTGGCCGACAAAATGGGTATCGATCTGATCTGGTTCGGGGTGTTGCTGGCGGTTAATATGCAAACATCTTTCATGCACCCGCCGTTTGGCTTTGCGCTGTTCTACCTGCGTTCGGTTGCACCCAAAGAGGACTATACCGACAGGGTGACCGGCAAGCCGATCAAACGGGTGACCACAGGCGAGATCTACAAAGGCTCCATACCGTTCATTATCATCCAGCTGTTGATGGTGGCGTCGGTCATGGCCTTCCCGGCTATGGTCATGCACTATAAAGGCACGGGCACTGGAATTGATCCGAGCCAGGTCACTTTTGATACGGGTAATTCCTACGGTACAGATCCTTATGGCTCCGACAACGGGTTCGATAGCGGGTCCGGTAGCGATGCGAACAAGGACAAAGGCAGTTCTGGTGATGCCTACGACGATCCGGGCAACGCATTCAAATAAGCGGTTTGCTGCAGGGGCTTTGTCTGCTGCGGCTAGCGGATGTAACGATCATTTCAGGATATCAACCTGGAAAATTCGTTAAACTCATAACCCTGGCATCTGCTTTGCCGGGGTTTTTTTATGGGACTTAAAATGAGAACCCGCGTTAAATTCTGTGGACTGTCGTCAGAAAAAGATATACACGATGCGGTTCACGCCGGGGCCGATGCCATTGGGCTGGTGCTTTACGAGAAAAGTAAACGCTATGTGCCGCTGGCGCAGGCGGCAGCGTTGCGTCGTGCCGTGCCTGCCTTTGTTCATGCCGTTACACTCACTGTGAATGCCGATGTATCGTTGATCGAACAGATTATGAACACGGTAAGGCCGGACTTTATACAGTTTCACGGTGATGAAACGGCCGATTTCTGCGAGCAGTTTGCCTATCCCTATATTCGGGCATTAAGAGTAGGCGCGCCGGGTCTGGCAACGCCGCAAGAGATTGCTGCTGCTGTCAAGGCCTATCCGAATGCACGGGCGTTTCTGTTTGATGCTTATTCACCTGCGTATGGCGGCGCCGGTATTTCATTTGAAATTGGCTTGCTGGCACAGGTTACGCAGGATTTGCCGGCGCACAAAATCATCATTGCCGGCGGCCTGAATGCATCCAATATCGGCGCGCTGGTAAGCAGTTACCATCCCTATGCGGTTGATTTGAGTAGCGGGATTGAAATTGCGCCCGGTGAAAAAAGCGCCGGCAAAATGCGCTCCTTTATGCTGGCGCTGTCCGAGGCCGATAAGTTGCACTGGCCAGCAGAACTGTGAAGGCCGGTGTTGTGGTTCACGACAGTGCCTGTCATGCTGTAATGCGCGCCAGGCAGTGATGATTCTTCACTGCCAGGACGCTACAGGTTTGACCATTAAAGACTAGCGGTTATTACCATATGTGAAATGCCGGTACAGTGCCTGTGCCAGATAGTCCAGTGCAAAGCCCAGCAGACCAATAAACAGAATGCCGGCCATCAGTTCTGAGTAGGCCAGACGGTCGCGGGTATCAAGAATGAAATAGCCCAGCCCGGACGACACACCCAGCATTTCGCAGGGTACCAGCAGAATCCAGGAGATACCGATAGACAGGCGCAGACCCGTCAGGATATGCGACAGAATGCCCGGTAGAACAATGGTTTTGAGCGTTTCAAAACGGGTAGCCGACATGCTTCGGCTCAGTTGCAGCCATTGCGGATTAAGGCTTTTGACGCCGGCGGCCGTATTCAGAATAATCGGCCAGACGGCGGCAAACGTGAGCAGAAAATAGATGGGTGCATCGCCAATCCCAAAAATCATCACTGCAATCGGCATCCACGACAGGGGCGAAATCATGCGCAGGAACTGGAAGGCCGGCTGGGTGCTGTTTTCAAACCAGCGGGCGCTACCCACGGCCAGGCCTATAGGAATGCCGATCACCAGCGCCAGCGCCAGGCCCACAAATACCCGCCGCAAGCTGGTCAGTGCATGGCCGGGCAGTTCACTTTGCCCCAGCAAGTGAACCAGTGCCGCAAAGCTGTTCTGTGGCGACAACTGTTCGGCCAACGGCATGGAGTCAGTCAGACTATGAATCCCAATACCCCAGAGCAGGATCAGAATGACCAGCCCTGCGATGCCGGCCAGCGGCGTCGCATAGCGGCTGATCCGGCGTTTTTTGACGGGATTCACGCCAGGGGAGGCAAGGCTTGCTGTTGTCATCATCATCCTAGGCTACAACCTGCTCGGTTCGCGTGAATGATTCGTCCAGGCCGAACGTTTTCAGGCCACCAACGGCGGCCACCGCATTTTTAACGAAGCTGTCATCCACCAGATCACGTGCCACAAATGCCGGATCCAGCATTTTAAGAAAACTGTTATTGCCTTCGATATGCGTATTTTTCAATTGACGCACCAGCTCTTCGGTATAGGAGGCGAAGGGATACGGTTGAAAATCGATACGCGCCGTTTTCCAGTTGGCGTGTTCAATCGCGCCGGTGGCTTCGTAACGTGATTCGAAATCCGCATCCGGCACCAGCACGCGCGACAGGGTGGGCTTGCTATGCGGCGTATATTTATTGGGACCATCCTTGCTGAGCAGATCGGCCGTTTCCTGTCGGTGATCGCGGATCCAGGCCTGGGCCTTAACAATCGCATTCACGGTTTTCTGCGTCCAGTCCTTTCTTTCGGCAAGGTCGCGTTCGTGCATCAGTACCACGCAACAGGCGTGATCTTTCCAGACGTCGCCGGTAAAGCGCAGCACCTTGCCCACTTTCAGGTCTTCGGCCAGTGCATTGAACGGCTCGGCCACAATATAGCCGGCAATGGTTTTGTTAGCCAGCGCCGGCACCATATCAGAGGGCGCCATCACCACCAGCTTGACTTCATCAGGCGCGGGTTTGTCATGCGAGACGGGTTTCAGATTGCTTTTGTCTAAAAGCTGTTGCAGAACCACGTTGTGGATGGAATACCAGAACGGAATGGCTACGGTTTTGCCGCCTAAATCCTTGACGTCATTGACGTCCGGTGCAACGGTCAGTCCGGAGCCGGACATATGGTTCCATGCCACCACCTTGGCTTTGGCCTGACTGCCATAGCGCGTCCATACCGTCATGGGCGAGAGCAGATGAATCACGTTCACCTGACCGCTTAAAAAGGCTTCGGCCAGTTGCGCCCAACTGCGGAACAGGCGCGGCTTTTCTACCTGTAGCCCTTCGGCTTCAAACAACTTGTTGGCGTGCGCGACCAGCAGCGGCGTGGCATCGGTAATCGGCAGGTAGCCGATACGAACAGGCGCATCCGGCTCTGCGGCAAACGCCCGGTTTTGCGCGTTCAGCAGGGGCAGGGCGCCCGCCGCTGTAAGCAGCGAAGACAGGCGAAGAAATTCACGGCGGGAGCGAAGATTCATGATGGATTGCTCGGTTGAATGAGTGTTGGTGACGTTACCGCTCAGGCGCCTGTACCGAAGGCGTTGCGTAACGTGTGGACGATATCGGCCCGAATGGATAAAAACTCGGGACTGGCAACGTCACGAGGATGGGATTGCATTAAGGACCAATGGCGGTGCGCACTGGCATTTTTATCCAGCAGAATGATGCGGTCTGCCAGCGTCAGCGCTTCATCAATATCGTGAGTGACCATGACGGCACTGGCTCGATAGTGCGAGATCGTATCCAGCAGCAGCTGTTGCATTTGTGCGCGGGTGATTTCATCCAGTGCACTCAGCGGTTCATCCAGCATCAGAATACGCGGTCGGCGCGCCAGACTGCGGGCCAGAGCCACACGTTGCGCCATCCCACCAGATAAACTGGAAGGGTAGTGACTGCCGAAACCGTCCAGTTTAACGGTGTCGATCGCTTCGGCTACCGCTGCATCAATTTCCTGACGGCTGCGATTTTTATGCCGTTTGAAATTCATTCCATATGCAATATTCTGCGATACGTTCAGCCAGGGCAGCAGATTGGGGTCCTGAAACACAAAGCTGATATCCGGATGCGGCTGACTGATGGCCTGCTCATTGAGCCGAACCTGTCCGGCCTGCGGTGTTTGCAATCCGGAAAGAATGCGCAATAGTGACGATTTGCCAACACCACTGGGGCCGATAATGGCAACGAATTCCTGCTCGCGCAGCGCCAGTGAAAAATCGTTCAGGACGATTCGTTCTCCTTCATCGCCCGGATAGCTGATGCGAATATGTTCAGCGTGCAGCAACACGGGCCGTGCCTCCTGAGCAACAGCCACCGGCGCGGCACTGGCTGGCAGTGCACCGATGTGCTGAGAAAGAGGTGTATCGTCGGAATAAAGTGCTTTCATGCAGTCAGTCCGGTATCAGCACAAAGTCCAGCTTGCTCAGACCACAATCAGGGCAGACCCAGTCATCCGGAATGTCCTCAAAGCGGGTGCCGGCAGGAATGCCTTCCTCGGGAAGGCCGGCCGATTCGTCGTAAATAAAGCCACAGGGCCCGCACATCCATTGTTTCACTATGCGGCCTTTTTCTCTTGTTCCAGCGCGTGAATCTCTTTGCGCAGGTGTTTCAGGGCGGGGGTGACAATCGCCACAAACAGGGCTTCACGCAGCAGTCGCTGCGCAGCATGGCGCATCAGGTATCCTTTGGCACCGGCGTGCAGTGCGGCCGATTGCGTGGCTTTCAGGCTCAGCTCAGAGGCGGCGGCACGACCCTGTAAAACGGCAAGCAGATCAGACTGGTCCGTATCGGCCAGCGCAGCCATATTACGGGTTGCAGAGGCGTAGACATCCAGATCGGACTTGATATCATCGAACTGATCGTCAAGAAAAATATTAACGTGCTCGTGTGTCAGGTTGCTGTCGCGAATGATTTTCAGGCTGGCATCAATCACACCCAGACCAATACCAATCTGACCCAGAATGAAACCGGGCTTGATGCGACGAATAAATTCCTTGAATTGCTCAGGCTGGGCCAGCACATGTTCGGCCGGGATACGCACGTCGCTGAAGCGAACATTAAACGTGCGAGTGCCTTCGTAACCGGAAAACTCCGGGCAGGGTTTCAGCGCCAGCCCAGGCTGATTGCACTCCACTGCAAACATGGCATAGCCTTCCTCACCCACACGGGCGGCCACAATAACGATATGCTCTTGCCCAAGATTAGACACCCAGGGCAGGCTGCCATTGATAATCAGCGCATCGCCATCGCGCACCGCAGACAGGTGAATACGCTCAATATCAGCCAGGTGTTTGACGGTGTTGGACATACCGGTGCCCGACAGCAACTGGCCGCTGGCTACCGGTGCCAGGAATTTTTCGCGTGCCGCTGCGTTGGGTGCATGCTGCAGATACCAGGCTGAAGTTGACTGGCACCAGGCAATAAAGGCAGTGGAGGCGCAATAGCCGGCAATGCGGCGGGTGATTTCAATCTGTTCAGCCAGACCGGCATTGCGACCACTGAATTCTGTTGATACGGCTGCGTCATAGGCGCCCAGTGCACCCAGTTCCCGAACAATCGCTTCAGGATACAAGCCTTCCTGATCAATTTGCTGAACCAGAGGCTTTAATTTAGCGGCCAGCAGCGCGTCAATCGCTTCAAAACGGGCAGCCTGGTCGGCATCTGAGCGGAGGGATATTTCAGGAGCAGACATAATAATCCTATACTTAACTGATGCGGCTAGTATAAAAACTATTTACTTATGACTGAAATACATTAAAAGAATGTTCTTATTGCTGTATTTCATATGACATGCTTCTGAATCGATAAAAGGCTATAAGGCGATAGGGTTGTTAGCCTCTGACAAAAAACGGTCAATACGTGGATGGCCGGCGCCGCTCATGACAGTGCGAGGGCAGGCCGGATCGTTATCGCTTTATCGTATCGTATAGGCGCGCAGTTGCTGTTATTTTGTTATTCCGTTTCTGCCTGAGTGGTCAGCGCTTCAATGGACTCGTGCAACTGCAGCCATTCTTCTTCCAGCGTTTCGGCGGTCGCGGTTAGTTCGCCATGTTCGGCCAGCACGGCAACCCGTTCGTCCCTGCGTGCATCAGAATAGAAATCTTCATCGGCAATCAGTGCATTGATCTGGGCAATGCGGGCCTGCGCGGCTTCCAGGTTTTTTTCGACCTGCGCCAGGCGCTTATCCAGCGGCTTGCGTAGCTGTGCAATGCGCTGGCGCTCTTCGGCCTGCTGACGTCGCACCGCTTTGCGATCGGGCGCCGCGCCCGCGCCATCGGTTGCCGCGGTCGCATCGCGCTCTTCCTGGCGTATGCTCAGAGCGCGTTGAGCCAGCCAGTCGCGATAGTCGTCCAGGTCACCGTCAAACTCAATGACCTGGCCATCTGCCACAATCCAGAAACTGTCCACCGTGGTGCGTAGCAGATGCCGGTCGTGCGAGACCATCAGCATGCTACCGTCAAATTCGGCCAGCGCGGTGGCCAGCGCCTCACGGGTGTCCACATCCAGGTGATTGCTGGGTTCATCAAGCAGCAGCAGATTGGGCTTTTGCCAAACGATCAGCGAGAGCGCCAGCCTGGCCTTTTCACCCCCGGAAAAGGGCGCTACTTTGTCGTTGACCTTATCACCGCCAAAACCGAATCCACCCAGATAATTGCGCAGTTCCTGTTCGCGTGCCTCAGGTGCAATGCGCTGCAAGTGCTGCAACGGGCTGGCATCAACATCAAGCATATCCAGCTGATGCTGGGCAAAATAGCCAATCTCCAGACCCTTGGACGGTTTGTAATGGCCCGCCAGGGGCTCCAGTTCACGGGCAATGGTCTTGATCAGCGTACTCTTACCGGCGCCATTGACGCCCAGCACACCAATACGAGCGCCGGAGCGAATCATCAATTCGATATTGCTCAGAATCACGGTTTGGTTTGCCTGTTCATCGGTATAGCCGGTGGCCACCTTGTCCATACGAAGCAGCGGATCGGGCATGGAAGGCGGGGAGGGGATATGAATATAGATACCCGACTCGGCCTGCAGCGGGGCCAGTTTTTCCATACGAGCCAGCGCCTTGACGCGGCTTTGTGCCTGCTTGGCCTTGGTGGCTTTTGCCTTGAAACGATCAATGAACGATTGCAGCCGGGCCGATTCCCGGCTCTGGCGATCTATCGCCACCTGCAACTGCCGCACGCGTTCGGCGCGCTGAGTCAGGAAATCATCATATCCACCCTTATAGCGCACGAGCTTTTGCTGGTCCACATGCAAAATGGTTTTGGCCACGGCATTCAGAAATTCAGTGTCGTGCGAAATCAGGATAACCGTACCCTCGTAGGCCGCCAGCCATTTCTCCAGCCACAGCATGGCATCCAGATCCAGGTGGTTGGTCGGCTCGTCCAGCAGCAGCAATTCGGACGGGGCCATCAGTGCACGGGCCAGGGCCAGACGCATTTGCCAGCCGCCGGAAAAACTATTGACCGCCTGAGTCCACTGTTCAGGCCGAAAACCCAGGCCGGCCAGCAGTTGTTCGGCACGCGATGGTGCGCTCCAGGCATCGGCCTCGACCAGCGCCGCTTCCAGCTCGGCAATGCGGGTGCCGTCCGTATCGGGTGTGGCAGCGCGCGCCTGTTGCAGCTCACGCAAATGTGTATCCCCGTCAATCACGAATTCCCTTGCCGGTTGCGTAGTGGCATGGATTTCCTGTTCGACCGTGGCAATTCGCCAGGAATCGGGAATGAACAGATCACCGGCATCCGCATCGATCCGCCCTTGCAGCAGGGCGAACAGCGTTGTTTTGCCCGCGCCGTTTTTGCCGACCACGCCAACGCGTTCCTTTGGGTGTACGACGAAGTCGGCATTTTCCAGCAGCACCTTGGTGCCGCGACGTAAAGTAAGGCCAGAAGAGCGAATCAAAGCGAATAATCCGAGGAAAAAATAATCAGTGGAATTTAACGGGTAATGTGATGGACAACATCAAGGGCAACATCAAGGGCAACATCATACAACGGGTAACGCCATAGCCATTCAGACACATCGGTCAGGCCACGTTGTTTTATATAGGGTGACCTTGTCGCCGTTTGTCAGGGGCAGAGCCTGGTACTGCGCCGTACGGGCGCTGCTCAGGTCCGCAAGACCGCTACGCGCTCTATTGCTATTGTATTGGTTTTCCGGCCCTTGGCCAGGCTTGTGCAGGCGCGATCGGACAAGCAGCAAGCCATTGAGTGCCAGGATGATAGCGTCAGAGCGTGAGCAATTGTGCGCGTGTCAGCAGCAGGATAGAATCGTCACTCTGGGCTGTTTCAAGAAATACCGGATTCAAGGTCGGGAAGGCGTTCATGAAGTTTTCATATTCATTGCCAATTTCCAGAACCATAAAGCCATCATCGCTCAGATGTGCCGCACCCTGAGCCAGAATCGTGCGAATAATGTCCATGCCATCGTCACCGCCAGCCAGCGCCAGTACGGGTTCGTGCTGGTACTCGCTGGGCAGTTGCGCCATGGCGGTACTGTTCACGTATGGCGGGTTGCAAACAATGACATCATAGCGCTGCGCTTGCAGTGGCGCATACAGGTCACCCTGTACTACATTGACCCGATCGCCTAATTGGTACATGTCCACGTTTCTCTGTGCCAGACGAATGGCATGACCGGCCAGGTCGACTGCGTCAACCTGCGCATTCGGGAAGGCCAGCGCGGCAAGAATAGCCAGGCAGCCGGAACCGGTACACAGATCAAGCACATGCTGTACGTTCTCGGGATCCGCGACCCATGGGTCAAGTTGTTCGGCCAGCAGTTCTGCGATGGGTGAACGCGGGACGATCACGCGCTTGTCGGTCAGGAAACGGTGACCCTGCAGCCAGGCTTCGCCCGTCAGATAAGCCAGGGGAACCCGTTTTTTTACACGCAGTTCGATCAGGCTGATGCATTGCCTTTTTTCGTCTTCCAGCAGGCGGGCGTCCAGAAACGGGTCCAGCGTATCCAGCGGCAAGTGCAGCGTAGACAGGACCAGATAGACAGCTTCGTCCCAGGCATTATCACTGCCGTGGCCAAAGGCCAGTTCTGCGTCATTGAAGCGGGAGACCGCATAGCGAATAACGTCGCGCACTGTTTTCAGCTCGTTGTGGATTTTTGAAGCCATAAAATATCCGATATTCAATGTTAGATATACAATTGCTTAGTGCAAGTCTACAGCAGAAGGTTTTCAAGGGTTTTACGATAAATGGCGGCCAGCGGCTCCAGGCTGTCGACTTCTATGTGTTCGTTGATCTGATGAATCGTGGCATTGATGGGGCCGAACTCAATGACCTGTGGACAGATCTTCGCAATGAAGCGTCCATCCGATGTGCCACCTGTGGTGGACAATTCGGTTTGCGTACCGGTCACGGCCACAATGGCGGCAGACAAGGCCTCGGATAGCTCGCCCCGCGGTGTCAGAAAGGGTTCGCCGCCAAGCGTCCACTCAATCTGGCTTTCCAGGTGGTGTGCGTCCAAAATGGCCTGTACGCGCGTCTTGAGCGATTCAACGGTACTGGCAGTAGAAAACCGGATGTTGAACAGAAACTCCGCCGTGCCGGGGACAACATTCGTTGCACCGGTGCCGGCATGGAAATTGGAAATCTGGAAAGTGGTGGGCGGGAAGTATTCATTTCCCTGGTCCCATTCAGTGCTCGCCAGCTCATGTAACGCGGGTGCACACAAATGAATCGGATTTCGGGCAAGATGCGGATAAGCCACGTGCCCCTGCAAGCCTTTGATCACAACCCGGCCCGACAGGGAACCCCGGCGACCGTTTTTGATGACATCACCCAGTGTGGTCGTTGAGGTTGGCTCGCCCACAATACAGTAATCCGGCTGCACACCTTGTTGCTTCAGGTATTCGCAGACTTTAACGGTACCGTTGATGGAGGGGCCTTCTTCGTCCGAAGTGATCAGCATGGCGATGGAACCCCGGTGATCGGGGTGCGCCTGCACAAACGTTTTGGCTGCAATGGTAAATGCGGCAATAGAGCTTTTCATGTCAGCCGCACCGCGCCCGTACAGCTTGCCGTCGCGAATCGTAGGAACAAAGGGATTGCTGTCCCATTGTTCCAGCGGACCGGTGGGAACCACATCCGTATGCCCGGCAAAAATAAGCAGCGGCGCTGCCGTGTTGCGCCGCAGCCAGAGGTTTTGCACTTCTTCGAATGGCAGGTGCGTTGCAACGAACCCCGAATCAGCCAGTTCAGCGGCCAGTGTTTGCTGGCAATCCTGATCGTCTGGCGTGACCGACTGGCGGGCGATCAGGGTTTGGGTCAGGGCCAGTACCGGAGAAGAAGATACCTCACTCATGATCAGGCACGCAGCAGATCGTTGATACTGGTTTTGGCGCGGGTTTGGGCATCCACGCGTTTGACGATCACCGCGCAGGCCAGGCTGTGCGAACCGTCAGCAGAGGGCAGGGAGCCAGGTACGACCACAGAGCCGGAAGGCACGCGACCATAGGTCACTTCGCCGGTTTCGCGGTTATAGATTTTGGTGCTTTGGGAAATGAAGACGCCCATCGCCAGTACAGAGTTTTCTTCAACGATCACGCCTTCGACCACTTCAGAACGCGCACCAATAAAGCAGTTGTCTTCAATAATAGTCGGATTTGCCTGCAGCGGTTCCAGCACACCGCCAATGCCCACGCCGCCAGACAGGTGAACGTTTTTGCCGATCTGTGCGCAGGATCCAACGGTTGCCCAGGTATCGACCATGGTGTTTTCGTCTACATAGGCACCGATATTGACGTATGAAGGCATCAGGACCACGTTTTTACCGATGAATGCGCCTCGCCGTGCAACGGCGTTAGGCACCACACGATAGCCGCCAGCCTTGAAATCTGCCTCGCTGAAATCCTGGAATTTTAGCGGCACTTTATCAAAAAACTGCATGGGCGCGTTATTCATGACGACGTTGTCATTCAGGCGGAAAGACAGCAGTACTGCCTTCTTCAGCCACTGGTTCACAACCCAGTCCCCGTCCTTTTTTTCGGCAACGCGCAGCGTGCCGTTGTCCAGTGCGGCCAGGGCGGTGGCGACGGCATCACGCACTTCGGCTGAAACAGTAGAGGAAGACAGGTTGGCGCGGTCATCCCACGCTTTTTCCAGAACGGCTTGAAGATCAGTAGTCATAAGATTTGGATAGGTTGAAAAATAATTAACACAATGGTGAAAGAAAGGCACTGTTCCGGATGGGGCTACCAATGGACGGAGAATGCCTTTCTTTCCCGGGATACCGAAGCTTAACAAAAACCCCGGCGTTACAGTGAAACCGGGCGTCTGCGCGGCGCTTTCGCCGGGTGACTGACGGCTGTATCGCGAGCGATCGGGTTACTGTCAGCTGGCGTAGCGTTCTCGAACAAACCGGGCGATGCGCTGGGCACCTTCTACACATTGATCCAGTGGCGCAACCAGTGCCAGCCTGATGCGATTGGCGCCGGGATTGACCCCATGAGCCTCGCGCGCCAGATAGCTGCCGGGTAATACGGTGACATGCTGTGCACCAAACAGATCACGAACGAAATCGGGATCGGCAACGGGCGTACCTGCCCAAAGGTAGAAAGATGCATCGGGCATTTTTACGTCCAGCACCTCGGCCAGAATGGGATAGACCGCAGCAAATTTGGCTTTATATAAGGCGCGGTTTTGCTCAACATGGGCTTCATCGTTCCATGCAGCTGTACTGGCAGCACTGAACACCGGGCTCATGGCGCTGCCATGGTAGGTTCTATAAAGAAGAAACGACTCGAGCAGGCTGGCATCGCCGGCAACAAAGCCTGAACGCATGCCCGGCACATTGGAGCGCTTGGACAGGCTGGAAAAGCAGACACAATTTTTGAAATCGGTACGACCCAACTTGTATGCCGCCTGCAGAACGCCTACCGGCGGCTGCGCATCGTCGAAATAGATCTCGGAATAACATTCATCTGAAGCAATCACAAAACCATAGCGATCAGACAGTTCGAACAATACGGCCCACTCTTGTTCCGGCATCACATTCCCGGCCGGGTTGCCGGGCGAACACACAAATAGCAATTGTGTTTTTTCCCAAACATGCGCGGGTACGGCGGACCAGTCCGGGCTGAAGTTGCGTTCCGGTACAGCGTTGACGTAATAGGGCTGCGCGCCACCCAGCAGGGCAGCACCTTCATAAATCTGGTAGAACGGGTTCGGGCAGATGACCAGGCTGTCGCTGGCCCCATCCAGCACGGTTTGCGCAAAAGCAAACAAGGCTTCCCTGGATCCCAGGCAAGGCAATACCTGGGTTTGTGGATCCGGTGCGGGCATGTTGTAACGGCGGCCAATCCAGGCGGCAATCGATTCACGCAGCAATGCATCACCCTTGGTCGGCGGATAGGCAGACAGGCCCGACAGATGGCTGGTGATCGCCTCGTTCACCAATGCCGGCGTAGCATGCTTGGGTTCACCGATAGACAGATTCACATGCGTCAGCTCTGTCGCAGGGGCAGGAGCGGTGGCCAGAAGCGCCCGCAATTTTTCAAAGGGGTAGGGTTGCAGCAGACGTAATTTAGGATTCATGACAGACCTTGCGTAGATGCGCAAGTTTACCATTTATAGGAGCGAGGCAGCGCGGATGCATCACCCTTTCGCTCTATGGGGCGGCGGTCAATTTAAGGCTATCGGTCGTAAGCAGCGGTATGGCCGTTTTCCAGTAACTGGCGGGAATTTCGTAGAAACGCTGCAGTGCGTGATACCACATTTTTTGCACCGCTCCCCGGGCGATGGCTGAATACCAGGTGATTGTGAGGATAAGTGGAGGTTCTGTTAGTTTTCTGCCGCTATTTACGCTTATTTCTATGGTAAAAATCATCGAATTGACATAATCTCTTTACGCAGGCCACCAAACCCTACTATAATCCCCGTTCTTTGATGCGAGCGTGGCGGAATTGGTAGACGCACTGGATTTAGGTTCCAGCGCCGAAAGGTGTAAGAGTTCGAGTCTCTTCGCTCGCACCACAAGTATTTAAACATGTGGGAATCCAGTAAATAATAATTCATTCAATGGGTTATCAAAAAATGCTATTTTTGTGTGGCTTACACCGTTTTTTTGGCTTATTCGACTGGTTTGAATCCATATAGATTGACTGGATTGTCAACGAGTATTTTACGAATCGTCACCGCATCCTTTGCCCAGAGCCCCAACAGGGAGATTAAATCTCCATCATTTGGCTTTCTTTTTTCCGTAGCATGAGGCCAATCGGAACCCCAGACCAAACGGTCTGTAGCAGATTCCATCAGTTTCTCTGCATATTCCTGCAAATCAGAATAATTTTTCACGCGGCTAACCATATATGCGCCTGATAGTTTTATCCAGGTATTGCCGGTAGACATTAAACGGTAAACACTTTCTTTTGCTGGCTTCTCAAGCTCTATCTGAGCACCAATATTTGCAAAATGATCGAGAACTACAGGAACCGGCAAGTTCATTAGCATTTTCTCTATAGCAATTAAGTCACTAGGTTTAAGATGCAACTGAATATGCATTCCGTATGGGTGGATCCTTTTTGCGATGGTTTCTATCATGTCCATAGTTGTTGCTCCTTGTTGGACAAGGTTGAATCTCACGCCAACCACTCCGGCGCTTTTTAGTTGATACAGCGTCTCGTCTGTGACACTGGAGTCGACAACAGCTATGCCACGACATGATTCCCCAATATTGGATATGGTGTTCACCAATAAGCGATTATCCGTGCCATAGGTTGAAGGCTGGACAATTACATTTTTCTCAATATTCAATCGTGTCTGCAGTTTTTTATACGCGACCAGAGTTGCTTCTTCATGCACCAGGATAGCGTTCTTGGCAATGGGATACGTATTGTCAAAAACATGCATATGGCAATCGCAAGAATGCTTGGGCATTGGAAAAGTAGATCCGTTAGTTCCGCAGGAATGCAAGTTCATTACTATGTCAAAATTTAGTTATGTTGAATACGCTGATAGCTTTTGAGTGGAAGTATCACTTTTTATAAGCTTTCTTCCAATATTCAATTGCTTCTTCGTAGTCGCTGTCTGCTTGTTCTAATGACATTGGAAGCGTGTCGATAGACATTTCATATATCCTATTTTTAACTTCCGGATTTTCTAATGCTAACTGAAGCGCTTTGTGGAATGCTACCTTCATTTCCTGATTGATTCCTTTTGGTGAAAACACGCCAAACCAGCTATCTACTGCTAACCCTTCATATCCTAATTCCTTGAAGGTCGGCACGTCAGGGAGGTGTGTTGAGCGCTTACTCCCTGCGATCCCCAGCACATCCACTTTTCCTGAATCTAACATGCTTATTGCTTCCGGGAGGCCGGTGACACCAGATCCTATTTGCCCGCCCATCAGGTGCGGTATCATGGGACCAGCTCCCCCATATGGGATAACTTCCATTTCGATTTTTTCGGTTTTGGCAATCACAGAGCCGATCATCTGAGGTATGCCGCCGTCTGAAGGAACACCGTAGTTACCATCTGCTGGATGCTGTCGGATATGTTCAACGAACTCTTTCAGATTTTGAGCTCCAAATTTTTTTGATGTTGAAAGCGCCCATTGAAGATTAGCGATTTTTCCTAGAATGGTGAAATCGTCTCCTGTATAGGGTGCTTTTGTATTTATAAATGGGAGAATAACCACCGGATGTTCAGTAGTTACCATCAAGATAGAGCCATCAGCTGGTGCGCTCTTAACAAATTGTGCGCCGATCTGCCCGTTCGCTCCTGGGCGGTTCTCAACGATTACAGGCTGCTTTAATTGTTGGCTAATAGTGGGGGCTATCAGTCTGGCAAGAACATCAGTTGCTCCACCTGCTCCAAATGGCACGACAAGTCGAATTGGTTTGTTAAAACTTTGTGCAAGCACTGGTTGAGATGCCATTATTCCGAGCAATACTGTTGATAATATTTTGCTGATTGACATAGTGTTCTCCTTTTATATCTTATGAGGTGTTGTTCTTTTTAGAAGTTAAATTTAAGTAAAGAAATATGTATTCGAATGCAACTACTTAAGGTGATGACGGCAAGAATATGTCAAATTCGAAAACATTTATCTCATTATTTTTTTGTTTTGAAAGCAATTTTTTTATTTATTTAGTTGAGTTGGTAATTTTTCCAATTTGTTTTGAACAGAGTTGGAATTTGTGCTGCCTCGCTTCCAGCGAAGCGAGCCGAGGAACATCAGAGAGTCGTTTTCAACACTGATAAATCCAGAACTGACAAATGAGAATTTTTCTGGAGCACTTCTGGTTGTTCTTTAATCTGAAATACAAGATGGGCCTATTCTCGGGTAAACCCGAGATTGTTAATAATAGTTAAGTTTCGTAATATCCAGCAATGCATACGTTCCATCCTAAGTGTCGTATGCATTTTCGCCTATCAGCATCCGTGCCTAGGCGTTTTTTTCTTATCAGGTACGTCAATTGAGGCTTGGTCTCGTTCGTATCTGGTCAAGCGTCGTCAGTTTCCCCTCCTTTCGGAATTTTTTCGGAAGTTGCTCAAGATCCGCCATGCGCAAGATGCCTCATTCCCAAGGCAGGTCATTTGGCCGCTCCCCATTCTGTGTCATTCGTCGTGCACATTGATCGTGCTATAGCACCTGCTCCTACATCCACGAATTGTTTCCTTTATCACAATCGTTATACTTAAGAGCAATAACATTTGAATCAGAAGTTCGTTCAAATAATATAAGCCCTTTTATACACTGGGCCATTTTGGAGACATATCGTGAAACGTTCCATATTCATGGCCATCCTGCTGCCTCTGGCTTGCACGCCAGCACTGGCTGCCTACCCGGAACGGCCTATCACCTGGGTTATTCCCAGCCCGCCAGGTGACGGCTCGGACTCCATCGGTCGGTTGTTGGCTGATAAGGTGGGCAGGGCGCTGGGCCAGACCATCGTGGTCCAGAACAAGCCAGGGGCAGGGGGCGTGATTGGGTCGGAGTCGGTTGCCAATGCCAAACCCGATGGCTACGCCATGATCGTCGGCAATGCCGGTTCGCATGGTATTAATGCAGCCATTTACAGCAAGCTGCGCTACGACGTTGTTAAAAGCTTCAAGCCGGTAGGCCTGTTCTGCACCACAGCCAATGTACTGGCCGTGAGGCAGGATCTGCCGGTCAGCAATGTGAAGGAATTTGTTGCCTACATAAAGAACAGCAAAACGTCGTTGAATTATTCCTCCGGCGGTATCGGCAGCTCGGCGCATCTTTCTGCTGAACTCTTCAAGAGCCTTGCGGACGTGCCGCTAGTGCATATTCCGTATCGGGGTGCGACACCGGCAGTGCAGGCCGTCTTGTCTGATGAAGTGGTGACGATGGTAGGTAATTTGCCGCCGTGGCTCAGCCAGATTAAGTCAGGCAAGGCAAAGGCGCTGGCGGTAACAACGAAAGAGCGTGTGCCGGAATTGCCCGACGTACCAACGCTTGCAGAGACCTATCCTGGATTTGAAACGGTCGCGTGGTTCGGTTTACTTGCACCTGCGGATACCCCGAATGAAATAATCGAGCGCGTCAACAAGCAAATCAATGAGGCGCTGGCATCCCCGGATATTCAGGAACGTTTAAAGGCAGTCAGTTGTGCTCCCGCTGGCGGTACGTCCGAGGAATTTGCAGAGCGCATCCGCAACGATGTGAGCCGTTGGAAAAAGCTGGCTCAGGAAAAAAACATCAAGGCAGATTGAAAATAAACCTGCGCGCAGGCACCACACAGCTAAACAGCAAGCAAGGTTTCAATTCCGAATGGCACGGGCCTGAAAGGGTGAGCATCCAGTAATTGCCTATCTGGTTTTACTCCCAGGCCGGTGCGATTGGGAACCTGGTACTTGCCCTTATCCAGCTTGGGGTATTGCGGTCCGGCCAGTTCCTCATAAAGCGGACTTTCCTCAAATTGCAACTCAAGCATATGTGCTTTGCTGGCGACACACGCCACGTGCAGGGACGCAACCGTACATATCGGACCAGTCGGATTGTGGGGAGCAAACAGGACATCGTTTGCAGCAGCCATTTCTGCGATCGCCAGCATATGGGCAGGACCGCCGCAATATTTGATATCAGGCATAATCACGTCCAGCAGTTTTTCTCGAATCTGCATTTCGAAAGCATGGACACCAACCTGGGTTTCTGCTGCCGCAATCAACACGTTTTGTTCATTGGCGTGCGCTTTTATTCTGCGCAGGGGATCCCAGTTGCCATAGGTTTCCGCCAGAGGGCATTCAAACCAGTGCAGACCAACGGCTTGTAGCTGATCCAGTACGTCAAGTGCGCTTTGTTCGTCAAATCGCCAGTGACAATCCACCATTAAGCGGGCATCCGGCCCAATGGCATCACGAATGGCATAGAGGCAATCTATGCCGTGCTGGATCATCTGCCTAGCCTCTCCATTTGCACACAGGCTGGGTGTGACGCCGTCGAAAGGTGCGGCTTTAAATCCGGAGAAGCCGGCAGCGGCAGCGCGTTTTGCGGTGGCGGCGAATCCTGCGGGTGTACGGTCAACGGTTGCGCGATTAATGTTGGCGTAGACGGATATGGCTTTTCTTTGCAGTGGCGCAAGCATGGCGTGCAGCGGCATCGCCTCCTGTTCGGCGCGGATGGTCCAGAGCGCCTGAGCCAGAGCGCTGAGCACTGCATTGGACACCAGCCCGCCAGGCAGTATCGGAGACGGGCGCACCTGGGCAATCGCTGCTTCTGCTGTCATGCCGATCAGCGGCTGACCGTGCAACTGGGTCGCGGTTTGAAGGGCCGTTTCCCAGCCATTGAGCGATGCCTCTCCCCAGGCATGGGTGCCATCACTCATTTGAATGAGAATAAAAAACCAGTTGGTTTTGGGTGAAACATTGAACGGAACAGCAGTGATAGAGGTGATGGTGCTCATAGTGGTTCAGGCGTGCTTTAGGGTGAACTCGAATCTTCAGTAATCACTATAACGAGTGACATTTCGGAACGATTGTAATTAATTAAAGCTGGTAATTTCAGATGTCATAGCTATGGGTTTGCCGGATGTCATCATCATAATGTAGTTCGAAGCAGATAGTGTGGCAGCAGAGATGTGTCAGCGTGAAACATCAAACTTGTGATTTTCAGGTAAGCTCATCTCCAGTAGCGATGTATTGTGAATATAAAAGGAGAATGCAAATGAAAACAATGACATATGTCGTAGGTGCGCTATGCGCTTTGGCGTCCTTGCAGGCCTATGCGGCTAAGCCGGTAAAGCCGGCGTATCAGCATGCGGATTCAGTATGCAAGCGCGTTCAGGAAAAGGCGCAGGCAACCTTGCGGGCGCGCAGGGAAGGCCATAACGACAGGGCAGGAGACAAGGCCGGGCTGGGCAGCGATAGCAAAGACCCGATGTTCACATATGCAATAGACGTTGCCTACGAAAGTGACATCAACAAGACCGATATTGGCCAGGAAGCTTATGACTATTGCATGTTGCACAAGGCAAGCAGTTGATTGGATTCGCTTGCAGTCGTGTCCCATGGATCAGGGCAGCAGCAGTCAATCACCTTGATTTCGCCAGTCGTTGAGCGGTGTGATGGTTTGGGGCAATCCTGCACCAAACCGATGCTCGCTATGCATTGCTCTCGTGCAATGGATGAGGCTGCCCGGATCCTGTTTTTCTCCCCATCTTTCCTTTTCCGCATTTCCCCATTCCCTTATCCCCCAATTGTCTCCGTTAACATCAGCCGATCCAGGCTCGTCCGCTGCGAATGGCGGTAAGGAAGAACCGTTGCTGGATCCTAACGTAAAGCACAATTGTTCAGCAAAAAATCAGGAATGGTTGCTGGATTCATACGTACGGCTATTGTTCAGCAGAAATCGTTTGACGACTAGTGATCACGTAATAAAGAATACGAAATAACAATGCGAAGAAAAAGTATTCGCAATAAAAGAATCAGGACCGGTGAATGCTTTATGACCACGACACAGTGCCGTGATAGATCAGTTCCCTGATTGGTAACCCGTCGCCTGCTGCCATTAAAACAGGCACGGGTTTTGCTTTATCCCTGATGAGATACGGCCAGCCTGATGCTCGCTTGCGGGCAGGCAGGTCGATCCCGGACACAGGTGTTTAATCACATATGTGAATGCTTTGGGCGCCGCCGCAAAGCTTGTTTGTAACTGGAGAAATAAGTATGAAAAAGAGTCTGTTGTCGGGATTGGTGCTGACCGCGATTGCGGGCCTGGCACACGCCGAGACATCGGTGCAACTGTACGGCCTGGTCGATGCAGGGGTGGGATATTCACAAACGAAGGTCAGCTATGGCGATAGTTGGGTCAAAACCCGTGACATCGGCCTGGTTGATGGTATCGGCGGCACGAACAACTGGGGTCTGAAAGGCATTGAAGACCTTGGCAATGGCACCAGTGCCATTTTTCAATTGGAAAGCGGCTTTTCCCTTGGTACAGGGCACTCCCTATCTGAGGGTACGTTATTTGACCGGCGTGCGCTGGTGGGGTTAACCGGCGCTGACTGGGGTACCGTGACACTGGGCCGCCAATTTAACGTGGCTGATGACATACTCTCGCCGCTGGATCCCTTTGGAACAAATTTCGGGCAGGCTGGCGTGACCGCCGGTGCATTTGGCGACTCAGTATCTGCCAATATGTCCGACTCGATAAAATATATGAGCCCAACCTGGAGCGGCTTTCAATTCGGATTGGGGTATTCCGGACGTAACGAGAAAACGGAATACAGCAGCGGTGCCGGGCGCATCGTCGACAAAGACACGTCTAACTGGATCACAGCCGGTTTATCCTACGTAAATGGCCCGTTGGCCGTTGCTGCAACCTATGACCGGTTTCGCAGCGATGTGACCGTGAGCGATGAGAGTACAAAGTCCACGACCAATATGTGGAATGTAGGTCTGACCTATGACTTCACTGCCGTTAAGGCACACTTGATGTACGGCCAGACGCATGGCGCCTTGCCAGCCACAGGCTTGTCTTCAGGATTGATTCACTCGCTGGATACCGCGTTGGTGGATGACGGCGATTCAGGGTTGCTTAGCGGAACCAGTGGTTACCGTCAGCAGGCATGGCTGG
The DNA here is from genome assembly GCF_000521505.1 of Advenella mimigardefordensis DPN7. GTDB lineage: Bacteria > Pseudomonadota > Gammaproteobacteria > Burkholderiales > Burkholderiaceae_B > Advenella > Advenella mimigardefordensis. The sequence continues at coordinate 1,940,699 of NZ_CP003915.1, forward strand.
CCGGGCTGACCATTCCTGTCGGAGATGCGGGTAGAGTTCTGCTGTCCTACCAGGGCAATCATGTGAAAAACTCGGACACCGTCTATGATAAGGCACGCGGCACCCTGCATATTGGCAGCATCGGCTACAGCCAGGATCTGTCCAAACGTACCACGCTCTACGCTGTAGCGTCATACGGTAGTGGCAGTGTGCGTTTTGATGCGCTGGACGACAAGGTCAAACTTAAATCGACACTGGTTGCTGCAGGAATACAACACCGCTTCTAAGCAGCCACTGTTATCTGTAGTAAAAAAGCCTGATTGATGCGTAAAAGCGACATCTTTCAGGCTTTTGCTATTGTGGTGTTTTTCCCTCTAGTGCTGGGTGCTTCTGCACGAAGTGCGCCGTTATGCCTACGGTTGCGCCTACCTCGCACGGCATTTTCATATACACGCTTTTTTGCAATTTTGCCTTTACATGGATCAAGGCGGTGATCCGCTCCTAAAAAATACAATACTTCTCAAGCTGCTTCCGTAACCCTTTGATTTGACAAGATAAGCGGGCCCGTATGCAGTGGTTTGTCAACATGGTGGTATGGATGCGTTATTCGTTTACAGGCAGCCTGACCATCATGGTGTCGAGCTACCGGTTAATCCGGTAAAGCTGGCCGGTGTCATACCGCTAGCCCAAAGGTGATGAAGTAATCCGGTACGCCGGAATGAAATTTGTAAATGGAGTATTCAACATGAAAAAGGCATTGCAATCTATCGTGCTGCTCGGTGCGGCTACCGGGGTAGCACAAGCTGCGACTTCTGTAACATTGTACGGTCTGGTTGACGGCGGTATCGGTTATACCAAGACTAAAATTACTGAAAGTGATATCGTACATGATGGTGGACACCGGCACTCTGGAAGCTGGAGCGAAAAACGCAACATCGGCATGACAAATGGTATCCTGAACGGTAACCGTTGGGGCCTGAAAGGCAGCGAAGATCTGGGTAACGGCACCAGCGCCATTTTCCAGGTGGAAAGCGGATTTGATCTGGGAACGGGTGAGTCCAAACAAGGTAAGCGCCTGTTCGGTCGCAAGGCCATTATCGGTCTGACCGGCGAGAGCTGGGGTACCCTGACGCTGGGTCGTCAGTACAACGTGGCCGATGATGTCGTCTCCGGCATTGATCCTTTCGGTACCGGTGTGGGGCAGGCTGGCGTGGCAGATGGTGCATTCGGCGATTCAGTTTCCGCTCGTATGAACAACTCCATCAAGTATCTGTCGCCTGAATTCGGCGGTTTTAAATTCGGCCTTGCCTATTCCGGTACTCACGATAAGAATTCCTCTGAAAAACGCGACGAAAAATCTGATAAGCGCGACACTTCTAACTGGATTTCAGCCGGTCTGGGTTTCGAAAACGGTCCGGTTTCTGTCGGTGTTTCCTATGATCGCTTCCGTACGGATGTCCGGAGCAGTGGTTATAACTATGACCTAGACCAACATAAATATGTTGATTTCGATACAAAAACCAGCAGTACCACCCATATGTGGAACCTGTTCGGTGCTTATGACTTTGAAGTCGTCAAGTTGCACCTGGGCTACGGTCAGATTCGCGGTTCTGTAGCAGGCAAAGCGATTACAGAGGCTCAAGCTGGTGGTATTGGCTTGAATAGTGCACTGGCTGGTTACACAACAATTTTCAAAGCTCGTAGCAAATTTAATGGCCTGAACTACGCAGAAGCCCCCGGCTTCCGTCAACAATCCTGGATGGTTGGTCTTAGTGCTCCAGTTGGTGACGCTGGCACTGTTTTATTCTCTTATCAAGGGAACACATCCAAAAATACCAACAACGAATATGACGGTATGAAAGGTAAGCTGAGCATCTTCAGCGTAGGCTACGTACAAGGCCTGTCCAAACGTACTCGCGTTTATGCTGCCGCTTCCTACGGTGTAGGCAAAATGAAGTTTGACGAAAAATACCATCGTGGCAACGTCAAGCTGAAATCCACACTGATCGGCGTTGGTCTGCAACACCGCTTCTAATGATATGCATCGCTTAGCGATGTATTCATAAAGCAGAAAAACCACCCTTCGGGGTGGTTTTTCATTTGGGGCTGCAACAACGCGGCCTTTTTTACTTCAACGATGCTGCTGTGCCAGCAATTAACCTTTAGGCTTGTCTTGTGCTGACTTTGCTGCAGCACCTTCAGCAGATGGCTTATCTGCTGATTGATCTGCAGAATCCTTCAGTTTGGTAAAGGCCTCGTCCAGATTTTTTATCTGCCTGCGCCAGTTTATCGCGCGTAGATTGCATCCAGGCCTTATCGCCATCCAATCGCTTGTTGCTTTCGGCCAGCATACGCTCCACTTCTGCCGGTTGCGGGCCGCCTGTGCCTACTCTGGTTTTCACCATGAATTCAGGAGAGAGCACTTCCCGGAAGTGAGCTTCATTGATCGGCAGTTTGCCTTCAGGCAGTTTATATTTCTGCAGCGCCTTGGTGTACAGCTCTACAGCTTTGTCATAAGGAAAGTCTTTGGGCTTGAAGCCATTGTTGCGCGCTTCGGTCACAATGGATGAAGCGAAGCTGTGGCCCACCCGGAACGGAATCTTATGCTCCTTTTGCAGGGCTTCGGCCAGTTCCATGGAAGTCGTCCAGTCATCTTCCAGTTCCTCCAGAGAGCGCTTAGCATTTACATTCAGGGCTTTCATAACGGTATTGACGCTATCGATCATCTTGATCGCCTGTGGGAACAGACCAAGATCGTCCCAGGCCGATTTATAGTCGGTCATGCCCGTGGTCACATTATGGTTGCGAAAGACCACGGTTTGCGCCAGGCCGACCACATTGGAGGCCGCTTCGCGAGCGCGCATGATCACGCCAGGGTTACGCTTTTGCGGCATGGCGCTACTGGTATAGGTGCTACCTTCATCGAGCAACAGCCACGGCCGGGTCTGGTGATATTGGGTATGAATGTCCTGCAACAGCACGCCCAGACGGATGGCCGATGAGGATGGGATGCCGGTGGCTTCCAGTGATACGTCGGAGGGCGCGATCTGGCTTGAATCCATGGAGTTTTCAATAATGCCGTCAAAACCAAGCAGTTCTGCCATGCGTTCGCGATTCAGAGGCCAGCTTGAATTGGCCAGTACGGCCGTGCCCATGGCGGACAGGTTCATGCGTTTGTAGAGTTCGTGAATGCGCTGGGCATCACGGGCGAAAGACGCTTCATAGGCCAGCAGGTAATGTGCATAGCTGATAGGCATGGCTTGCACACCATTGGTGTAGGCCGGCACAATGGTGTTGACGTTTTTGGCGGCAGCGGCCAGCAGAGCCGTGCGCAATGTATTGAGCGCATCTGAATAGTCCAGCACCTGATTGCGCAGTTTGGCCATTCGATAGGTGGCATACATATCCTGGCGACTGCGCCCGGTGTGGATTAGCGACGCATCCGGGCCAATTTCATCTGTGATGATTTTTTCAATTTGCAGCACGTCTTTGGGACGTTTGCCATCGGGCTTTTCCGATTGTTCCAAAGAATAGGCAACGCCGCTGGCAAGCTTTGCGCCCATTTGCGGCTCAACAATTTTTTCCTCGGTGAGCATGACGGCCGAGGCCTTGTTGATTTTTCCCAGCCAGTAGAACTGGTCTTCCTTCTCGTCATTTTTGCTGGTGGCCTTGCTGGATACCGGCTTGGCGGTCACGCCCGCCTTGATGGCCTGCTGTTCACATTCGGCCGTTGTCTTGCATGCCACTTCGCCGGTATTGGCCGCCTGGGCGATTGAGGCAGCCAGGCTCAGCGCCATGATTGCCAGTACCTGAGATTTCAAACGAAATATATGATTGTTCATGCTGCTGTCTCCTTGTTTTAAGCGTGTGTGCTGCGGTTTCCTGCAAGCAAAGTGTGCAGCGCGCCCGGATCATGGCAGACGGATTATTCCCTCTGTTTGTCCTCTGTTGCCATGTCCCGGGCCCTGGGTTTTTAACCCGCTTTTTAGCCAGTTGCTTTTTAGCCGGTTATTATTCAGGCAAAAAATCTTTGACAGAAAGATACCGCTCGCCGGTATCGTAGTTGATGCCCAAAACGGTGGCATTGGCCGGCAAACCGGGCAATGTTTTAGCGATTGCCGCCAGTGTGGCACCGCTGCTGATTCCTACCAGCAGGCCTTCCTGTGTGGCGGCACGGCGGGCATAATCGAGTGATTCAGGGACTTCCACTGAAATCGTTCCATCCAGCAGGCTTGTGTCCAGATTAACCGGAATGAAGCCTGCGCCAATACCCTGCAGCGCGTGCGGGCCGGGCTCGCCACCTGCTATGACAGGAGAGGCAGCCGGTTCAACGGCAAGCACTTTCAATTGTGGCCATTGCTTTTTCAGCGTACGGGCAATGCCGGTAATGTGGCCACCGGTGCCGACTGCGGTAATCAGGTAGTCTAGTCCTGCCGGGAAGTCGTCAAGAATTTCTTTGGCTGTGCGCTCGGCATGTACCTGTGGATTGGCTGGATTATCGAACTGCTGCGGAATCCATGAGCCAGGTGTTTGTTCCGCCAACTCGACCGCACGCGCGATCGCGCCTTTCATCCCTTTTTCCTTGGGGGTCAGATCAAAACTGGCACCATAGGCGCTCATCAGGCGGCGGCGTTCTATGCTCATACTTTCAGGCATGACAAGAATAAGCTTATAACCTTTGATTGCGGCAACCATGGCCAGACCAACGCCGGTATTGCCTGATGTTGGCTCAATAATGGTCGCGCCGGGTTTCAGCGCACCGGACTGTTCGGCTGCTTCGATCATGGCAAGGGCAGCGCGGTCTTTCAGGGAGCCACCGGGGTTGAAGCGCTCGGCCTTGATCCAGACTTGCTGCTGGCCGGGGAACATACGGGAAAATCGGATATGAGGTGTTTGGCCAATGGTGTCGAGTACGGATTCTGCTTTCATGTAGTGAGGTAGGTGGTTAAGGGAAAAAACGAATATAGCATACTGCCTGTGCCGGACAATACAAGGTTTGCCCGGGGGCGGAGCCGTTTTTCTGACCGGTTGTTGTGCACGGGTTTATTCTGCCGCAACAGGGCAAGTCTGTTGATTGAGGGTTTGGTTTACCCTGCTATACTGCAAACAGTATTACAAGTAAAAGAATCGTATCGCGAAAAACGCAAGGTGCGAACAAAGGCATATTGCAAGACAGGGTGCTGACAGGCGGGCCGGTTAACAGCAGGCATATGTCGAACGTGCCTGTTGCTGTGTATCACAATTGTTTTAGATGGCTCCTCACGCATTGATGCGCCGGTCGTGAGTACAACAGAAAGGAGCAGAGAAAGTGGCAATGGCATCAGAAATGGAACTGGTAGGACGGCTGGTTATGTCTGCGGTGTTGGGCAGTGTCATCGGGTTTGAACGGGAGCGATTGTCCTGGGCGGCCGGGCTGCGAACGCATATGCTGGTTTGCGTGGGCTCCACACTCATTATGATTGTGTCCATATATGGGTTTTCAGATGCACTGGGAGCGCATGTCACCCTTGATCCATCCCGGGTGGCTGCGCAGGTGGTTTCAGGTATTGGCTTTCTGGGCGCGGGCGCTATTCTTGCGCGCGGGCAGGTTATTCGGGGCCTCACAACGGCGGCCAGTGTCTGGTCGGTTGCCGGTATCGGGCTGGCGGTCGGGGGAGGGTTATATATTCCATCGATTGCAGCGACGATTATTATTTTACTGATTCTTGCCGGCATCAAACCGCTGGAAAAACGCTTTATCGCTTATCAGCAGCGACGCCATGTCACCATCAAAGCCAGGCATGGGCAATTGACCCTGGGCACGTTCAATCACGCGCTGGGCATCAGTGCGAATCGGGTCAAGCAGTTTATTGTGCAGCCAGCAGAAACACCGGAATTCGATAAAGTGTATATTGTCTTTTCCCGGATGTCGCCGCAGGAGTACGCGATGATACGCAAGAAATTCAACGACATTCCCGGTGTTGAAGCCATTGCTGAAAGAGCGTCCGATGAGGACATTGATCCGTATTCGTGGTAGCGATGTGCGGTAATGATTTGTGGTCGTTATCTGCGGTCACGAAGCATACGGACGGATTCAAGTGTCTATTCAAGTGTCATTAGCACGAGAGGGGCACATGCGCCCGTTTCCGGACATCTTGAGTTGACGATCAGGCGGTGGCGGGTATTGGTCGGGCGCGCAGCTCATATAGCGTAATGCCGATGCCGCTGGCGCAGATGACCCCGATGCCAAGCCACGTGAGACTATCGGGAAACTGGTTCCATATCAGCCAGCCCAGTGCGGTTGCGCTGATGATTTGCAGATAGACAAAGGGCGACAACAGTGAGGCGGGCGCGTGGCGATAAGCCTGAATTTGCAACAAATGACCCACGCCGCCGGTGATGCCGGTAGACAGCAGTAACAGCCATTGCTTGAGGTCCAGCACGGCGAGCACCTGCAGTACTTCGTCGATGGTAAACAAGGTGTAGACGGTCAGTACCACAGTGCCAAACAGCCCGCTCCATATCAACGTTGTAAACGGGTTGTCGCCGGCAAGCCGTCGGTTGGCAATGAACTGCAGGGAAAAAATGACCGCATTGGACAGGCCGAACATGACGCCGGTCGGATCAAGGCCACCGGAAGGGCGAATCACAATCAGAATACCCAGAAAGCCCACGATGGCGGCAATCCACCGGGACAGCATGGCTTTTTCCTTGAGTATCCAGGGCGCAACGGCAAGCAGAATCAGCGGTGCAATAAAATTGATTGCGGTGGCCTGGGCCTGGGGCAGATAACGCAAGGTGGTGAAAAACACCATGGTGGAGGTGAGCATGAAAACACCGCGCAGCAGTTGTTCAACCGGCTTTTTGGTTTTCAGAATCTGCCAGCCTCTGGCAGGAATGATAAGCGACGTCACCAGAATCAGATGAACGCTATAGCGTACCCAGCACAGCACCAGCAAGGGGACGCCGACAGACATCAACCATTTACCCGTAGCATCCAGCGTTGACAGCACCGACATCGCCACCAGCAGGGAAAGTATTCCGGGCAGGGGACTGGAAATGGGTAACGTCTGCTGATTCATTTGATTCCGAAGGCTGCACGCCGGGGCTGTCATGGATGCAGTATCCGGCAAAAGGGATTGAGGTAAATCCTCGCTCTTATGGTAGAGGATTTACCCTGACAACACCAGCGGATGTCGTAGCGGACCGTGCTTTCTGAGCACAAGTGTTGTCATTATCACAAATGTCGCATGACTCAGTTGATAGGCGGCGGGCATCAAAAGAACGTGCGATGGGCATCCCGTGCTGCAATGGCACACATGCGCAATGATGCGGTGTGACGAGTGACCGCCAAGGTGCATGAGATGGCCTACGCCTAACTGCCCGCAGTCCGCCCGCTGTTCATCAGGTATTGCCCTGAACCGCCAGGGAGGTCTGACTGCGTTTACGCAGGAAATACCAGATGGATGCCACCATCAATGTGGCCAACAGCGCCATTTCCAGCTGGAGACTGGCGTTAATGGCTCGCTGGTAGTCATGGCCCTGCAGCAGCGTTTGTGAAAATACGGCGCCCAGCAGCGCCGGCCCAAAACCCATCGACGCCTGTTGGATCGTCGACAACGTTGCGCTGCCTGAGCCCGCCTGATCTGGCGGGATCTGCGACATGCCGATGCGGTAGAAGGCGCCGACAATAAATGCCTGTCCAATGCCGATGAACAGCGACGGGAGCGTAAGCGACAGCAGATTGGGTGTGGGCCAGACCTGATGCAGGATCCACAGCAAAATGAGCAGGCCTGGAATGGTCATGGCACAACCCAGTATAAGCGTGGGCAACAATCCGATGCGCGCCACCACGCGGGTGCTAAGCAGTGAACCAATGAAGAAGAAGGCACCCAGTGCAATAAAGGCATTGCCCGATTGCAATGGCGTCAGACCCGCGCCGGCCTGCAAAGTGAGCGCCAGTACGAACATGAATCCACTCCAGCAGGAGAAAAATAAAATGGCGGTGAAAAATCCGAAACGCACCGTGGGCAAACGCAGCAGTGAGGGTGGCAATAAGGGCAGGATGCCACGGCGTTCCTGACGGGTTTCTGTTTTCCATAAAAGGAGCGCCAGCGGGATTGCGCAGGCGAGCGCAGCGAAGCATAACCAGTTCCAGCGCATGGACGGGCCCAGCGCGACGGGGAGCAAAATGCTGATAATGAGTAATGCCAGCAACAGTGTGCCCGGTCCATCGATACTTGCCGGATTCTCCCGGCGGGTTTCAGGGATATGGCGTGTCGACAGAAACAGTACGGCTGCGCATACAGGCAAATTGATCAGAAAGATACTGCGCCATTCCGAGCCTGCGATATTGGCATGGACCAGAAAGCCACCCAGCACCTGCCCGATAATAAATGACAGACCGCCTATGGAGCTGTAAAGACCAATGGCGCGAGAGTGAGCGTGTCCCTTAAGGCAGACGTGAATCGTTGCCAGAATTTGTGGCACCAGCAGTGCCGCTGCAACGCCTTGCAACGTCCGGGCCAGCAAAAGCGCCGAAATGCTGGGTGCAATACCGCAGAGCAGAGACGAAATGCCAAAGAGCAGTACGCCGATATTGAACAGACGCCGGCGGCCATACATGTCACCCAGTCGGCCTCCCATGGCCAGCATCACGGCGAATGCCACACCGTATACGGCCACCATCAGCTCCAGTTCATATTCGGTGGCGTGCAGGGAACGGGCAACCGAATCCAGCGCTACATTGATAATGGAAAAATCAATCTGAGGCAGGAACATGCCCGCCAACAGGACGGAAAGACCGGCATTGTTCAGGTGGCTGGTCTTTTGTTGTGCATCCGACGTCATAAAAAATCCTGGAAAAATATCATCGATGAAGTATTATGAATATGTTTTTAGACGGGTACCAGAGCCTGTTTAGACTGGTATAAATAGTGTAAGCCTGACGCGCCGGGCCGGCCGATATGCCCGCGCAGCAGGGCTGCATGGTAAAAATATTGCAGTTGTATATTGCAGTTGTGAGCGCGACAGAGGGGTGGCCGATCCGGGTTGGTAAATAAATGCAGCTGCTCCCGGGCAATGACAAGTGCAAAAACGTGACAACAACGCTGCCAAAATGGCAGGAGTGAAAATGAAAGTGACCGACAGTATGACAGCCGTTATAACCCACGCGGCGGCAGAGCACAGGAAAACACCTATTGACGATAGGGTAGATCGTGCACAGGAATTGGGACTGTTTTTGCGGGCCCGCCGTGAAAGCCTGGATCCGCGACGCATGGGCTTGCCCAGATACGGGCGTACCCGTACACCCGGGTTACGGCGTGAAGAAGTGGCGCAACTGGCCAACATTGGTATCACCTGGTATACCAAACTGGAACAGGGTCGCCCGATACGTGTATCGCCAAAAGTGTTGCAGGCTGTCGCATCGGCACTACAGTGCACCGAGACGGAAACCCGCTATCTGTTCTCGTTGGCTGGCGTGGCCAGCCCGGCTGCGGCTGTTTCCGGTGAAATCTGCCGCATGATGCCAACGGCCATACAGACGATTCTGGATCAGTTGCACCCATTGCCGGCCGCTGTGGAAAATGTCAGATATGACATTCTGGCCTTTAACGAAGCATTCTGCCGGATGATTGACCGTGATCTGAATCAGGTTGCCCGCGAGGATCGCAATTGTATTTATCTGGCCCTCACCGACCCCCAGGTCAGGAAAGTCACGCAGGATCTGCCTGAAACCATTGGACACATGGCTGCCAGACTGCGGGCACAGATGGCCCCGCATTTGGGCGATCCCCTCTGGGAGCGTTATTTGCAGCGCTTACTGGCCAGTTCTCCCGAGTTTGCCGATATCTGGGAGCGCAACCGTGTGTGTGCCACCCTGGATCATACTGTGCGCTACAAGTATAAGGGGCTTGGCACACTGGAGGTACTGCAGACTAATTGGTGGAGTATGCCGATGGCCGGTGAGCGTCTGCTGGTTTATGTGCCGGTAGACGAGGCAAGCCGGAAAATGTTGTCTGCCAGGATGGCCGCCCATGTTGCCTGAACCCGTGAATCTGTCCCGCTTCGATCCGCAAACGCTCAGGCTGTTTTTGCTGGCAGCCCGCTCACTGAATCTGACGCGGGCAGCCTACGACGCGCATATGACGCTGTCAGCACTCAGCAAGCGCATTTCCGAACTGGAAAAGCAGATTGGCTGCGAATTGTTTATTCGGCGCGCCAGGGGGCTGGAGCTCACCTCAGCGGGCCACGCGCTGGTGGAGCATGCACAATTGGTGATTGCTGCTGTGACGCGCCTGACTGCAGACATGAGCGCTTATTCTGCCGGGTTGCGTGGCCAGGTGCGGATCTGGGCCAATACCTCATCTGTGATTCAGTTTCTGCCGGGCGACCTGGCTGCGTTTGCCGGTTCGCATCCGGCAATTCGGTTAAGCCTTGACGAAAAGCTAAGTCACGAGATTATCACGGCATTGACGCAGGAAAGAATTGATATAGGCATTTTTGCCGACAACATTCCCAGTGGTCAGGTAGAAAAATATTTCTATCGTCATGATCAGCTGGTGGTGCTGGTGCCTCGCGGGCACCCGTTGGGAAAACACAAGCGGATTCGTTTTGCGCAGGTGCTGGACAATGATTTTGTCGGTCTGTCTGATGGCAGCTCATTGCAGGTACGCATGCAGGATGCCGCCATGGCTGCAGGTAAAACGTTGCGTCTGCGCGTACAGGTTAGCAGTTTTGATGCAATCTGCCGGATGATTGAAGCGGGCCTGGGCGTGGGTTTGCTGCCGCTGCAGGCGGTGCGGCCGGAAATTATTGGCAAGGGCTTGCATGCGCTGGCACTGGATGACGACTGGGGCCAGCGTACCTTGTACGTGGGCGTTCGCAGTGCGGCGGCCCTGAAGCCCGACGCCCAGCGATTGCTGGACTTTCTGAAGCGTGCCCATCAGACAGGCTGAGAGCAGTCAGGCGTAGCGTTCCAGCGTTTCTTTCGAAGGGATAGAAACCGGTCAAATCACTGCAGGCAGACCCGAAGCCTTGAAAATCTGGAAAGGGTCGTCGTCAATTTAGCAATTTTCAAATTGCCTGATTCGGGTCATGATGGCGAAAACCCATTTTGAATGAACAGGTAATACATGTCTAAACCGCTGGATGGAATCAGAGTGCTGGAGCTGGGACAGCTCATTGCCGGACCCTTTGCCACGAAAATGCTGGCCGAGTTCGGTGCAGAAGTGATCAAGATCGAACCACCGGGCACCGGTGATCCGCTAAGAAAATGGCGGCTGTTACACGAAGGCACCTCTGTCTGGTGGGCCTCACAGTCGCGCAATAAAAAATCAGTCACGCTCAATCTGCATGAACCGGAAGGTCAGGAAGTGATTCGCCGGCTGGTAGCTGATACCGATGTGATTGTGGAAAATTTTCGTCCCGGTACGCTGGAAAAATGGAATCTGGGTTTCGAGGCGCTCAAAGAGATTAACCCGCGGCTCATCATGTTGCGCGTCTCCGGCTACGGGCAGACCGGACCTTATAAAGACCTGCCGGGGTTTGGTGTGGTGGGAGAGGCCATGGGTGGACTGCGACATTTGAGTGGCGAGCCCGACCGTCCGCCCGTGCGTGTGGGTATTTCAATTGGCGATTCGCTGTCGGCCTTGCATGGCGTGATTGGTGTGCTGCTGGCATTGCGACACCGCGACCAGTTCAATGGCGCAGGCCAGATGATCGATGTGGCCTTGTACGAATCCGTCTTCAATATGATGGAAAGCACCATCGCTGAATATTCGGTCTTCGGACAGGTGCGCCAGCCGGCGGGCAGCAGCCTACCGGGCATCACGCCAAGCAATGCCTATCGTTGTGCCGACGATAAATATGCACTGATTGCCGGCAATGGCGACAGCATTTTCAAGCGCCTGATGTCTCTGATCGGGCGTGATGATATTGGAACAGATCCGGCATTTGAACATAACGACGGTCGTGCCAAACAGGCCGAGTATATCGATGGCGTGATCGGGCAATGGACCGCACAGCATACGCTGGACCAGGTGCTGGAGCAATTGCATGCCAACCGGATACCTGGTGGGCGCATTTATGACGCAGCCGATATTGCCAGCGATCCGCATTATCACGCAAGGCAAATGCTGATTGAGGGTGAACTTGAAGATGGTACGCCGGTCACCTTGCCGGGGGTGTTGCCAAAACTGAGCGAAACGCCGGGCGATGTGCGAAGACGCGCGCCGATACTGGGGCAGGACACGCAGCAGATTCTTGATCGCCTGGGTGTTGATGCTGCCACCCGTGATGACTGGAAGGTACGCGGCATTATCTGACGGGCCATGTCAGTACGCTGATCAAATAATTTATCCACACGCCTTTGTAGCGCAGAGGCCAGAGGAGCGACGGACGCGCAGCGCGTCAGGAGCAAGCTATGAAAAAACTGTTTATCCAGGAAGTCGCCCCAAGGGATGGTTTCCAGAACGAAGCACGGTTTATTGAAACGGAAGACAAGATTGCCTTTATCGACCAATTGAGCCAATGCGGCTATGCCAAGATAGAAGTGACCTCGTTCACGTCTCCCAGGGCGATACCGGCACTGAAGGACGCCGAAGCGGTGATGCATCAGATCCACCGGAACCCGAATGTTATTTATACCGTGCTGGTACCTAACTTGCGGGGGGCCGAAAGGGCTATGTCCTGCGGTGTGGATGAAGTCAATTTGGTCATGTCGGTGAGCGAAACGCACAATCTGTCGAATTTGCGTATGAGCCGGGATCGGTCTTTTGAACAGCTCGCGGCGGTCATCGGCGAAGTCAAAAATACCAGCACGGCGATCAACGTGTCCCTGTCCACAGTGTTTGGCTGTCCTATGCAGGGTGACGTTGCGCAGGACGATGTACTGGCCTGGGTGGACCGGTTTGCACAGCTGGGTGTGGATGGCGTCACGCTATGCGATACCACGGGCATGGCGTATCCAACCCAGGTGGCTAGCGTGTTTGCAGCGGTTCTGGCGCGCTTTCCGGGCCTGCAGGTGACGGCCCATTTTCATAACACACGCGGCATGGCCCTGGCCAATACTGTCACCGCGCTGCAGGCAGGTGTGGTGCGCTTTGACAGCTCACTGGGCGGGCTTGGCGGTTGCCCCTATGCACCAGGCGCCTCTGGCAATGTCACGACTGAAGACATGGTTCATATGCTTGAACTGATGGGCTATGACACCGGGGTGGATCTGAATGCGCTATTGAGGATCAGTCGTTCGCTTGAACCGTTGATCGGGCATGGCGTGAACAGCCAGACGCTGGCAGCCGGCATCCGCATGGCTCTGCATCCGGTGCCTGAATATGTGAAGCAATTGCAGCAGGCGCAGTGAGACAACAGACCCGGTGAAGGCTGGAACACAATCAATGGCCATCACCGGAACCACGCTTATCTGTTCAGCTATCAGAACAGAACGAAGAGTATTGATACAAAAACCTGGAGACATTGATGAAACGTAACGTATTTAAACCCGCGCTGCTGGCCCTGGCCATCAGCACTGTATCCATGACGAATGTAATGGCACAGGAAGCAGGGTACCCGCAGCGTCCCATTTCGCTGATCGTGTCGGCGGCCCCTGGCGGCACGACAGATCTGGCAGCGCGCATGATTGCCGACCCTCTGAGCAAGGAACTGGGCCAGCCTGTGGTGGTTGAAAACAAACCCGGCGCGTCGGGCGGCATCGCTGCGCAGCAGGTGTTGCGTGCGAAGCCGGATGGTTACACGCTGCTGTTGCAATATTCGGGCTATCAGGTCATTACACCCAGTATAGAAAAGGTCAGCTGGGACCCGGTCAAGGACTTTACGCCGATTGCAAATGTGTTGTCTGCGCCGCAATTGCTGGTTGTCAAAAAAGATTTGCCAGTCAATAGCCTGAAAGAATTGGTGCAGTATGCCAAAGAAAATCCGGGCAAACTCAATTATGCCTCTTCCGGCACCGGTGCGCTCCAGCATGTGGCAACAGAGCAGTTGAATCAGATGGCCGGCATCCAGACAACCCATGTTCCCTACAAAGGGACGGGCCCTGCGCTAACGGATTTGCTTGCCGGCGTAGTGGATCTGACGATCACGACACCGCCGCCGCTGTTGCCGCATGTTAAGTCCGGCGCACTCAAAGCACTCGTTGTCACGAGCAAGGACCCGCTGCCATCGCTGCCCGACGTGCCTACCGCCAGCGCGGCCGGCTATCCGGATTTGCTGGTCTCGTCGTGGTTTGCCATGTACGGGCCAAAAGGCGTGCCTGGTGAGGTCGTGCAACGCCTGAATACGGCGATTGAAAAAATCATGGCAACGCCAGAGTATAAAAAGAAAGCCGAAGGCCTGGGTGCGACCGCTGAATATATGGGCCCTGAACAGCTGGGCAAATATACCGGTGAGGAATTGGCCCGCTGGAAAAAAGTGATTGATACTGCCGGCATCAAGGGTGGCAACTGAGCCATTTAAGCGACTGGACGTTAACGGTTAAACATCACCGGTTGAACATGACCGGTTAATCGTGACAGGTTAATCGTGACAGGTTAATCGTGACAGGTTAATCGTTACCGGTTAATTCTGATCGATTTGCCGGTTATGGCCGCAGCGGCTGGCGAGCCCATTCGCCATCAAACCGATCACGGTTGCAATGACTATTTATCTGGCCAGAGCGTGCGTTTGCCGTTCTGGCCATTTTCATATATATGATAGATGACATATTTTGACTAGGAGACATAGATGAAAAAATCCGTATTGGCGCTCGTGGCTTTATTGGCGTCGGGCAGCGCACTGGCCGCGTATCCGGAAAAGCCGATCACCATGATCATTCCTTTTCCGCCGGGACAGGCGACCGATACCTTTGCCCGTGCACTTGCCGACGAGTTGAGCAAGTCAATGGGACAGCCTGTTGTTACAGAAAACAAGGCAGGCGCGGGCAGCAATATTGGCATGCAGCAGGCCGTGCGAGCCAAACCTGACGGGTACACCATGGTAGTGGGCGCCAGCGCGGCGGCAGTGAACCAGACACTGTATTCAAAACCCGGATATAGCCTGCAGGGTGATCTGAAGGCTGTTTCGGGCGTGTTTTCGGTACCGCTGATCTTTCTGGCCAACCCCAAGTCCGGCATTCATTCTCTGCAGGACGTTGTCAGCCAATCCCGGGCGCAACCCGAATCGCTGGCATATGCCAGTGCCGGCATTGGCGGCACTCAGCACCTGTCGGCGGAGATGTTTCAGGCTGGCACGCACATCGCACTCAGACATATTCCCTATAAGGGCAGTGGTCCCGCGCAGGCTGATTTTATCGGGAATCAGGTGCCACTTATGGTCGATTCGGTCACCTCAGCACTGCCTTACATAAAGGACAAGAAAGCGGTGCCGCTGGGTGTGACCACGGCGGTTCGCTTAAAGGCGCTACCCGATGTGCCTACGGTAAGCGAGATGATTCCTGGCTTTGAGGCCATCGGCTGGGGAGCCATCTTTGTTCCAAAGAACACACCAGCAGACGTGGTTGAAAAACTGAACAGTGAAATCGTCAAGGCGCTGAATGGTCCCCGGTTGTCGACCTTTATTACCGATAGAGGCGGAATCCCCATGCCGCAAACCACGCAGCAGGCCGAGGAATTTGTCCGGGTTGAAGTGGCCAAATGGGGTAAGGCGGTGAAAGATTCAGGTGCAACGGTCGATTAATACAGATGCAATGTAAATGCAGGCGGCTAAAGTGCAGACTGCAAAAATGCAGGTGGTAATAATGCAGGTGGTAATAATGCAGGTGGCCATAAGGCCGGGAGCTGTTCAACACATCGCTCACGATCACCTGCGCAATAACACAAGTGAAATTATCGGGTTTTACGAAAGGTAAGGTTGATGCGGTTGGCGCCGAGCAGGGGATGCGGATCGTCTTTGAGGGCCAGCACCCCATGGTAACGCAAACGATCAGGGCCACCCCAGACGACGATATCGCCGTGGAACAGCGGGACTTTTTCCGGCCGATCGCTGCGTTTGAGACCGCCGAACTGAAACATCGCCGGCATGCCCAGCGACACGGACACAATGGGTGCAGAAAAATCGGTTTCGTCCTTGTCCTGATGCAGACTGAGCCGGGCGCCTGGCACGTAACGGTTGATCAGGCAGGAGTCGGGCGTAAAACCGGCATAACCACAATGGCTGGCTGCCTGTTGGGCGAGCGCCAGAAAGAGGTGTGGCATGGCGGGCCACGGCTGGCCGGTTTCCGGGTCTATGGCAGCATAGCGATAGCCTTTGTGGTCGGCCGTCCAGCCGACCGTGCCACAACAGGTGAGGCCGACAGACATGGTATAGCCGCCCGGTGTAACCATATGGCGAAAGGGCGACTGGCGGCGAATTCGGCCCAGCTCAGCCAGTAAGCCGTCCACATCGTCCAGTGCATACCCGCGCAGTACCCAGGCGCCAGGCCCCAGTTGCTGGTCTGTGGCGCTTGCGTTGGGCGTGGCCAGGGCATCTGGCGGAAAAAGGGACATCGTACTCATAATATTAAAGTGTAAGCATAGCGGTGTGACAGCCGAGGCGTGCAAACAACGAACATTGCAATTGTGAATGCCAACCGCGCAGGGATGCGGAATCTGTTTGCGACATGATGATCTTACTGTGGTTTAATGTTTCTTCTGCCTGCAGCGCGAAGCACTTTTTGGCGAGACCAGCATCGTCCTGGACTCGCGCGGTGACAGGCGGCCCGGATTTCGGACAATGGCTGGCCAGAATGCGTCAGCCTGTGCAACGGGACCCGTGCTGGTTATTTTATAATACTACTGGTTAAATATATAGTATTTTATTGTTGGTTACTCATGTCTGCACAAAAGCCGCAACCATCTTACCTGACAACCCCTGTTCTGCTTTTAATGGCTATCGCTTGTGGCCTGTGTGCAGGCGGCAATTATTTCAACCAGCCCTTGCTGCACTCCATCTCGGTCAGTCTGGGTATTACCGAAACCCGCGCGGCACTCACCGTTACTGTTGCGCAGGTGAGCTACGCGCTGGGCCTGCTGTTCATTGTGCCGCTGGGTGACAAGTTTGAACGTCGGCAGCTTGCTGTCGGGCTGATGGTGCTGGCCGCTATCGGACAATTTATTAGCGGTCTGGCCATCAATAGCAGCATGTTGTTTGCGGGTGTAGGTATGGCGGGGCTGTTTTCGGTTGCTGCGCAGGTGCTGGTGCCGATGGCCGCCATTCTGTCTGCGCCGTCGCGCAGCGGACGCGCCGTGGGCATGGTGATGAGCGGTCTGCTTACCGGTATTTTGCTGGCACGAAGTGTGGCGGGCCTGCTGTCCGGTATTGGCGGATGGTCAACGGTTTATCTTGTCTCCGGCGTGATTATGCTTGTCATCGCGGCCGTGCTGTGGCGCAAGCTGCCATCTTCCAGAAGCCCGCAAAATCACAGTTATCTTTCCATCCTGGCATCCCTGTTTACCTTGCTGCGTGAGCAGCCACGCCTGCGTACGCGTGCGCTGATGGGCGGGCTGGGCTTTGCTTCCGTTAGTGCGCTGTTTTCCACCATGGCATTGCTGCTGGCCGGGCCGGCGCATGGTTTGAACGACGTTGCCATCGGACTGGTGGGTCTGGTGGGCGTCATGGGCGCGCTCATGGCATCGATGGGTGGCCGGCTGGCCGATCGCGGCCTGGGTGATACGGTCACCGCAGTCAGTGTTGTGCTGTTATTGCTTAGCTGGGGTTTGCTATGGCTGGGGCACGATAATCTGTGGTGGTTTATCGCGGGCATGCTGGTGATTGATCTGGCCTTGCAGGGCATACACATCAATAACCAGACCACCATATTCGCGCTGTTACCACAGGCACGGTCACGATTGAATGCCGTGTATATGACCAGTTACTTTATTGGCGGCGCGTCCGGATCCACACTCGGAACGGTCGCCTGGACCTATGGTGGATGGGGCGGTACCTGCCTGCTGGGCGCCATATTGGCAGTCATGACCGGTATGGCAACCTGGGCCGACCGCAAGGTCAAGTCCGAGATTCAACGTCAGAATCCGACATCGGCTGTCGTAACAGAATAGTAAAACTCACGATTCAATTTTTTTATCCAGGGGGACATCAATGAAAATTTTTTATTCCGCGCTTTCACCGTTTGTGCGCAAGACGATGATTGTTGCCGAGGAGCTTGGCATCGCAGACCGGATTGAACGCCTGCCGGCTGCCGCCAATCCTGTCAATCGTGATCGCAATATTATTCCGTTTAACCCGCTGGGTCAGGTGCCGACATTGATAACCGACGACGAGCAGGTCCTGTTCGATAGCAAAGTGATTTGCGAGTATCTGAACACCACATTCAAGGGCAAGCTGTTTGGCGACGACACGACACGCTTCAGATTGTTAACCGATCATGCCGCGGCAGATGGTGTCATTGCTGCTTCGTTGCTGGTACGCTATGAATTACTGGCGCGTCCGGAAGCGCTGCGCTGGAACGAATGGGTGGATGGCCAGACCGATAAAATCACAACGGGGCTGCAGTACTTCGAAGACAAGGCGCAGGCGCTCTACGATCGTATTGATATTGTTACCATCACGCTGGCGTGTGCATTTGATTATCTGGATTTACGCCTGCCCGACTATCAGTGGCAGAAACGCTTCCCGGGTTTGAAAGCCTGGTATGACAAGTTTTCCGTAAGGGAAAGCATTGCCAGAACCAAGCCGCAGTAAAGCAGGTTGATCCGCTTGCTGATTCGTCCAGGCCGCCGCACTGTGCTGGTGGTCGTGGTGAATCCATGATACACACCGGTCTGCCAGATCCATCAAGGAAACAGGGGGCGATGCATATCAAAGATAGAAGGGCTTTTCTTCAGTTGCTGACAGCAGCGGGTGCAGGCATGCTGGCGCCCGCCATGCTTCGCGCACAGCAAGGGATGGAGCAGTTTTATGATTTGCCAACGTTTGGCAACGTCAGCTTCATGCATATTACAGACCTGCAGTCGGCATGGAAACCGTTATATTATCGCGAGCCCGCAGAGCAGGCGGCGCTTGAATCGGCAAATGCCAATCCGCCTTCAGTTACTGGCGATGCACTGCTGCAGTACTACAATCTCATGATCGGTTCGGCCCAGGCCTATGCATTCAGCAGCGTAGACTATGAAGCCTCGGCAGCCGACTACGGCCCGCTGGGCGGCATTGCACATCTTGCTTCCTTGATCGACATTGTTAAACGCTCCCGCAAGCAGGCGTGGCTGCTGGACGGTGGCAACGGCAATCTGCAATCGTCGGCACCGTGGGCGGCCGCAGACAAAGCGATCACGCTGCATGATACGTTGGGTATCAACCTGGCCTTGCCGACTCAGGCAACGATTCGGGCAGCCATTCGGACCGCTGTACCCGCTGCGCATGCCAGCGACACGCCACCGTCCGATGGCGGTGTGTCGGCCGCCGCAGCCGATCAGGTCGGACATGTGTCGAGTATTGCCCACAATGTCTTCGGTCCGGCTCATGATAAGCCGCTATTTGCCCCCTATAAACTGCAGAAACAAAATGGAGTCGTCGTGGCCGTTATTGGTCAGGCGGCACATAACGAGGGTTTTGCTAAAGACAACTGTGATACCAATGCGGGACCGGGCGCAAAGACCGATGTAAACCGGCCTGCAGCCATACCTCTGGACGAACAGGGCTTGCAGCGCATTGTTAACGACGTAAGAAAGCAAGGGGCACAAGCCGTACTTTTGCTTTCCCGCGCCGGTGTCAATGCAGATATACAGCTGGCCGCCCGCGTTACGGGTATCGACGTGATATTAGGCGGCCGCTCGGCGACGCCGTTGCCTGAACCCATTCTTGTTCCCAACAAAAAGGGTAAAACAGCGGTCACCAACGCCGGTGCGCAGGGGCGGTTTCTGGCAGTACTGGATCTGGATATCAGGAAAAACGGTCTGGTGGATTTTCGCTATAACCTGCTGCCTGTGGTTGCCGGTTTTGTACAGGCTGACAGTCGCATGGAAAAAAGACTGAGCGCCGCCTATGCGACCGCCGATCATAACCTGTCCGAAAAAATCGCCGTGACCCAGGGCATGCTGTATCGCCGAGGTACGTTCAACGGCACCTGGGACGAACTGCTGCTACAAGCCATGTTGCAGCAGAGTGGGGCGCAGATCGCACTGTATCCAGGATACCGCTGGGGTCCCACATTGTTGGCAGGCGTAGCGATTACCCGTGAGGATATGATTAACCAGCTGGCTTTGGGCGATACACATATGTGCTCCGGGATACTGTCCGGTAGCCAAATCCATGAGCTGTTGGAGAATGCTGCCGCTGCACTTTTTAACACCGATGCCTATGAACGTTCAGAACAGGATATGATGCGAACCGCTGGTCTGCGCTACAGGATCAATCCCGAACAGGCGCCAGACAAGCGTATTACGGATGTCATGGTCGGCAGTCAGCCGCTGGTAGCTGATGAACAGTATAAAGTGGCTACCTGGGGCGTGAGCCTGCCATCTGAATCTGCTCAGGTAAAAGCTGCACATGGGGTAACTGAAGGCGAAGCAACAACTCAATCCAGCGATCTTGAAAGTAAAGAGGCTGCGCCGGTTAGTGGTGCGGCTACAGAAGGCGAAGCAAAGGCCGAAGTGCAAGAAATGCCGGCGTCAACGCCACCAGCCATGCTGGACGTAGTGGAAAGTTATCTGCGACAGAAAAAGATAATACCCGTGATGACCCCCTATCTGCCGGAAATCATCAGGAAATAAGGCCGGGTCTGGTGATATAGACCCAGCCATCAGCAATTACAGTCGAATCAGTCGCTTGCCCAGATTCTCACCCCGATACAACTGGGCAATGGCGCCGGTCGCCGTATGCAGACCGTCTGTAATGTGTTCACGGTAGGTTAATTTTTTATCTCGGACCAACTGCTCCAGTTTTTCGACGTAAGAGGCATAGGTATCCTGATGATCGAACAGAATGAAACCTTCCATCCGGGCGCGACGGGTCAGCAGAATACGGTTTACCCGCGGCCCCATGGGCGGTGGGTCCCAGCTTGGAATGGACGCTGTTCCGCAGACAATCACGCGGGCACCGATAGCCAGGTGCTGCATCACTGAGTCTGAAATGCTACCGGACGTATTATCAAAATACACATTCACTCCATCCGGGCAGGCGGCTTTGATGGCCTGGTCAATATTATCGGTCTTATAGTTGATAACATGATCGTAGCCGAATGCTTCATAACACGCCTGAACTTTTTCAGATGAACTGGTCAGGCCCACGGTACGGCAACCCATTGTTTTGGCCAGTTGCCCCACGCAGGAGCCCACGCCGCCGGCTGCAGTGGACACCACAACGGTGTCTCCCTGCCTTGGGGAACCCAGTTTGTCCAGTGCCGTTGCGGCCGTGATGCCGTTCAGGCCCAGCACACCCAGGTATAAGGATGGGGGAAGGTCAGTGGCGGTGATTTTCTGCACAACTGCTTCGGGTTTGACGGTGGCGCAGGTTTGCCAGCCGAACCAGCCCATCAGGCGATCGCCCTTGTTGTATGTGGATACGGTAGATTCGATAACCGTTCCTACACACAGCGAACGCATCACCTCGCCGACCTTCACACTTGCATAGTTATTGGCATCGGCCAGCCAGCCACGCATCGCGGGATCAACAGACAACCATTCATTGCATACCCGTATTTGCCCGGGCTGAAGTTCAGCCAGGGGCTGCTTTTCCAGCTGGAAATGCTCTGTTCCGGGAATGCCGGTGGGTCTGGATATGACGCGGATGACTTCGTTTTCAGGCATATTCATGCTCCTCTCAAGTTCAAGGGGGGATGCGATATTACGGTTGCTATTGAGGTCTGTGATTCAGCCCTATTCTACCTATGGAATGGATGCGGGTGCGTCATAGGGTGAGATATGGAGGTGATTCAAGCATCAGGGCTTATAGGCAAGTGCGGCGTTTGCGCGCAGGCAGGTCACCGCCATATCGACGAAGCTGCGCACCTTTGCTGCCGCCTGCCTGTTTTCATGATGAACCACGTGGATAGGTGAAGGAGCCGGTTCATAATCCTGCAGGATGACTTGCAGTTCACCGCGAGCAAGGAAAGGGGCGATTTGATAGGACAGTAGCCGTGTGATTCCGAAGCCCTCACTTGCAGCCTCGATCGCGGCATCATTGGTAGTGACAGTCAGCCTGGGCGTCATGCGAATGGCAGTCGTCTTATCGTTCTGAACAAACCGCCACTCCGGAACAGGTGAAATACCACTTGTTGTAATAATGGTGTGGGCGTGCAATTGCTCTGGTGTTTCCGGCGTGCCATATGTCGCAAGGTAAGCCGGGGCAGCACACACCACTGTACGAACCTGCCCGACGCGTATCGCTTTCATGCTTGAATCGGGAAGATGGCCAATCCGCAACCCGGCGTCCAGGCCTTCTTCAATCAGATTGACAACCCGATCCACAAACAGCGAGGTGATATTCACTTCGGGATAACGCCGTAAGTATTGCACAGTAATGGGCGTGACAAACATTCGGCCAAACAGCACAGGGGCGGTAATGGCCAGACGGCCTCGTGGTTCGGTCCTGATCCCGGACACCGCTGTATCTGCTTCGTCGGCTTCAGCAATCACCCGTCGTGCATCGTCAAGATAACGCAGGCCGGCTTCAGTGGCCCGGACGATACGGGTGGTGCGCGTTAGCAAACGCACGCCCAGATACGCTTCCAGTTCTGAAATAGCGCGGGTGACCGCGGGCGCCGACATGCCCAGATGGCGGGCGGCACTGGAAAAGCTTTCGGCTTGGGCTACTGCCACAAAGATGGCCATGGCGCGCAGGCGATCCATAGATTATTCCAATAAATGCAAGAGTGAAATACATTGTACGACTATTCTTTTGAATTAAGAAATACTGCATAGTGACACTATCAGTCGCGATGTTGCGGCTTAGCGTTCAGAAAACCTATCCGGAGCGAGCATCATGCCACGTGCATTTTCAGCCATTACGTTTACCCCAGCCGTCCGTGCCGCGCAGGAGCGGTACGGCAGCCGGGAAAGAAATCTGCTGTTTGAGGAAGATTCGGATGAGCGCAACCTCATCACGGAGCGGGAACGGGCGCTGATTCCCGATATTGATACCTTTTTTATGTCGAGCGTAGGAGCAAACGGCTGGCCTTACGTGCAGCACCGGGGTGGCCCCAGAGGATTTGTGAAAATCCTGGACGATCATACTTTGGGGTTCGCTGACTATGCCGGTAACCGGCAGTATATTTCAGCTGGCAATCTGATGAACGATGATCGCGTCATGCTGATTCTGATGGATTTTGCTCACCGTCGGCGCCTGAAAATATGGGGCCGCGCGCGCATGATTCATGAGAGTGATGAACCGGCGCTGCTCGCCATGCTGCATATGCCGGCGTACCGCGCCCGGGTGGAGCGCGGATATATTATTACCGTGCTGGCACTGGATTTTAACTGCCCGCAACATATTACGGCACGCTATACCGAAGAGGAGTTTTTCGCCATGTTCGAACCAAAGGAATCCCCATGATTACACTGTACGATGTTGATGCGTCCGGCAATTGTCATAAGGTGCGTCTGTTCTTGTCCTTACTGGACGTGGAATATGCCAGCCGTCCTGTTAACCTGATGGAAGGTGAACATAATCTGGCGCCGTTTTTGCAAATGAATCCATTTGCTCAGGTGCCGGTGCTGGTTGATGGTGACGTACTTGTGCGAGACAGCCAGGCCATTCTGGTTTATCTCGCGCAGCAATACGGCAATCAGGACTGGCTTCCCACTCATGACCCCAACGGCATGGCGCAGATAATGGCATGGCTGTCTACTGCAGCCAATGAGGTGGCGCGCGGGCCCAATGACCTGCGACTGCATTATAAATTTGGCAGACAACTGGATCTTGCTGCTGCCGGGCAGACCTGCGAACGCTTATATGGTATCGTTGAGCAGCAGTTGCAGGCGTCCGACTGGCTCGTCGGGGACCATATCACCATTGCGGATATCGCCGTATATCCCTATATCGCGTTATCACCGGAGGGCCAAATTGATCTGGTGCCGTATCCTGGATTGCGGCAGTGGCTAGAGCGCATTCAGGCGCTCCCCGGATACGTGGGCATGCCCGGCATGTATAGTGCCGCTGAACAATAACCGTGCCGCACTATTAATAATTTCACAGCGCTTTACCCAAAAGGAGCTTACGACAATGACATCTGAAATACGACAGCCGGTGCCACCGTTTACGCGCGAGTCTGCGATCCAGAAAGTGCGTCTGGCTGAAGATGGCTGGAATTCACGTGATCCGCAACGCGTATCGCTTGCGTATACCGTTGATAGCAAGTGGCGGAACAGGGCAGAGTTTGTCAATGGCCGGGAGCAAATCGTTTCTTTTCTGACGCGCAAATGGGTCAGAGAGCTGGACTATCGCCTGATCAAGGAATTGTGGGCCTTCGATGGTGCACGCATCGCAGTACGGTTCGCCTACGAATGGCATGATGACTCAGGACAGTGGTTCCGGTCCTACGGCAATGAAAACTGGGAGTTTGATGATAAGGGATTGATGCTGCACCGTCATGCTTCTATCAACGACCTGCCTATTGCTGAAAGTGATCGCAAATATCATTGGCCCCTTGGGCGACGTCCTGATGATCACCCGGGTCTGAGTCAGCTTGGATTGTAAAATCGTGCCATCGTCGGGAACGTGATCGTGTCCCGGCTATACTGATTGCGGCCATGTCGTGTTAACGGGTGCGGCCGATTGTTATTTGTTATTGCAAGTCATTCACTATCCTCATAAATCCATGTTGAATATAGTCGTACGTAGCGAACAACCAGGCGACCTTGGTGCCATCTCACTGGTCACCAGAACAGCATTCGAACCGGAAGCGTTCTCCAGTCACACCGAACAGTTTATTGTTGATGCACTCAGGCGTGCCGGACAGCTAACTGTCTCTCTGGTGGCCGATAACGCTGGCGCGATCGTGGGACATATTGCGTTTTCACCCATCAACGTTTCTTCAGGTGAGCAGGGCTGGTATGGACTGGGGCCCGTCAGTGTGCTGCCTCAGTGGCAGGGGCAGGGTGTGGGTACACGACTCATCCGGTCCGGGCTTGAGCAATTGCAAAGCATGGGAGCGCGTGGCTGCGTCGTTCTGGGTGACCCGGATTTCTACTGTCGCTTCGGTTTCAAAAACAGTGAGTCTCTCGTATATACGGACGCGCCTGCGCGGTATTTTCAGGCAATGGCTTTCGTTGGGGAGGTCGCGACTGGTCAGGTACAGTTTCAAAAGGCTTTTGAGGCTACGCAGTAGGGCGGCAGTGCTGTATGTTTGGTCCGGGCACCGTATAATAATCAGGTGATGAATGTAGACGGGAGTTGTTGTGGATTGGTGGGCCAAGCTAATTGGTTTATTGATGGTGGCTGCTACAGTAGTGGCGTTCTTTTTTGCGCCGTCAGGAAAAGAGAGGGAACCGCTATACGTGCGTCAGATTGTTGCCTCGGTATTCGCATTTTGTGCTGCAGCGGTATGTGCTTCTCTTTTCTACTTTTCCCCGTCCGATACTGAAGGCACGGAAGCGGCGTTTGCCATTCTGAGCGCAGTCGTCATGGTTGCGATCCCCTGCTGGTACGCGTTCAGGCGTTACAAAAACAAGAAATAGCCCTGTCTGGCTGCTGATTTTGGTGATACGACAGGTATCAGACGGGATCAACATGGGCCTCGCTAAGGAGTAACGTATATGGCGTATGTGCACACATTCGATCTGAATCGCGTCGGTCGCGATTTCGTTGTTGGTGATATTCATGGTCACTATACAAAGCTGATGCACGCTTTAGATAATGTGGCCTTTGATGCCGGCCAAGACCGGTTGTTCTCGGTGGGTGATCTGGTTGATCGTGGCACTGAAAATGAACCGGTGGTGAATCTGATTGGTACAGGGTGGTTTTTTCCGGTTTGCGGCAACCATGACGATTACGCCATTCGCTACCATCGGATTGGCCGGATGGATGAAGACAATTATCGGCGTAACGGTGGCAGTTGGTTTATTGAGACCAGTACGGACAAAAGGGAAAAGCTGGTAGCCCAACTGGAACGTCTGCCTATGGCTATAGAGGTGGCAACGATAAACGGGCGGATTGGCATCGTACATGCAGACGTACCCTGTCGGCACTGGAACAATCTTGAACGCTATTTAACCTCCAAATCGGGTCGCCAGCGAGTAATGTGGTCACGCGATCGATTTGAACGCCAGGACACGACAAGGGTTGATGGAGTAGATCACGTCATCGTCGGGCACAATTGCCATCCAGATATTATCACGCTTGGCAATGTGCATCATATTGACACGGGTGGCTGGCTACCCGATGAGCACAAGGGGCATTTTACCTTGCTGGAAATCAGCAAGCCGGGGCTGCTGTAATTTGGTCACGCGAATGTGCCAGACCGGCTATCCGGTTTTATCTGCAGTGAATCGCAGTAATGCCATCTGTCATTTATTTCTGTCCTGCTATATGCTATGTGGCTGCTTTGGAAATAGCACCTTCACTCTCAATCCACCAGCAGTTGCGCCGTAACTGCAGTTCGTTATTTCAACACTGCCACCATGTACAGCAGTGATGGCCTTGACTGTCGCCAGCCCCAGACCCAAGCCATCCTTATCTGTATCAAGACGATAAAAGCGCTCGCCAAGTTGCGCCAGGCTGTCCTGCGGCACGCCGGGTCCATCATCTTCAATGATTAGGATGACACTGGTATCGTTGCTCGATATACTTATTTTCACCGCATGGCTGGCATATTTCACTGCGTTGTCAATGAGGTTGGCGCATACGTTACCCAACAATGGCGCATCCCCCTGAACAGTACAGGGCTCGTGCGCCTGCAGGCACACGGAAATATTGCGATCTTCTGCCAGGGCGTAATAAAGATCGGTTAAATCAGCGGCAATCAGATCCAGACGACAGGGCACTAACGGTTTTCTTCTGACACCGGCTTCCAGTTCGGAAATCTGCAGGAGCTGGCCGAGCAGTGCGGTGAGCGCATCGGTCTCCAGTGCCACTCGGTCTACCGTTTCAGCCAGTTCGTCGTGCGAGGCACCTGCAATTTGTGCAGATCGCAGGCGTCCCTGTATTCGCATAAGAGGCGTACGCAGTTCGTGCGCAATGCTGTCGGACACGTGACGTACTCCTTTCATCAACTTTTCCACGCGGTCGAGCATGGCGTTGACGTCCTGGCTTAATTGGCTGAATTCATCCGGTGCTGACATTTCCGGAACACGCAAGGACAGTTGCCCGGGACCGATGCGTCTTGCGGTGGTTCGCAGTGTTCTGACGCTACGCTCCAGTTTTCGTCGGAAAATATATGTACCCGAAGCGATCAGCAGAAGTGCTAAAGCCACGGCGGTTCCCATGCCGCGTAAAATCATGGCACTGACATGCTCGATTTTCCCTGACTCGCGTCCGATCAATAGTGCGTGTCCATCAGGAAATTGTGTGCGCTTGAAATAGCCGACAACCTGCATGCCGTTCACTTTCACAACAGTTTCGAACATCCCCGATGCTACCGGATAATGCGT
The DNA here is from genome assembly GCF_000521505.1 of Advenella mimigardefordensis DPN7. GTDB lineage: Bacteria > Pseudomonadota > Gammaproteobacteria > Burkholderiales > Burkholderiaceae_B > Advenella > Advenella mimigardefordensis. The sequence goes on from NZ_CP003915.1 coordinate 1,968,190, forward strand.
TGCCTCCTCGATATTACCCGCCAGTACATTGCCATTATGATCGGACAGAAGAAACAGATCGTCGGCACCATCCAGTTCATCTGCAATGGCGCGGTTCACTGCGACAGACACGGCAGCGATATTGCCTGTAGCAAACTCAAGCGCCAGTCGCTGCTCTGCATGGTCAATCTGTTCTGATAGCTGCGTGCGCATCACGCCGATAACCTGTACATAGATAAAAGCCAGGAGAACCAGCGTGGTGACGATAGCCAGCAACCCATAGCTCAGCGTCAGATGAAAAGCAATCGAATCCCGATAGCGGCCTATGATTTGGCGGCAGAGGGCCAGGCTACCTGCTATCGAGCGCGACGTCACGTTGCTTACCGAGTTTCGCTGATGGCGAAGTGATCGGACAGTGTATATCCGGCCCCACGCACGGTATGGATCAGTGGCTTGTCTGATCCTGAGTCAACCTTTTTGCGCAAGCGGCTGACCTGCACATCGATCACGTTTGACTGCGGGTCGAAACGATAGTCCCAAACATGTTCCAGCAGCATGGTTCTGGTTACTGTGTTATTCGCGTTCAACATCAGATACGTGAGCAGGCGGAATTCCCGCGGTTGCAGCGCGAGTGGTCTGCCCGCACGCTCGGCCTTGCGTTTGTCCAGATAGGCGATCAGGTCGTCTACCTGCAGACGCTGTTGATGTACATGAGCGTCGGAACGTCGCACCAGCGCGTTAAGACGGGCAACCAGTTCAGAAAACGAAAAGGGCTTAACCAGGTAGTCGTCACCACCGGCGTTCAGCCCGGTGACGCGTTCGTCTATTCCTGTCAATGCACTGAGCACCAGTACCGGTGTTTTTCGTCCGACTGCGCGCAATGAAGAGAGAATGGACAGTCCGTCAATCCTGTTCGGTAACATCCGGTCCAGAATAATCACATCCCAGGTGGATTCCATCGCGAGCGGCAGCGCATGTACGCCATTATCACAGATGACACAGACGTGGCCGAGTTCGGTCAGTCCTTTCGTAATATAACGTGCATTCTCTAAATCATCTTCAATCACCAGGCAACGCCACATCCAATACTCACTTTCCAAGAGTTCGCTGCGCAAGGCAGACGGTTGTTGATATTGTCCAGTCGATAAGAAAAATGCGTTGTTTACGCTCTGATTGTTTCTGCTTTGACTGACCTTAGGGACGACGCCTGCACCTCACGATCCATAGCCGGATGGCCGCAGTAGCGTGTAGCTTGCAGTAGCGTGTAGCTTGCACCTTGTTGAAAACAGGCGGGGCAGGCGCATCGTCAGGCTATCATCTCAAATATAAAAGAGAAGAACAATCAATCTTGCCAGATGGTAATCAGGGCGTAATGTTCGGCAGGATCATTCATCGCATAATTTCCCTTCGTTTATTTTTGGTTCACCAGGATATTGCAACAAAGCAAAGCTGGATGGTGTTCCATTCTGGAGGAGACAGATGCGGTTAAAGTTCAGTATTAACAGACGCGATGCGTGGGCATCCGGGTTGCTTTGCGCCTTGGGCCTTGGCACGGTGCTGCAGGGAAGCAGCTATTCAATGGGTACGATGTCGCAAATGGGCCCGGGTTTTTTTCCGGTGCTGGTTGGGGCGTTGCTGATGCTCGTTGGCCTGCTGTGCCTGATTGTATCGGGTTTGAGCAAGGATGAGGAGGAGGAAGAGAAAATCGGTTCTCCGGAATGGCGAGGATGGTTTTGTATCGTCGCCGGTGTGCTCGCTTTCATTGCACTCGGTCAATATGGCGGTCTGGTGCCGGCAACCTTCGCATTGGTGTTTATTTCTGCGCTGGGCGATCGCACACATACCTTGCGCAGCGCCTTGCTTCTGTCGGTGTTTGTGACCATCATTGGCATTGTTATTTTTTCCTGGGGGCTGGAGCTACAGTTTCCCATGTTCAGCTGGGGTTAACAGATGGAGATTTTATCGAATTTAATGCACGGCTTTGGCGTCGCCTTTCAGCTGGATAATCTGATGTGGGCGATATTTGGCGTGTTTATGGGAAACGTGATTGGCGTGTTGCCCGGTATGGGCGTGCTGGCTGCCATCTCCATTCTTCTTCCCCTGACCTATGCGATGACACCGACCGCAGCGTTGGTCATGCTGGCCGGGATCTATTATGGTTCGCAGTACGGCGGCGGCATTACTTCAATTATGCTGAATCTGCCCGGTACGGCTTCGCACGCCGTCGCATGTCTTGACGGTAATCCGCTGGCCCGAAATGGCAAGGCAGGATCGGCTTTGTTTATGCTGATGCTGTCTTCTTTCTGCGGAGCAACCGTTGGCATTCTGGCCATGATTCTGTTTTCACCGATGCTGGTGGAGGTTGCGTTCCGCTTTGGGCCTGCCGAGTATTTTTCCATGATGATGCTGGGACTGCTGGCCGGTGCAACCCTGGCAAAGGGATCGGCGGTCAAGGGCGTGGCCATGGTTATCGTTGGTCTTATACTTGGCGTGGTGGGCACCGACGTTAACAGTGGTGTTGCACGCTTTGATTTTGGTTTTCCGGAACTCCAGGATGGCCTGCAGATCGTGGCGCTGGCCATGGGACTGTTTGGTATTGCAGACTTTCTGAAAAATATCAACAAAGTTGGCACTGAACATACCAAGGCGCTGGGCAAGGTGACTACACGCTCGCTGCGTCCGCAGAAAGGGGATATCAAGGCTTCGCGAGGCGCGTTGCTGAGAGGGACGGGCATTGGTGCGGCATTTGGCATTTTGCCAGGCACAGGCCCTACGATTGCGTCATTTATTGCCTACGCCACGGAAAAGAAAGTGGCCAGGGAACCACGTCGTTTCGGACGCGGTGCAATTGAAGGCATTGCCGCACCTGAGGCGGCCACCAGTGCCTCCACTCAGACCAGCTTTATTCCTACCCTGAGCCTGGGGATACCCGGCGATCCGGTTATGGCACTGATGCTGGGCGCGCTGATTATCCATGGCATCCAGCCTGGTCCGCAAATGGTCGTCGAGCATGCTGACATGTTCTGGGGGCTGATTGCCAGCTTCTGGGTTGGAAATATCGTATTGCTGGTTCTGAATTTGCCATTGATTGGCATGTGGATCCGGCTGCTATCGGTACCCTTTAAGCACTTGTATCCGGCTGCACTGTTTTTTGTCTGCGTGGGTGTATACAGTACCAACAACAATCTGTTTGATGTGGGTATGGTGCTGTTGTTTGGGGTGATAGGTTACCTGTTCATGCGCCTGCGATTTGAAGCCGCGCCCTTGCTTCTGGGGTTTGTGCTCGGGCCTATGGTAGAAGAGAACTTCCGCAGGGCGCTGTTATTGTCGCGGGGTGATCCCATGGTTTTTGTTGAGCGGCCAATCAGCCTGGCGTTTATTACGGCTGCCATATTGCTGATTGCCGGCCTGGTTTATTCAACATGGCGCGCAAGCAGCCGACCAGGGCAAATGGCGACAGCAACGTAATATAAATTGCAGTGGGTGGTTTGCAGGCTGGCATGTTTGGGGTTGTTTTTAACCTGGTTGTGCCAGCCTGCTGCATTTTGCATTTACAGTTAATATAAGCAATGTGTCGCAAGATGATCGAGCTAATATTGTAAAACGATAAAATCAGGATACAAAGCGGCGTTGACGGTGCTTGTTTTCAGGGGATATAAGTGCAAAGAGCCTTACTCATTATCGATATGCAAAAATTTGTAGTGGACAGAGTTGAACGGGGTGTCCAGTACTATCGAGAGTGTCCGTAATTTTGTGTTTGGGTCTATGATTGTCTTGAAGGAGGCAGACCATGACACAAGAGAACAAGAAGGAACCCAGAGGGATACCCAAGGGAAGGTTGCCGGCCAGCGCTAAGCAGCTACTGGATGACATGGTGACCGGTCCGATGACGCCTGAGGCGGTGCAGGACGCATTTACACTGCTCAAGAAGGCGTTCATTGAACGCGCGCTCGGCGCTGAGCTGGGCCACCATCTGGGTTACTCCAGTGGGCAGACCAAGCCTGAGTCGAGTCAGAATCAGCGCAATGGCAGCAGCGCCAAGACGGTGCTGACCGACACGGGGCCGGTGCGCCTGGATATACCCCGGGATCGCGATGGCAGCTTTGAACCGATTCTGATTCCCAAGCACGAGCGTCGTTTTACCGGGTTCGACGATAAGATCGTCGCGATGTATGCTCGGGGAATGAGCGTGCGCGAGATCCAGGCGTTTCTGGCTGAGCAGTACGGCACCAACGTCTCTGCTGACTTTATCAGCTCAGTCACTGACCAGGTCATAGAGCAAGTGCAGGCCTGGCAGGTGCGGGCGCTTGAACCGATGTATCCTGTCGTGTTCTTCGATGCGCTACGCGTTAAGATTCGCGATGAAGGCGTCGTACGCAACAAGGCGGTCTACATGGCTCTGGCCGTGCTGCCAGACGGCACCCGTGAGATTCTGGGATTGTGGATCGAGAACACAGAAGGAGCCAAGTTCTGGATGCGCGTCTTTAACGAGCTAAGGACGCGCGGCGTGCAGGACATACTGATTGCAGTGACCGACGGTCTTAAAGGCATGCCCGATGCGCTTGAGGCCGTATTCCCCGCTACGACACTGCAAACGTGCATCGTTCATCTCATTCGCAACAGTCTGAGCTATGTCAGCTGGAATGATCGGAAGAAGCTCAGTTCAGCACTGCATCCGATCTATAGAGCGACCAACGTCCAGACCGCTGAACAAGCGCTGCAAGCTTTTGCTCAGGGACCATGGGGTCAGAAGTACCCGATGATCGCGACCGCCTGGGAGCGGGCCTGGGAACAGGTCATTCCCTTCTTTGCCTTCCCGCTCGAAATACGCCGCATTATCTACACGACCAACGCTATTGAAAGCGTTAACGCGCAGTTGCGTAAGATCATTAAAACACGCGGGCAATTCCCGACCGATGACGCCGCCTTGAAGTTGTTGTGGCTGGCTATTCGCAATATCACCATCAAATGGGGATCCTCCACACACTACTGGAAGTCAGCCATGCAACAATTTGCTATCCTATACGAGGAGCGATTTACCGATGCCTATCACTATCGAGAATCAGCATCACAGGAAAAATAGGCAGAAAAATGACTTACCTTAACTGCCCGAACACAAAAAATCTGACACTCCCGTACTATCCTCAAAATTGCATACAAAATATGCAATATATTCTTGATCAATTCCGACAGGCTGGTAATCCTATTTTGCACGTTCGCCATCAGTCAGCCGAGCCCGAGTCTATTTTTCACAAGCAGTCGCCGTTGTCGTTACCGCTGCCAGCCTTCGAAGCAGTAACAGGCGAGCCTGTATTTATTAAAAGTACGTCGTCTGCTTTCAGTTCAACAGATCTCTTTTCCTATCTGCAGATAGCCGGAATTTCAGCGCTGGTCGTTATCGGTGCTGTTGCGGGCTTCTGTGTTAATTCGACTGTTAGGTCGGGATCTGATTTGGGATTGACGATGACCGTAGTGGAAGACGCCGTTATTAGCTTCGAACTTGATCAATGTGAGTTGGAGGCCGCCCAGCTTCATCGTGCGACGCTTGCTTTATTGGCGGCAGACTTTGCTACGGTCACTGCGTGTTCGCAGTTACAGGTCTATTGATAGCGTTGTGTATTTCAAAGCGTTGCCCCGGACCTCCGCCAGCGTTCTCTAGTACGTCGTTGCTAAAGATGCTTGACGCTCTGCGTAGCACACAAAGCGTCAATTTTTAATTCACTCGCACTAACTATTGCCCGCGTATTCTTTGACTGTCGTGCTTGTTCACCAGCACCAGAATCAATGCCAGCAGCGACACAGCCGCACCGACAATAAAAGTATATTCGGCACCAAAACTATCCCAGGTCAACCCGGCGACGACGCTGGCAAACAGCATGGCAATGCCGCTCACCAGATTAAAAAAGCCAAACGCAGTACCGCGCAGATCTGCCGGTGCGGTGTCTGCAACCATGGTGGCCAGCAGTCCCTGGGTCATTCCCATATGCAGTCCCCAAATGGCAACGCCGATAATTACAAATGCCCAATGATTGCTGCTTGCCAGCACCAGATCAGCAATGATCAGTACAACCAGTCCCAACGCCAGGAGCGTACGATGGCTCATGCGATCGGACAATATACCTATCGGATAAGCCGACAGCGAATAGACCAGGTTCATGATAACCAGCGCCAACGGCACCAGCGCGAGGGCCATGCCGCCTTGCTGAGCCCTGAGCACCAGAAAAGCCTCACTGAATCTGGCCAGGGTAAACACGGCACCGATGAATACAACCCACCAATAAGACTGGCTCAGCCGTTTGATATTATCCAGTTTGATCGGATTGCTTCGTTTGGCTCCTTCTTTATGCGCAGGTTCTTTCAGGCCGAAGTAGAGTAACGCGACTGAAATAAATGCCGGGATGGCAGCAAGCCAGAAGATGGTACGGAAATCATTCGCCAGCAGGAACATCAATCCCACGGCCAGCAGCGGGCCCAGAAAGGCACCGATGGTATCCAAAGATTGGCGCAGGCCAAATGCGGCTCCCCGGATTTCGGGCGAAACCAGGTCGGCTACCAAAGCATCGCGCGGGGCACCGCGGATACCCTTGCCGATTCTATCGGCAAAACGCGCAGTAAACACCATGCCCGGTGTTCCGGCCATCGCGAAGAAAGGTTTGGACAGTGCCCCCAGGCCATAACCCAGAACGGCAAGGCCCTTGCGTTTACCCAAATAATCACTTAATGCGCCAGAGAAGATCTTGACGATCAATGCCGTCGCCTCGGCGATGCCTTCGATGGCACCCACCACAAACATACTGGCACCCAGCGTGGATACCATGAAAATAGGCAGCAGACTATGGATGATTTCAGATGAAATATCCATAAACATACTGACAAAGCCGAGTATCCAAATACCTTTTGGGATTTTCGCGGGCGAGGAGGGCGATTGGGGCTTCATTGTTCGGTGGCTCACAATAGAAAGGTGGTGATGCTGACAACGGCTGGAGCGTGTTTATGTGCGAGCATTTTTGATGAGGATGCGGGGGAATGGGCCATCTGCTGGCGTAGCGATTTTGGGCGCGTAAACCAATGGATTAGATGGGATTGTTTGAATTGCTGTGAGTATAAATCGAAGCGCTAGGATGTTGTGAAATAAGAATCATTCTTCTTAAAATTTAAGCGCGTCCCATGTATGGGACCACCGACGGTCGCGGTGCCGGAGTTAATTCGTTAATTGAACAGGCTGCTCACAGCGATGATCGTTATTGCCAGGGCAGCGCCGATCAACAAAGAATACCAATTGTGCTTGGACTGCATTTTGGATGCATCTGCATTCAGCCTGGCGGTTACGGCCATCAGCTTGGAGATGTCCTCTGCTGTCTTGGTGGCGTTCTGAAAACCCCGGCTAAAGCCTTTGCATTAGCCGCGTAAGTTGAGCAGAAAATGCTGGGTCATTACAGATAAGAGGGCAAAACCAATACCAAAAGTTAATAGATGCCCATACTCGACCCAGCCTTTTGATCTCATTAACATGTAACGAGCGGACGGGTATTGATTACAAAAAATATAGCCAGCGAGCAAAGCTAAAGCAAGACCTAGCGCTTCCATTTGTTTTAGATTGCGACTTTTTTACTTTTATTTACGCGGATTTTTGAGCTTAACGTCACTTGTTTTTTTGCAGCAATCATTAATTTTTTCCGAACGTCTGCATTCGCTGTATTTAAGCGAACGCTGCCATCGAAATTAACAATTAGCGTGTCATTAGGGTTTTGACGAAAATTGTTCAGAAATTTCTTGAGCATTTCTCACCCTCTTTTTAAATAAGCACTGTAAATATACACGCTAAGTAAACATCAAGAAATTAACTGAGCTGCGAGTTGAAAGCTGAGTTTGTGTGTTGATGGTTGTACTTATGCTGTAATTACTCCGCAAAAGTACTTGCAGATGACAATATAAAAGACTTTAATTTTGATGTCAGCCTGAATAACAATAAATACAAAAACTAAATTTATTTTTGTAACTAATTGATTTTAATATTATTTTTTTGGTGCCGATAATAGGAGTCGAACCTACGACCTTCGCATTACGAATGCGCTGCTCTACCAACTGAGCTATATCGGCATCGGCAATCTTACGAAGTCAAAAATTCTACCACATTTTTTTATTGCGGGCTTGCGGCAGCGTATTTGATGAATATCTGCCCGCAAGTCTGCATAGATGCAAAGGCGGTTGACGGCTCAACAGGCCTTAACGGCGGCGTGGATTCGACGGGCCGGTAGGTGCACGACCGGCAATGTGACGGAAGGTGATGCGACCTTTACTCAGGTCATAAGGGGACATTTCCAGGGTGACTTTATCGCCGGCCAGAATACGGATGTGGTGCTTGCGCATTTTGCCGCCGGTGTACGCAATAATAGGGTGTCCGTTATCCAGCGTGACCCGGAAGCGGGAATCGGGCAATACTTCTGTTACAGATCCACTCATTTCAAGTAGTTCTTCTTTTGCCATATATTGTTCTCCTGTAAAGATTAATAATCAACGGCAGGATGCGGTGCAAAGTGGTGCAACCCAGGGGGCGCGAACACACAAGCCACAGCATGATGCCGGAAAATGCAAATGCGGATGCCAGGCGCTTTCGCAGAAAGCTGATTCTGCATTACTACTCACGAACGCGGGTCGTATTGCAGTCTGAAAAAAATGATGTATATGAACAGAAAACGATGCTTCTGCTGCCATCAAGTGAGGGAAGTTATCCGTTTGAACTTGGTATGGTTCACAAGGTCATACCGACGGAAGGCGTTGAGTCTGTTCGTGAAGGCTTTGGTGGGGTATGACCGTCACGACTTGTTGGATTATGTTTTTATATGGGACTGTACGTTGTTTATTATACACTCAATTGTGATATTCCCTAAAACTTGTTGTGTTTTTGGAACACAATAGCGCCGTTTTTTACTGTTTTAGGAAAAATCCGTCGCTTTTTGGTCAATCGGTCAGCTCTTTACCTTTTGTTTCCGGCAGTAAAAACGTGGTGAGCAAGACCAGAATATAGGCGCCGGTGGCAAACGCAGCAATGGCACCGGCCAGGCCCATCGACTGGCTCAGATATCCGACCAGCCCGGGAAAGAGCGCACCCACACCACGTCCGAAATTATAGGAGAAGCCCTGACCGTTGGCGCGGATCGCGGATGGGTATAGTTCGGTCAGGTAAGCGCCAATGCCGCTGAAGATCCCCGATGCGGCAAAACCCAGGGGGAAGCCCAAGATCAGCATCTGTGTATTGCTAAGGGGCAGTTCTGTATACAGATAGATGCACACGCCAGATAGTACGGAAAACAGGATCAGGTTAGCTTTGCGTCCGAAGCGGTCGGCAAAGTACGCGCCAGCGATATAGCCGCAAAATGATCCGGCGATAATCACCAGCAGATAACTGCCTGTGCCGACCACAGATAAATGTCTTTCCGTTTTCAGAAAGGTGGGCAGCCAGGTGGTGATGGCATAGTAGCCGCCTTGCACACCAGTGCAGAGCAGGGCGGTGAGCATCGTGGTCTTTATAACATCTGGTGCGAAAATGCCCCAGATATTGGAAACATTTTTCTGTTCAAGTACTTTCTTTCTGAAAATTTCCGGCTCGGGCACATTGCGACGGATAAACAGCACCAGGAGGGCTGGCAGAACACCGATCCAGAACAGGCTGCGCCACGCCCATTCAGCGGGTAAGATCGAGAACATAAGCGTATAAATTAAGGCGGCGGCACCCCAGCCGATAGCCCAGCCGCTTTGGACGGTGCCTACCGCCTTGCCGCGGTGTTCAGCCCGGATGATTTCACCCATTAATACCGACCCGACGGCCCATTCGCCGCCGAAACCCAGCCCTTGCAGTGCCCGCAATACAAAAAATTGTTCGAAGTTCTGCGCAAAACCGATCAGTACGGTACAAACAGAAAACCACAGAATCGTAATCTGCAGGATACGTACCCGCCCATAACGATCAGCCAGGATACCCGCGCCCCAACCACCGATTGCCGAAAACAGCAAAGTGATGGTGCCCAGAATACCGGCTTCGGCATTGCTGATGCCCCACAACTGAATGATGGCGCTAATGACAAATGTGAACACCATGAAATCGAAGGCATCGGTTGCCCAGCCACCGAAAGCCGCGATAAAGGTATTTTTCTCGGTCCGGTTTAATTGTTTGTACCAGTTCATCTCCGTTCTCCAATGAGACTATATCTTTGGGTGCGATTTCGACACCGCTAATCGGGCGGAGCGCACCTGTTCTGTCAGGCTTTAAAGCCGTATAGGGCAGCAGGATTGTCTACCAGAATTTTGTTACGCTGGCGGGATTCGGGGGCCCATTTGGCAAGCTGCGCCAGCAGCAGGCCGGTATTAGGCATTCGTGGAATGGACACGTGAGGCCAGTCGCTGCCCCACAGCATGCGGTTTTCATTTGTGTTGATAAGGGCCTGGGCCCAAGGCACTACATCGGCAAAGTCCGGAAAATCGTCACTGATGCGATAGGCACCCGACAGTTTCACCCACCAGTCATGTTTTTCTATCAATTCCTGCATGGCCCGGAAACCCGGGTGATTGATGCTTTCGGCGACCGGCATATGGCCCATGTGGTCAATGACACCAGGCACGGGGAGTCGTTTAAGTCGCGGCAGCAATTCAGGTAACTGACGGGCATCCATCAGAAATTGCATATGCCAGCCGAACTCGGCGATCTTGCCGGCAAGGGTTTCCATTGCATCAAAGCCGGTTCCTCCGCCAAACAGTACATTGAGGCGCAGGCCCCTGACGCCCGCTTCGTGCATCTGTTGCAATTGCGTTTGTGTTACGTCTTCCCGCACAACAGCGATGCCTCGCAGTTTGTCCGGATGGCGTTGTAGCACCTTCAGCATATAGCGATTGTCATCACCGTAGACGCTGATTTGAATGAGTACGCCGCGTTGCATACCAGTGCGTTCAAGCATGGATAAATAGTTGGATTCAGGCGCGGCGGGAGGGGTGTAGCTGCGATTGGCAACAAACGGATAGGTGTTCGTATCGTCGGATACGACATGGGCGTGGGTATCGCAGGCGTTGGCAGGCAGTTCGAAGCCTGCCGGGGCGATCTCCTGCAGGGGGGCAAGACATAATTGCATGATCACTCCATTTAAAACACTGGGTGTTGCATGCGGTTTATAGTAGCAATGATCGGGGACGGATGTCTATTTTTATGTTATTTTTCAAACGGGCGCGCATGGGCTGGCTGTAATGCCGCGAGCGACGGATCAATCGCAAAAATGCCGCAAGCGGTATCTGGTTAAGCAATTTTTAAGATGCTCTACAATAACAATAAAAGCAGTCCACGCCTTAACGGAGAACGCGGACAAGCGCCCAGTGTCTGGTCTACTTTCTGTCTTGATTCGGACTCAAGCCTGACGCTGGATTTTTTCCATTTCTATTTTGAGGGCGGTGATCAATGCTGATTCATTCCGATTTTTTACAGCGTGCAGCCGTGTTGCCACAGCACTATCAATGGATTGCGTCGCCGCAGCCTGGTGTAGAACGTGTAATGCTGGATCGTATTGGCGAAGAAAAAGCGCGGGCGACCAGTATTGTGCGTTACGCGCCGGCATCCCGTTTTCCAGGGCACCCACATCCGGGTGGCGAGGAAATTCTGGTCCTATCGGGCACGTTTTCGGACGAGCATGGCGATTATCCTGCCGGCTGGTATTTGCGCAATCCGCATGGCTCCAGTCACCAGCCGTTTACCCATGAGGGGGCTGTCATCTTCGTGAAGCTGCGGCAAATGCCCGAGAAAGAGAGTCGCAGCGTGCGCATCAACACGCATGACGCCTCCAACTGGACCGAGCATGATGTGGGCGCGTCCTGTCCCTTATTTGCGGACGAGCGTGAGCAGGTGTCGGTCGAGAAGCGGGCGGCTGGCAGGCAACTCGTCAGCCAATTTGTCGATGGTGCGGAAGTGCTGGTGCTTGAAGGAAGTCTGAACGATGCCGCACAGGAGTACGGGGAGGGTAGCTGGTTGCGCCTGCCGCCAGGTACGTATTCGGAACTTGTCGCCGGACTGCGAGGAGCTACGGTGTATTTGAAAACCGGACATCTTGGTGAATACCTGACCGGAGCGATGGCTCCTTGAAGAGCGTTATCAGCCGCTTTACATCTCCAGGCGTTGCAACACCACATCCAGCAGCACTTGTGCGCCATTAAGGAGCTGTTCATCGTCCGTGTGTTCGCGCGGATTGTGGCTTATTCCATCTCTGCTTGGCACGAAAATCATGCCTGCGGGTGCAATGCGGGCGATCATCTGTGCATCGTGGCCAGCGCCCGAGGTCATGCGACGATAGGAAAAGCCTAAGCGCTGGGCGGACGTTTCTATTTCATCGACAAGACGCGTATTGAATATGACCGGCTCAAAGCGGGCCAGCTGTTTGCTCACAATTTTGACGCCTTCCTGCTGCTCAAGGACGGCCAGGTACGCCTGTAGGCGGCGCTCTGCAGAACGCAATTGCTGCTCGTCGGGATCTCGCAGGTCTACCGTGAAAGTGGCGCTGCGAGCAATGACGTTGATGAGATCGGGGGCCAGTTTGAGCGAACCCACCGTGGCTAGGGTGTTTGTGCTGGATGCGGCCAGTTCCCGCAGGAAAGTCATGACCGATGCGGCCGCCCAGCCGGCGTCATTGCGCAGGCGCATAGGCGTTGTACCGGCATGATTGGCGTTCCCCTGTATTGTGATTTTCTGCCAGGAAATGCCCTGCAGATTTTCCACAACGCCGATTTGCTTGGCTTCAGCTTCCAGAATCGGACCTTGCTCAATATGCAGTTCAAGGTATTCATAGGGAACGACAGAGGTGGGCGCGATATCTCCAGCGTAACCAATGCGTTTGAGTTCATCGCCAAGACGTGTGCCATCGGTGCCGATTGTTTGCAGCGCGGTGTCGATGGACAGGCCACCGGCGCAAACCAGTGATCCCATCATATCGGGTTGATAGCGTACGCCTTCCTCATTGGTGAAGGCGGCAATGGTGATCGGGCGATTGGGCTGTTTATTTGCTTCGCGGAATGCGCGAACCACCGCCAGGCCGCTTAACACGCCATAGCAGCCGTCCAGGGCACCAGCATTTTTAACGGTGTCAATATGCGAGCCGATCATCAGTGGGGCCAGGGATTTTTCTTCTGGCGTAGCGGGCAACAGCGTGCCGAAAATATTGCCGATCTGATCAATGCCGATGTCCAGATCCAGTTCCCGCATCCATGCAACTAGCTGATCGCGACCCGCTTTCTCATCGTCGGTTAAGGCGATTCTGGTTCGACCGCCCGAATCGGTATCGCAGCCAATGTTTCCCAGCTGTTGCAGTTGTGCCAGTAAAACCGCGCCATTGAGGCGAATATCGTTGGCGAAGTCCGTTGTGCTTGTCATATACCGTGTGTCAGCACCCGCAGGTGCCGTATGGTGTTGTGCCGTTAATCGTGCTTAAGCAGAATCATATGTCAAAAGCATCAGAAACTTAACCCAATATGCATGCCTGAAATGCAAGAAAATTGCGTTTACGGTCTTACCGCGGCAAATGGGGCCGATTCTGTTTAGCGTCCCAGCGAGTAAAACTCGGCATTGGGACGCATGCTGGTGACGTTTGCCAGACGGTTAGACATGCCGAAAAATGCCGAAATGCCGGCAATATCCCAAATGTCCCCATCGCTAAAACCGTGCTGTTTCAGTGTATCGAAGTCAGCCTCACCCACTTCCTGCGCCTTTTGCGAGACGAGGACGGCGAAATCCAGCATCGCTTTCTGCCTATCGGTAATATCAGCTTTACGATAATTGGTCGCGATTTGATCGGCAATCAGCGGGTCTTTGGCGCGGATGCGCAGGATCGCACCGTGCGCGATCACGCAATATTGGCACTGGTTAAGACTGCTGGTCGCGACCACGATCATTTCACGCTCAGCCTTGGTCAGATTGCCGGGTTTTTCCATCAGGGCGTCGTGATAGGCGAAGAATGCACGAAACTCGTCTGGCCGATGGGCCAGCGTCAGAAACACATTTGGAATAAAGCCTGACTTTTCCTGAACCTCAAGAATGCGTGCCTGAATATCTTCCGGCATGTCTTTGAGTTCGGGTACCGGAAAACGGCTGACTGCAGGTTGCTGCGCTTGTGTCATGTTGACTCCTGTTGGTAAGCAAAAGAAAGGGTGCTATTTCAATATTACATCTGAACGGTGGGTGTTTTATGCCGGTGTACCGTGATACGTAATGGTTTCGATGACTGTTGCCGAGTTGCCGCCAGCCTACTGCGTATCCAGCGGTATAGCAAATGTCCTTTTATTGCTTTGCATCGCCACATGCGTTTTGAACTGCCGAATATTGCCGCTCAGAAACAGATCCTGCGTCAGGCGTTCATATTCGTGCATGTCTGTGACGGTCATCATGATCAGAAAATCAAAATCGCCGGTCACATAATAAACCTGCTGAACCTGCGGACAAGCTACAAAGCGTTTCTTGCAGGCTTCCAGCAGATCCAGGCGTTCGCTTTCCAGTTTCACTTCAACGATGATGGTGATGGGTCTGCCCACCGTGGCCGGGTCAATAATACTGACGTTCTGTTGTATCACACCCGCCGCTTCCATTGCTGCAATTCGTCGGTTGACGGCGGACGGCGAAAGATTCACCTGATCGGCAAGCTCACGCTGCGACATTTTATTGTTGATCTGCAGCAGGTTGAGAATTTTTCGGTCAAAGGAATCGAGTTGCATGGTATGCCTTTGTATGATGTTCAGGAGAGATCACAAGCCGGCGCATTGCGAACGCGCTTTTTAACTGCCTTGTTTGTGACGTCCGGCTAGCGGATGGTTGCGTAAATGGCATTGCTACGAAGGCTCAATATTTGCACGGTTTGTGCATTTGACACGCCAATTTTCGATCAAACAGGCAAAAGCAGGATGCTAGCATTGTTTCGTATCCGGACATTGTAGCCTGAGCAACAATTACTCGGATAATGGGCGGGCTAAATGCCCGCTGTTGCTATCTAAACAGAATAGGAATCATCAATGTTATTCACCAACCCACGTGCGGCACGAACTGCTTACCCAGCCAGCCTCAAAGATATCCTGTCTGTTGAGCGTACCCGCGAGTCGCGCGACTGGCTATCCGGCTGGGATCAACTGAGCCCAGGACCAACACCGCTGTGGCGTCTGCCGGATCTGGCGCAGCACTTGGGCATTGCGCAATTGTTCGTGAAGGACGAATCCACCCGTTCGCCACTGGGCAGCTTCAAGGCGCTGGGTGCGTCCATTGCACTTGTGCGGTTGATTGTAAGCACCATGCCCGAGGCCGGCTTTGACCCCAAAGCGCTGATCGCTGGCAGGTACAAGGATAGGCTTGGTGATTTCGTGGCAATCAGTGCGACAGATGGAAATCATGGTCGATCGCTCGCTGCGGCTGCCCAAAGTATCGGCTGCCAGTGCGTCATTGTTCTTCATGCCAACGTCAGCCATGAGCGTGAACAGGCAATTGCGCATTACGGTGCGCGTATCATTCGAATCAAAGGTGGTTATGATGAATCGGTTGAGCATGCTGCGCAACTGGCCAGGGAAAATGACTGGCGGGTGGTGTCCGATACCTCGTACGAAGGCTATGAGACCGTGCCGCGCGATGTGATGCAAGGCTACGGTATGATGGTTGAAGAAATCATAGAACAGACGGCAGAAGAGGGTGCCGATAAATGCGTCTTTACACATGTCTTTCTACAGGGCGGTGTGGGCGGCCTGGCAGCGGGCATCGTCAGTTATTTTTGGGAAGTGTATGGGACCAATCGGCCGGTGTTTGTCATCGTGGAACCGGAGCAGGCAAATTGCCTATATATGAGTGCCGTTCACGGCCGACCATCAAAAGCGACGGGTTCGGTTGATTCTGTGATGGCAGGGCTGGCTTGCGGCGAAGCCTCACCGCTGGCCTGGCGCTTTTTAGAAAAAAGCGTGGATTTTTTCCAGACGATTAGCGATGTTGCGGCGATTCAGGCGATGAAAACCCTTTCCCGTGGAAGTGACGCAGATATACCGGTGGTTGCGGGGGAGTCTGGGGTTGCCGGGTTGGCAGCACTTCAGAATTTGGCAGCGGCATCACAGGATGCGGTGAAGATGGGGTTGAACCGGCAGTCACGCGTGCTGATGATTAATACTGAAGGCGCGACTGCGCCGACGGTGTATCGTGAGTTGGTTGGGGAGTCGGCGGAATCGGTGCTGGGGCGGCAGCGGGCGTGGCGAGGGTAACAATAAAACAGAATGGAGTATGCTGCCTGAGATACAGCTATCTGCTGTATCTCAGCAGAAATCCTGTTTTCCGGTGGCGATGAGAGCCGGTAACATTTGTATTCCCCGGCAAATGTAATTAAAGTTGCGTACTACTTTGTCATGACATAGACCAAGCTGATTTATGGGCATACTATTTGCCACGGTTTACTATATGGCACTGTTTATCTGGCGCTAACTTTATTAATTATTTCATTGATGCATCTTCCCTAACATGGATACCTCCAACCATATTGCTCTTCGTGTCAATTTCAAGCTGATGCACACTTTTCTGCTTGTAGCAGAACACAATAGCTTCAGGAAGGCTGCAGAACAGGCAGGGCGCTCCCAATCTGCTATCAGTATGCAAATCAAGATGTTGGAGCAACAACTGGGTGTATCCCTTATTGTCAGAACCACGCGTAGCCTGCGCCTGACCGCCGAAGGGGAGCTGTTGTTGAAACAGGCCCGCCGAGCAATGCATGAGCTTGAATGGGGATTGTTGCATGTTGCTGAAGCGGCGGATTTGAAAAGGGGGAGGGTGACGATCGCCTGCTCTCCTGCCTTTGCTTCAACCCGGCTGCCGGCTATATTGTCAAGATTCCAGCAAGATTATTCCGGTATCCAGGTAATTCTAAAGGAGCATAAATCAGCGGAACTCCTTGAGGCTGTGCGGTCTGGAGAAGCCGACTTTGGCGTTGGACCGCAAATTCATGACAACAATCTGGAGTTTCAGCTCATTCAGTCTGAGCCATTGCTTGCGCTGGTTCCCAGGGTCCTGACTACCACAAATCGCAAAACGATTGAACTCAAAGAGCTGTCGCGATACCCGCTCATTTCTTTTCATCCCAATACAGTTTTGTACAGGATTATCAGCCACGCAGCAAAAGATCACGGGTTCGAACTCAATATGCGGTATTTATGTATACAGGGCCAAACACTTGTTGCATTGGCAGAAGCAGGCCTGGGCGTCTCTTTACTAACAGAATCTGTTGCGGATCTTTCAAATTTGCAGAACGTGCAGAAGCTCGTGATAACCAATCCTCGGCTACAGCGGCATTTTGCCTTAATTCGTGCGCGGGGCCAGTTAATGTCAGCTGCCGCGCAGCGCTTATACGATTTGATTCTTGCCTACGCCAATTAACTCCTTATTGTATTTATTGATGCTCAAAACTGCATAATCCCTAAGAATTAGCAAATTTTCATGTGGCTCCTTTCATCTATACTGACTTTCATTATTAGAGGAGCCAGTATGCTGAATCAGACGATGTTATATGAGACAAAAGTGTTAGAAAGCCGACAAAAGATCGTGCGGATCGAGTTACATAATTTGAGGAATATTCCTATTACTCCGCCTCCCTATCGTGACCTGCCGAAGACGGAAGGCGCATTGTTACTGGAAGTGGAGACGAGCGATGGTATTGTTGGGTGGTCCACCAGTGGCTATACCCATCATGTGGTGGTGGATCTGATTAATAAATATATTGCACCGCGCATAATTGAACAGGGAGCGGATCCTTTTCGTACCGAGAGGATTCCAATGCTATTTGACCGACATACCTACGAAAGGCCGCTAGGTCGGGCTCTCATTAGCGCGCTTGCCATGATTGATATTGCATGTTGGGATATCAAGGGAAAAACGCTAGGAAAACCGGTTCATCATCTGCTTGGTGGTGCGCGAGATCGTGTACCCGTATATGTTACCCATGGTGCCGCCTATGATGGAGCTCCTGTTTATACTGCAAAAGAGCTTGCGGCAGAAGCAAAGCATTTGGCTGACTTGGGAGTGACTCATCTCAAAAATACGGTTGGGCGACAAGCTGTCCCGGATCCTTATGATGACTACAACCGTATGGCGGCGATGCGTGAGGCTGTCGGGCCGAATGTGAGGTTGTCGATGGACGGAAACCTACGTATGTCCCTTCCAGACGCAGTTAAGCTGTGCACACTTTGTGAAGAGCTGGACATTAGTTTCATTGAAGAACCAATTCACTATAATGAGCCAGCTAATCTTGCGCATCTGAGATCCCGCACGAGTATTCGGGTGGCTGCAGCGGAAAACGAAAAATTCTCTGCCAAAGATTTGCTTTGTGCGGGTGCTATTGACATTCTTCAGCCTAACGTAAATAACGACGGTGGATTTACGGCAGGCCTGCGTTCGGCAAATCTGGCACGGGCATTCAATGTGGCGCTTGGCCATGGTAATGGGAACGGACCACACAATATCGCGCTGCATGCAGGCGTTGCCAATGGCGGACTGGTGGAGTACCACTTTCACAAATGGATGGCGTATAACGCGATCTTTAAGGAGGTACCACAGCCAGATGAGGGCTACTTGAATGTTTCCCAGGAACCAGGCTTGGGACTCGAACCGAAAGATGGCCTGATTCAGGAATTTAAAGTGTCGTAGTAATAATAGATTGCTCTGGCCGTGGGCCAGAGCAAAACTCGTATTTATTTAAAAATCATCGGCCTATGGGGCTTGTATAAAGCATGGAGGAGACATGAGAAAGTATACGTTACTTGGAAAAATTGTTGGTGCGACGGCAATAGCAATATTGTCAGCGCATGCGGCTGTGGTTTCAGCTGCTTCCTATCCAGACAAAAATGTGACCTTAATTGTGCAGTCGTCGGCGGGAGGAGGTAGCGATATCTTCGCACGTACGGTGGCCAACATTATTCAGAAAAAAAATCTGCTCGCTTCGCGCCTGCTGATTGAGAACCGTCCTGGCGGCGGAGGCGCTATCGCATACAACTTTATCGCAAAAAAGAAGAAGAATCCGTACTATTTGGGAACGCTTGCTACTTCCTTCTTCACTGCACCATTGCTTGGAAGAACGACAACAGGATATGACGACTTCAAACTGGTTGCTGCTATCGCCGCGGATCCATTTGTTCTGGTGGCAAATAAAGACTCGTCAATTAAATCCATCGAAGATATTAAGAAGATGGACTCCATCCGTGTTGGCAATACCGGTGCTGTCACGGATCCGGCGATGCTGGGAGCACAGCTTGCTAAGCAGTTGGGCGTGGAGTTGCGAGCAGTTCCTTTTAACGGAGACGGAGAGGTAACAACAGCGTTATTAGGAAACCATATCGATCTCCAATTTGGAAACGCGTCAGAAGTGATGAGCCAAGTGCAGGCGGGCAGGGTCATTCCTTTAGGCGTGACTTCTGCATCCAGACTTGCCGTACTGCCAAACGTACCGACTCTGAAGGAACAGGGGGTCGATATAGAGCTACAGTTGTATCGTGGCTTTATGATGCCAGCCGACGTTGCAGACGACGTTGTCAGTTTCTGGGAAAACGTCTTCAGGACGGTTGCAGAAAGCGAGGAGTGGAAAGAAGAATATCTGACGCGCAACAATTCCTTTCCTGTATTTCTTGATTCCAGACAGTTTGAGGCTGAGCTTCCAAAAATAGTCAATCAGTACAAGGAATTCATCTCACAAAGCAAAAAATAGCTGGGTGAATTTTCCATGACACGAATATAGTACTTCGTGTCAGACCATTGGTGCGAGAGGCATACATGAAACTGAAGTACCTTGAACTGATTTTTGCCGTTATGGTGTTTGTGCTGGGTCTATATGTGTTGAGTACGTCCATAAGTTATGGGCTGACCGCAGAAACGGGTATGGGCACTGGCTTTTTTCCATTTATTAGCGGATTGATATTCACAATTTCGGCAGCGGGCATCATTCTTCGCCAACTGCGAAATACCTGCGTTCCAGATGGGAAAATAGGGTCATCTGAAGTGCAGACTGTTCTGCTGATGGTCGTTGCAACTGCAATATTTTTGCTGATTGTAGAAATCGTTGGATTTCTGATCCTGACGCCGTTTTACATCTTCTCTATGGCATCCATCATAAAGCGGCCAACTCAAATGAAGACGCTTATGTCGCATTTCTTTGTGGCGGGCGGATTCACATTATTTGCCTACGGAATATTCGTTGTATTGCTTGAAACACCTATTCCGGGTGGGTGGTTTTTTCCGGAAAACTAATTTGGCGTTATGAGAAAAAAATGGAATCTTTTGACCTTTTAATTAATGGGCTTTGGGCTGCCTTTGGTGCAGATATGCTGCTGGCTACGTTCCTGGGTGTTGTACTTGGTCTTGCTGTTGGCGTTCTGCCAGCATTGGGTCCAGCGGCAGCCGTAGCTATTCTTTTACCCGTAATTGTACAATTTGAACCAGCGACCGCGATAGCTGGATTGGCCGGGGTTTATTATGGAGCCATGTACGGAGGAGCGGTCACTTCCATTTTACTAGGAATCCCCGGTGAGTCAGCCTCGCTTATGACAATGCTTGATGGCTATCCGCTTGCACAGCGTGGCGAAGCAGGCCGTGCATTAGGTATTAGTATCTTTGCATCGTTCATTGGCGGGATGATAGCAATCGTGCTTTTCACTGCGGTTGCTGCGCCTTTTGCCGAGTTTGCGGTCAGATTTGGTCCGCCAGAAATGACGGCTTTGATGATCATGGCGCTGGTGTTTTCGACTGCACTAGGCGGCGACGATGTGTGGAAAGGATTCGTTGCGTTGGGGCTTGGACTATGGCTGGGAACAATGGGCCTGGATATTGTGTCGGGATTGCCAAGGTTCGACTTCGGAACGGTTGAATTGCTTGAAGGCATAGAGTTCGCTGTTGTTGCCATTGGTTTATTCGGTCTGGGCGAAATTTTTGTTTCGATCAGTGAAAAGACTGAGCAAGTAGAGCGGCCTTCATATACTTTTCGTTCGCTTTTGCCGCGGATCAACGATATTCTCGTTACCTGGAAGGACTGGCTTATGGGATCCGTTGTAGGATTTATTATTGGTGTATTGCCTGGTGCAGGCGCGACAGCATCAACAATTTTTTCCTATTCCGTTTCAAAAAAAATGTCAAAGAATCCAGAGAAATTCGGTAAAGGTTCGCTCAGCGGTGTTGCTGCACCTGAATCAGCGAACAATGCATGTTCGTATTCGGCGATGATACCTCTGTTCACTTTGGGAATCCCGGGCTCGGGAACGACAGCGATCATGCTTGGTGGTCTCTTGATGCTTGGATTACAGCCTGGGCCGTTGTTATTTGAACAGCATGCGGATTTCATTTGGCCGGTTATAGGCACGTTCTATACGGGTAACCTGATATTGTTCGTTCTGACCATTTTACTGGTTCCGGTGTTGGCATCAATTGTGTTTATTCCTATACAGGTGCTTTTTCCTATTGTGACGGGGATCGTTCTTTATGGTGTATATGGTTTGAATAATAGTATTTTTGATATTGGAGTAGCATTGTTTTTTGGTGTGCTTGGCTATGTGTTCAAAAAATTGCATTACCCGTCTGTTCCCGTACTTTTGGGTTTAGTATTAGGTCCGATATTGGAGCAGGGCGTGAGGCGTTCGTTGATCATGTCAGATGGAAATCCGTCGATTTTCTTTGAAAGCTATATTTCAGTTATGCTATTGCTGGCGACAGCTTCATTGATCTTTATTCCATTGGTTAAGAAAGTCATGAGAGTTAGAGCAGGCACGTCCTGATTTTATTTGAGGACACACTATTTCTGAGTAAAGATGGATTTGAAAAGAGCTGCGGAAGTGGATTTCGCAGCTCTTTCCACATAGGTATTATTGAAGAATCGGTGTGCTTGGTTTGGTATCTCCGGCGACGATACGCTGTATCCACCGCTAATTTGCATATCCTTCCGCTTTCATAAATGCCTTTAACGTATCTATGAACGATTGAGATAATTGGGAGATGGGCTCATCGCTGATCCTCACTAAATACGCTGTCAATCGGGGCGGGTTCTTTAAAGGGCGCGTCACAAAGCGATGTGCCGACCAGCTTTGAGCAGAGAACTGATCAACCAGGGCTAGCCCGGCTCCGGCCTGTACCAGCGCGCAGGCATTTTGAGGTGAGCCCACTTCCACAACGGGGCGCACGACATGGCCCTCTTTTTGAAACATCTCCTGTACCATTTGTCCAAATGACGATTCCCTGTCATAGGAAATCAGCGGATGGGGAAGTAAGTCGGCTATATCCAGGGTGGCGCGGCGAGAAAGAGGGTGGTTGTACGGGAGAACACAAACCATCTCAGCGTGACCGATTTCATCCTGCTCCAGATTCGGGTGAGACATTGGAAGAATCGTAATGGCCAGATCTGCCTGTCGTTTTAGCAATCGTTCAGTAAGTGGAAGATGCGTAAGATAGCGAAAGGTTAATTTAACATTGGGATGATTTTCCCTGTATTTGGTAATGACCGCCGGAATCAGCATCTGACCAAGACTGGGTGTGGCAATCAAATTCAGGATACCTTCCTGATTCTCGCGTAGTTCACGTGCCATTTCATTGACGCGTTGCACACCATCGTAGACCGTTTCCACTTGATGAAAAAGTTTTTTGGCTTCAACGGTCGCGTGCAGTCGGCCTTTTATCCGTTCAAACAATGGGAAACCAATGCGACTTTCCAGATGAGAAAGCATGCGGCTTACTGCGGGCTGCGAGACATGTAGCAGTTCTGATGCGCCTCTGATCGAGCCGGTAATCATCACCGCCCGGAATACTTCAATTTGTCGCAAGTTCAATTCCATCTGTCTGCCCATTTTAAAACATTAAGTTAATCACTATTGCGGTGCACAATTATTGAAACCAGTGCATGCACCGCACCAATAGAGGGAATTAAGGGAATTCCCTAGTTATGTCCATAAATGGTTTTATTGGAATGATTAACATGATGTTAAGTATAACAATTGAAATATCAATAGGCAGCTGAAATAACAGACACCATAATAATCACACATAAACCTTTTTCGAGTTTGAAGTGATGACAGACAAGACCCCCGCCATTTCGCCAACCGAAGACAGCTTCGATCTGACGATTCGCAATGGAAGAATCAGTAATGCGGATAACACATTCCACGCCGACATAGGGATAAAAAACGGGGTGATTACAGCGATCGCAAAGAATCTGCCCAAAGGAGCGAAGGACGTTGATGCAACAGGACTGTGGGTCTTGCCAGGCGGGATTGACAGTCATACTCATATCGAACAGCTGTCTGGCATGGGGGTCATGTGCGCTGATGATTTTTATTCGGGCACAGTCTCGGCGGCGTTTGGCGGCACGACAAGCATTCTTTCTTTCGCTGCTCAGCACCGCAAGGATCGGGTAAAGGACGTTCTGGAAGATTACACACGTCGGGCACAGGAAAAAGCGGTGATTGACTATGGGTTTCATTTGATCCTGACCAATCCGGACGAAGAAACATTGAGCCGGGACCTTCCTGATGTGATCCGCGACGGGGTTACCTCGTTAAAAGTGTATATGACCTATGACGCACTCAAACTGGACGATTGCCAGTTGCTGGATGTATTGGCTGTCGCCGGAGAGCACGGTGCGATGGTGATGCTGCATGCAGAGAATCACGACATGATCCGCTGGATTGCGCGAAGGCTCCTGGAAAACGGCCATATAGCGCCGAAATATCATGCAATCGCTCATGATGCCCTGGCCGAATCAGAGGCAACGCACCGGGCTATCACACTGTCGCGTCTTGTTGATGTTCCGGTGCTCATCGTTCACGTGGCGGGCAGCGAAACCGTTGAGATCATACGTCAGGCCCGGAATCTGGGTGCCTCGGTGTATGCAGAAAGCTGTCCTCAGTATTTGTTTCTGCAGGCTGAAGATATCGATCGTGACGGGATGGAGGGTGCGAAATTCTGCTGCAGTCCTCCGCCTGGTGATGTGCGGTCTCAGGAGGCGATCTGGCAGGGTCTCAAGGATGGGACATTGGCGGTGTATTCTTCTGACCATGCGCCTTATCGCTTTGACGGATCGGGTAAGTTGCCTAAAGGTGAACAGACCAGCTTTAAAGAAATGGCCAACGGTGTTCCGGGTGTTGAATTGCGACTACCGTTGTTGTTCTCGGAAGGAGTGATGAAAGGGCGGTTGACGATTGAGGAATTCGTTGCATTGACCTCGACTAACCACGCGCATATGTATGGCATGGCTTCAAGAAAAGGCAGTATTCAAATAGGACTGGATGCCGATCTGGTGCTGTGGGATCCGGAGCACAAGGCTCAAGTCGCAGCCAGCAAACTGCATGACAACGTGGGGTACACCCCTTATGAAGGCCGTACTTTACAAGGCTGGCCCGTACAGGTGTATAGCCGCGGACGCTGTGTCGTGAAAGACAATACGCTGCAGGTAGAGCGTGGCAGTGGGCAATTTATTGCGCGAGATCGGCCAGCTCCAGTGGTACAGCGAACTGGTACTTCTCCAGGCAGAAATCTGTTCCGCCGCCTGACTCAGCTGGAGACGTTCAAAAAATAAATCGGCTGTTTTTCCAGCCGGGTGTGCTTAGCAGTAACTAATCGTATTGGAGATTGAGATGTACAAATTGGATGCACTATTTCGTCGCGGTGTTGCTGTTTGCGCGCTGTCTTTTTGTGTCACCGGCGTGTCGTGTGCAAACGACGCACCGCTGAGAACGGCGGTCGATGCCACATTTGCACCACACGCCATGCCAAAACTGGGCGGCGGCGTACAGGGTTTTAATGTTGACCTGGGAGAGGAAATTGCGAAACGCCTGGGACGTAAGATTGTTGTTGAGGCAGCAGAGTTTTCAGGGTTGGTTCCAGGCCTTAACAGTAAAAGATATGATTTCTTGATTGCCCCCGTTACGGTTACGCCTGAGCGCTCCAAATCCCTGCTGTTCACAGAGGGTTATCTGGATACAGATTACACGTTCCTAGGCAGTGCAAAATCTGCTCCCATAGAGAATCTTGAACAGCTAAAAGGAAAAACCATTGCCGTTAACAAAGGTTCCAATTACGAAGGCTGGGCAAAAGAAAATGCAGGTAAATACGGCTTTCGTTATGACGTATATGGCACCAATGCGGATGCGGTACAGGCCATACAGGCCGGGCGTGCTGACTACAACCTTGCAGGTACGACGGTTGTTGCCTGGGCGGCAAAAAGGAATCCTGCACTCAAAACCAGCTACACAATCAAGACAGGACTGGTCTGGGCGCTCGCGTTCCGAAAAGATGATAAAGAGGGTCGCACTAGCGTATCCAATGCACTCAAATGCATGAAAAAAGACGGAACAGTAGCAAAACTGGCTCAGAAATGGTTTGGCTTCGAACCAGATGCAACGAACGCTGCTGTCAACATAACCCCAGGCACAGGCGTTCCAGATATGGATGGTTATGACGCAACGCCGGTCACGCCAACATGTTCCTGACAGGATCAATTGATACACATTCAAGGCTGAATATCATGCAAACGAATTCGACGATTCTGGACGTTAGCGGCTTGTGCAAAAAATATGGTAATACAGACGTATTGCGCGGTGTAAATCTTCAAGTGCGAGAGGGTGAGCTTGCGTGCATTATTGGTCCATCCGGATCGGGAAAGAGCACGATGTTACGCTGTTGTAACCTGCTTGAATCGCCAACGTCGGGAAATATAATCGCTGCATCACATGAACTGATGAACCCAGAGATTGATATCAATCGCATGAGGCAGGATGTTGGTATGGTGTTTCAGCAGTTCAATCTCTATCCGCATCTAAGTGCGTTGAATAACGTAACACTGGCCTTGCGGAAAGTTCAGAACAAGAGCAAGGATGAAGCGCAAGACATCGCCATGCAGGCTCTGGACCAGGTGGGACTGAAGAACAAGGCAATGTCAAAGCCGGGTGAATTGTCCGGCGGGCAACAACAACGGGTAGCGATTGCGCGAGCAGTGGCGCTAAAACCCAGGATCATTTTATTTGACGAGCCAACCAGTGCACTGGATCCGGAACTGGTTGATGATGTTCTCAATGTAATGTGTGATTTGCGAAAGCGCGGAATGACGATGGTGGTCGTCACGCATGAGATGGCATTCGCCCATGCTGCGGCCGATAAAGTGATCTTTATGGACGAAGGTGTCGTTGTTGAAAGCGGGACAGCTGCTGACATCTTTGAGCGACCACGTGAGGGCCGTACACAGGCATTTCTGGCTCGTTATGCAAACAGGATGAGACAGTAATGGACGCGGCAACTGGTTTCCTATTCACGTTTTTTAATATCGATGTTGCACGGCAGTATGCCGACGTCATTGGTAAAGGTACGTTGATTACCCTTTCAGCAGGTCTCGCTGTCATTGTGACAGGAATCGTGCTGGGTACCCTATTGGCCATTGTGCGTTCGCTCGGCTGTCGCCCTTTGTCACTGTTGATCGTGGCGTTTGCCGACATTATGCGTTCCTTGCCGCCATTGGTCCTGTTGATTATCCTTTATTTCGGACTATCGGAAGTGGGTGTGCCATTGTCAGCTTTTGCAGTGACATGGATTTCGTTGTCTCTGGTGCTGGCGGCTTATGCCGAGGAAAGTGTCTGGGCTGGGATCACCTCCCTGCCAAAAGGGCAGATGGAAGCGGCGCGCTCTACCGGCATGAAATGGTGGCAGACAATGCGATGGGTCATCCTGCCACAAGGGATCCGCAGGGCGATTCCACCACTGACGAATCGCGTCATTTCGATCACCAAGAATACGGCGCTGGGATCTGTTGTTTCACTCAATGAGATACTGAATAACGCACAGGGCGCAAGCAGCTATTCGGGCAATCCAACACCCCTCATGATGGCTGCATTCGCGTATGTCGCTATTTTTCTTCCCCTCGTCATCTTTTCACGGTGGCTGGAACGGCGCTGGATTCAAAACTGAGAGATGGCAATGGAAAATTTCATTCAGGGTTTCTTTAATTTGCAAGTATATGGCGAGGTTTTTCCTTTCCTTCTCAATGGCTTATGGACAACGATATGGCTATCGGCAATCGTGATTCCCATTGGTGCCATCTCAGGATTAATACTCGCCATTGGTATGACTCAGAAAAATAGCCGATTGGTGTATTGGCTGATCATCGTCTACGTTGACTTCTTCCGGGCATTCCCCCCGCTGGTTTTGCTGATACTTGTCTATTTTGGCTGGCCGTTTCTGGGCATTGAGTTGAACAAGCTGACTGCTGTTGTGATTGCATTCGGGTTGAATAATGCCAGCTATTACGCCGAAGTGTTCAGGGCCGGTCTGGAAGGTGTTTCAAAAGGACAAATGGAAGCGGCCCGCTCAACAGGGTTGAACAAACGCAAAGCACTTTTATATGTTGTCATTCCGCAGGCGGTTCGCAATGTGCTTCCCGATCTCATTGGCAACAGCATAGAGGTCGTCAAGTTGACCACGATTGCAAGTGTGGTTGCTTTGCCAGAGCTGTTAAGAGCTGCCAGGGACGCACAATCTATTGTGTATAACCCGTCTCCGGTGATGCTGGCAGCGCTGATGTATTTGGCCCTACTGTGGCCGCTAACAAGATGGCTCGGTCGGCTGGAGCATAAGCGTGGTCAATGAATATAGATGTTCGGCCCGTTTGAATCGAGAAAGAATATTCATATGCCTACGGCACTTCAATATTATTAATTCTATTATTTGCAGGAAATCATTAGCATGAAAACCAATCAACCGATTATGAATGAACAATCCCGCGGCGTATTTGTGATCGCAGCGACACCATTTACAGATAGCGGTGAAGTGGATCTGGAAAGTATTGATAGTCTGACCGAATTCTATCTGGAAAAAGGTGTTTCAGGCATGACCGTTCTTGGCATGATGGGCGAGGCACCAAAGCTAAGTGAATCAGAAACCACATTGGTGATGGAGCGCTTTTTAAAACGCGTGAATGGGCGGGTGCCGGTCACTGTCGGTGTAAGTAGTGCTTCCAATCTGCGCTTGGAAAGACTGTCCAAAGAGGCAATGTCATTGGGTGCGGCAGGGGTGATGGTGGCGCCAATATCAAATCTGAAATTGGACGAGCAGGTGTACGGGTATTTTACAACTGTGGCCAATTTGCTTGGCAAAGAGATTCCGATTTGCCTGCAGGACTTTCCCCAGGCAACTGGGGTGCATATGTCAGTCAATGTGATCAATCAGTTGACCGACGATTTTTCGCAGGTGGTTATGCTCAAGCACGAGGATTTTCCGGGTATGCGAAAACTGAGTCAAATCAGGGAACAAAGCAAAGCGAGCAATCGGCGTCGGATCAGCATTCTGGTCGGCAACGGTGGCTTGTTTCTTCCACAGGAAATGCTGCGCGGCGCAGATGGTGCAATGACTGGCTTTGCCTACCCAGAAATGCTGGTTCAGGTTTGTGATCTTTTCGATGCGGGTAAGCCCAAGGAGGCCGAAGACTTATTCAATATCTATTTGCCTTTGTTGCGTCACGAATTTCAATATGGAATTGGTCTGGCACTGCGAAAAGAGACATTGCGTCGACGAGGCGCTATCAAATCGGCATTTGTTCGTCGCCCTGGTCCGGTATTGGACGCAAAGGATCTGGACGAGCTAAGTGCGTTAATTTCTCGTCTGGACTTCGAACTGGCGTAATTAATCGTGGGTCAATTGAATGAGGGGCTGAAATGCCGAAAACGCTTTTTGTCATAAATCCGAATTGCAATCGAAATGTGACGCAAGTCATGGATGCCGCGTTAACACCATTACGCCACGCAGATCTGCCCAGGATTCAATGTATTACCCTGAGCGCAGGGCCCGCAGCAATACAGTCTCAGAGTGATGTTGACATGGCTGCAGTACATGTCAGACGTTTCGCAGAGGAACATTTGGATGAAGCTGCAGGGTTTATTACCGCGTGCTTTAGCGATCCCGGGTTACACGCGCTGCGCGAGATCAAGGGGACCTTGAGCCTGGGTATTAGCGAATGCGCGATGTTGACTTCCTTGTCGATAGGTCAGCGAGTGGGCGTCATTGCCATGGTACCCGAGTCGATTCCAAGGCATTACCGGGCCTGGGGGGCAATGGGAATTTCACAGCGTGTAGTCGGTGAGGTTTCAATAGACCGTTCTGTTGCTGCCTTGTCTGAAGCCAGTGAGACGATCAAGGCCATGATCGAGTCCGGCCGACGTTTGAAAGAGGAATGTGGCGCAGATGTACTCGTGATGGGCTGCGCCGGAATGGCGGCCTATCGTGATTCAGTTGAACAGGCAATAGGACTGCCCGTGGTGGAGCCAACGCAGGCAGCGGTATCAATGGCGCTTGCTCGATTAAGAATGGGATGGTAAATGTCTATGTTGGATTTTGGCATACAGAGTAAAAGTAATTTGATAGCGCAGCTACTCCAAGTTGTGGGAACCGAAGGCGTAATCACCGGGGAAAGCGATAAAAGGGCCTATGAGATTGACTGGTTAAACAAATGGAGTGGCCATAGCAGTCTCGTTGTCAGGCCTGCGAATACTCAGCAAACCGCTGAAGTGATGCGAATTTGCCATGCGAATCGTACGCCGGTTGTCGTGCAGGGCGGCAACACGGGCATGAGTGGTGGAGCAACACCAGACGATAGTGGTGCTCAGGTGGTGCTAAGTATGACGCGTATGAATACGATCAGAGAGGTAGATAGTTTTAACAATACGATAACGGTCGAGTCTGGCGTTTTACTCGCGCATATTCAGGAAGAGGCAGAGAGGAATAATCGTTTTTTTCCGCTCAGTCTTGGCTCTGAAGGAAGTTGCACGATTGGCGGAAATCTTGCGACCAATGCCGGAGGGGTGGCGGTCTTACGCTATGGCAATACCAGAGAGTTAACGTTGGGAATTGAAGTTGTGTTGCCGGACGGTCGAATCTGGAACGGTTTAAGAGCACTTAGGAAAGACAATACCGGCTACGATTTGCGGGATTTGTTCATTGGCTCTGAGGGCACATTGGGCGTTATTACGGCTGCGGTGCTTAAGCTGCACCCTTTGCCGACTGCTCGATCAACAGCATGGGTGGGCGCAAAAGATATTCAGTCTCTAGTTCGTCTCATCGACGCTTGTCGTAGTCGATGCGGGGAACGATTGTGCGCGTTTGAAATGATGACGCATGAGTCAGTGGCGCTCGTATTGCAACATGTCACTGATGTGTCGTACCCATTAACGTCGGATCATCCGGTACATGCATTAATCGAACTTGCCGATATGAATCAGGAAGGGCTGGCTAATATGCTTGAGTCGACTCTTGAGGAGGCGTTGGACAATGGCGATATAAGCGATGCGGTGATCAGCGCCAGTCTCAGACAGAGGCAGAACTTCTGGAAAATACGTGAGGGCATATCGCAGGCGCAAGTGCGTGCTGGAAAAACGATCAAGCACGATATTGCACTGCCCATTTCTGCAATATCGGATTTTGTGAGTGCAGCGACGGCGGCTATTGGTAAAGAGCAAAGTAATGCCAGGATTATTAACTTCGGTCATATCGGCGATGGGAATCTGCATTTCAATGTATTGATGCCGGCCGAAACCGATTACGCGACCATGACGCGGAATACTGCAAGCCTGAATCGCGTGGTGCATGATCTGGTCCATCAAGCCAACGGCAGCATCAGTGCAGAACACGGTGTCGGACAGCTACGCAGGGATGAGTTGCGGCATTATAAATCGGCAGTGGAACTGGATTTAATGATGTGCATTAAGCAGTCCCTGGATCCACATCAGATCATGAACCCCGGAAAACTTATTTAACCTACCAATTAAGGAGATATCAGAATGGATTTGGGATTGTCGGGAAAAGTGGCATTGGTGTTTGGTGCGGGCGGTGGATTGGGCAGCGCGATTGCACAAACGCTGGCAAGCGAGGGAGCGGATGTTGTCTTGGCTGATATTAATTTTGATGCGGCAGAATCAGTGGCGGCATCCATCCGTGATAACAACAAGCGTGCCCGGGCTTTGCAATGGGATTTGAACGACTTATCTGTCATCGACGCTCATATTAGCCAAATTGAGAAAGAGCTGGGGCCCGTGGATATTCTGGTGAATAATACCGGTGGACCACCGCCGACTCCTGTCGCGTACCAAACGCAGGACGTATGGAACAAACATTTCCAAAGCATGGTTCTCTCAGTTATTGCCATTGCGGACAGAGTGTTGCCGCAAATGCGAGCGCGTCAATTTGGCAGAATTATAACGAGTTCGTCTTCGGGGGTGATTGCGCCCATCCCGAATCTCGGCTTATCGAATGCGTTACGGGTCAGTCTGCTTGGATGGTCCAAGACCTTATCGCGTGAAGTAGGAAAAGAGGGCGTTACGTGCAATGTCGTTGTTCCCGGCAGGATCGCCACGGGCAGAACAAAATTTCTGGACGAACAGAAAGCTAAAAGGGAAGGCCGGCCAATTGAAGATGTGTCGGACGAGAGCGCCAATACCATCGCGCTTGGCCGCTACGGCAATCCTCAGGAATATGCGGATGTGGTGACCTTTCTTGCCAGCACGCGCGCGTCTTATCTGACCGGTTCGGTGTTGCGCGTTGATGGCGGGATGATTGCGAATATATAGAAGGCTGAAGTTACGTTCACAGTAAACGGCTTGCATGGTCAATAAGCTCAACAGGATCGAATTGTGCGATCTGTAGAATTATTCGTCAGGCGCCGTTTCCGATGGTACGCCAAGCCTTTGCTCAACTTGCTCAAGTAAGCGGTAAAGCTGCTCCAGTTCCGCATGCCCCAGCATTTTCTCAATCTGTGCATACGTCTCTTCTGAATGTGGTGCGATTTCTTCTACGATATCGCAGCCTGCATCGGTCAGACCGAATTCGGATCCGCGCAGATCATCTGCGAGACGGCCGCGAGTGATCAGTTCTTTGGCTTCAAGTGTCTTAAGCAGGCGCGATAAGCTGGGCATGCTGATAAAAGTCATCTGTGCCAGGTCCATCGGGCGCAAACTGGATTCGGCGGCCGACATGGCACGCAAGACACGCCACTGTTGTTCTGTCAGATTATGCATCCGCAGCATAGGCCGAAAGCGCATCATGACTGATTCGCGGGCCTTCAGGAGAGCCATCGGGAGGGAGCGCGAAAAAGAACGCATAGATTCGGACATGGCTTGAGTGATCAATATTGTCATAGAAATAGGGGAACACCCGATTGTACGCCAGTCCGGTTTAGTGCGACGCGCCAGACTGGTGGTGAAGCCAATTCAGTGCGTTGGCTGCACGTTTCCTTTCGGTAGCTAATAGGTACTACCCTGAGCGACCGCTGTCGTATTCTTGAAACGGCTGGCGAGCTGACTGGTGGCCTGTACCAGCAGGCTGGTGTCCAGGCCCACGGCGACAAAACTGCAGCCCTGTTCCAGGTACTGTCGTGCAAGATTTTCATTGGGCGTGAGAATGCCCGAAGCCTTGCCTGCTTTGTGAATCCGGCCTATCGCGTCGCTGATCGCAGCCTGAACTTCGGGATGACCAGGATCGCCGACATGGCTCATGGCTGCCGACAGGTCAGCGGGGCCAATAAACACGCCGTCTACGCCTTCCGTGGTGGCGATGGCATCCAGATTTTTTAGTCCTTCCAGCGATTCCACCTGGACCAGTACGCAAATCTGGGCATTGGCTTCCTGATAATAGTTGGCGCGGCGTCCCCATGCCGAGGCGCGCGCGCCGCCCATGCCGCGAATACCACCCTTGCCGTCGTTTTGGGGATAGCGTGTTGCCCGCACGATACGGGCGGCCTGCTCGGCTGTGTCTACCATCGGCAGCAGCAGCGTTTGTACGCCTATATCCAGATATTGCTTGATCAGCATTTCGCCGATTTCGCCATGACCCATGGGGACACGAGCGACGGGGTGAGAGGCCGAATAGGGGGCCACTGCCTGTAACTGCGCGAGCAAGGTGAGAGTATCGTTGGGACCGTGTTCGCCATCGATCAGCAGCCAGTCGAATCCTGCACCGGCGCATATCTCGGCAGAATACGGGCTGCCCAGGCTGACCCATAAGCCGATTTGCGCCTGTTTCTGCGCCAGGGCGGTCTTGAATCGGTTAGTTGGCGTTGCCATTGTCATATTCTTTCCTTTTTAAATGCCCATACACAGATACTTGGTATCCACATATTCTTCGATGCCGGCTGCGCCGCCTTCGCGGCCGATGCCCGATTGTTTGACGCCGCCAAAAGGGGCGACCGCGGTGCTGATAATGCCGCTGTTAATACCGACCATGCCATATTCGAGCGCTTCGCCGACACGCCACACGCGTCCCAGATCGCGCGCGTAGAAATAAGCAGCCAGTCCGAACTCCGTATCGTTGGCCATATGAATCGCTTCTTCTTCGGTTTTGAAGCGGAATAGCGGTGCGACCGGGCCGAAAACTTCTTCTTTGGCAATCCGCATGCCGGGCAAGGCATTGCCGAGAATTGTGGGTTCGTAAAAGCTATAGCCCAGGCTGCTGCGCCTGCCGCCGGTAATCAGTTGTGCGCCTTTGCCCAGCGCATCCTGCACCAGTTCTTCGACTTTATCGACGGCGGCTTCGTCGATGAGTGGTCCTTGCGTCACACCGTCTTCTGCACCATTGCCAACTTTGAGGGCGGCCACTGCTGTGGTGAGTTTCGCAATAAAGGTATCATATACGCCATCCTGTACCAGCAGGCGGTTGGCGCAGACGCAGGTCTGGCCGGTATTGCGATACTTGGACGCCATGACGCCCTCAATGGCAGCGTCCAGATCGGCGTCGTCGAAGACGATAAAAGGTGCGTTACCGCCCAGTTCCAGCGACATTTTTTTCAATGTCGGAGCGCACTGTTCGGCCAGCACACGACCGACTTCGGTAGAACCCGTGAATGTCAGTTTACGCACGACGGGACTGGCGGTAAGGACGCCGCCGATGGCACGTGATGATCCGGTAAGTACGCTGAATACGCCTGCCGGTACGCCGGCGCGCTGCGCCAGTTCGGCCAGGGCCAGGGCAG
Source organism: Advenella mimigardefordensis DPN7 (assembly GCF_000521505.1). Lineage (GTDB taxonomy): Bacteria > Pseudomonadota > Gammaproteobacteria > Burkholderiales > Burkholderiaceae_B > Advenella > Advenella mimigardefordensis. The sequence continues at coordinate 2,002,170 of NZ_CP003915.1, forward strand.
AAAGTGGTGTCTGTTGTGCGGGCTTTACGATGACGGTGCAACCCGCAGCTAGGGCCGGTGCGACTTTGCGTGTAATCATGGCAGCCGGGAAGTTCCAGGGCGTGATTGCAGCGCAGACGCCGACAGGTTCTTTGGTAACGACAATCCGCTTGTCAGTCCAGGGTGAAGGAACCGTTGAGCCATGGACGCGGCGCGCTTCTTCGGCAAACCATTGTATATAGGAGGCGGCATAGGCAATTTCGCCACGCGCTTCGGTCAGCGGTTTGCCTTGTTCGGCGGTCATGATCAGCGCCAGATCTTCCTGGTGGTGCATTACCAGTTCAAACCACTTGCTCAGAATAGCAGCGCGTTGCTCTGCAGTGCGAGCTTTCCAACTGGTGAAGGCTCGTGCGGCAGCGGAGATAGCCGTTTCGGTCTCGCTCTGACCGAGCATCGGGACGTGGGCGATCAGCGCAGCGGTGGCGGGATTGTTGACTGCAATGGTTTTGCCGTCGGCAGCCGAGAGCCAGTTGCCATCGACCAGGCATTGGGTTTTTAGCAGGGTTGAATCACGTAGTGGTAAAGACATGAAAAATTCCGGTTGTATCTGTCCAGGTAGTATCTATCTGTTGTCCAGTTAGTATCTTTTATTTAGTTAAAGCGAAACTGCAGTGTGCCCAGCGGGCCGTAGTCGGCCTCGAACAGGTCGCCTGATTTTGCGGCGACCGGGCGCGTGAATGAGCCTGCGAGGATGATTTCCCCGGCGGCCAGCGATACGCCCCAGGGGGCAAGTTTGTTGGCCAGCCACGCCACGCCGATCGCCGGATGGCCTTGCACGCCGGCAGCAAGGCCGGTTTCCTCCACGATGCCGTTCTGCCGCAGGATAGCGCCGCACCAGGGCAGGTCCAGTGTCAGCGGGTCAGCGCGGTGACCGCCAACGACGATGCCCGCATTGGCGGCGTTGTCGCTGATGGTGTCGAAGACCTTGCGCATGACTTTGCTGTGGCGATCGAACTGCTCGATGCGCGAATCGATGATCTCGATGGCGGGCGTTACATACTCGGTTGCATTCAATACATCGTCGACGGTGACCTCTTTGCCACCCGGCAGGCCTGGCCCGGCCAGGGGCGACTTAAGCACGAACGCCAGTTCCACTTCGACACGCGGCGCGATGAACTGTAGCGTGGGCAGCGTCAGCACTTCCCCGGGTGTACAGGTGAACAGCATGGAGTCAAGCAGTGTGCCGTAATCGGGTTCGTCGATTTGACTGGATATTTGCATAGCGCGCGAGGTCAGGCCGATTTTGTGGCCGATGACTTTGCGGCCGGCGGCGATCTGCATGCGTACCCATTCGCGCGAGACGCGATAACCATCTTCGATGGTCATGCCAGGATAGCGCTTGGAAAAGTGTTCGATCTGCTGGCGTGACTTCTCGCTTTCGTCGAGTTCCTGTGCGAGTTGGCTTAAAAGTTCGGCGGAAAACATGAGTTATTAATTCCTGGTAAAGAGGGGGTGCAGGGTGCTGTGTTTGCCGTCGTAGACCTGGCCAGGGGCTTCATCGATCTGCACCGTCAGCCCCAGGTGTTTGCCAGGTGTAGAGAATAGCGATTCCAGATGTGATTGGGCGCAGCTTAACAAGGCGTCTCCTGCCGCCTTCTTGACGGCGTCGGAGCGTCCCGAGCCCATGCGCAGATTGATGTAAATGAAGCCGTAATCACCATCGCCGCCAGCGGCGAGTCCCGCAGATCCGCCATCGGAAACGGCATAGTGCTGCGCAGGATAGGCAAAAACGCGCGTGCCTCCAGTGGGGAAGACCGGCTTGCCGTCCTCGGAGCGGATGGTCAACATCGTGTCAGCCAGATTGCGGCACAAGACGCTCATGTCGGTGAGCGTTTCCAGGTTACCGGTGTAGAGAATAACAACGTGGGGCATGGTGAAAAGTTCCTGGTCAGAGTCGGCTGGTCAGTGCGAGGCCCGAGTGATCGGCGCTGGCTTGTGCGGTGGGGATGGCGCGACCATCCTGCGGCGTCACAGGAAAGACTGCGTTCAGCTGCCCGGTGCCGGAGGCGGCGAAATAGGGGGTAAGGACTTCAGCCTGACCATCGTAGGCAGACCAGCCCAGTGCGCCTAGCAGCATTGCAGTGTCGTGCATAAACCCTTCACCGTGTCCTTTGGATGCATATTCGGGCAACATGCCGCAAAACGCCTCCCATTCGGCCGCTTGCCACATGCGTATGACCTGGCGGTCCAGTTGTTCCAGAAACGGGCTCCATATTTTGAAAGCAAAATCGGGCGCCTGACCATTTTGGGCGAAGCGGTGAGATAGCGATCCGCTGGCCAGAATCGCGACGGTGCCGTCATACTCGTCGTCAATGGCGCGGCGGATTGCCCAGCCCAGACGGGCACTATCGTTCAGATAATGTGCCATGCATAAGGCAGAGACCGAGATGACTTTAAAATGTCCGTCGTCATTCATATACCGCATCGGCACGAGCGTGCCGTATTCTGGCCCCAGTGAGGTTGCATCATGCGCCTGAGTAGTTACTCCCAGTTGGTTGGCAGCCTGAGCCAGGAGCCTGCCCAGCTGTGGATTACCTGGAAATTCATAATCCATATTGCTGATAAAATGTGGCAACTCGTTGCTGGTATATAAGCCTTTGAAATGCGGGGCGCAATTGATGTGGTAGTCAGCGTTGACCAGCCAGTGCGTGTCGAATACCACGATGGTATCCACACCCAAGTCACGGCAACGCCTGCCGATTTCCCGCAGACCGTCAATAGCGTCCTGCCGTGTGCCTTTTCGTGGTCCATCCTGTTCACTCAGATACAGGGAGGGAACGTGCGTAATTTTGGCGGCAAGTGCAATTTTTCCCATGGCGATTCCTTATAAAAACATGCATGTGCTATCGATGTAGCGCACACTTAACCCATGCTAATGTTTGCGCGACGGATGATGTCGCTGTATTTTGCTATTTCGCTGTTTACAAATTCGGTAAACTGCGCGACCGATCCTGCTTGCGATACGACGCCGCTTTTGGCAAACACTTCGACCACGTTCGGCGCAGACAGTGCCTTGTTGACTTCAGCGTTAAGGCGCTGCACGATCTCATCGGGCGTGCCAGTGCGGGCCAGCAGTCCCTGCCAGGAGTTCGATTCCAGCGTAACGCCTTGTTCGGCCAGGGTCGGTACATTGGGTGCGAAGCGTGAGCGTTCGCGCGTGGCCATGCCAAGCGCGACCAGCTTGCCATTTTCGATATGACTGCGAAACTCCGACCAGTTACCGAACATCACATTCACCTGGCCGCCCAGTAAATCGACCAGTGCCGGCCCCTGACCTTTGTATGGGACGTGAACCATGTCAATACCCATCATCTGGCACAGTAGCGCGCCCGACAAATGGGCTGACGTACCATTGCCAAATGATGCGTAAGTCAGCGAACCGGGTTTTGCCCGGGCCGCTTTTCCGAGATCGTCCAGGTTTTTCAGGCCAGTATCAGGGTGAGCGGCGAGCACATGCTCGGAAAGCCCCATGAGAGCAACCGGTTGCAAATCTCCGGTGGTATCGTAAGGCAGTGTTTTGATCAGTGTTTTATTCGCTGTAAAGCTGTTGGCGACGCAGACGAAACGGTATCCGTCGGCAGGCTGCTTGACGACTGAGTCAACACCGATCACGGTGCCGGCGCCGGGTTTATTTTCGACGATAACACTCTGGTCGAACTGTCGGGCTAATTCCGTACTGATCAGGCGTGCCACCATATCCGTGGTGCCGCCAGGTGTAAATGGGACGACAATGCGTATGGGTTTTTCCGGCCACGATCCGGACTGGGCCAGGCCGGAACGGCTTGCGGATAAGAACGCTGCGGCTGAGCAGGCCTGTAGAAATTGACGACGTTGCATGAAAGTCTCCGTTTAAGGTATTGGCGCTGCCTTGCTCCAATATAAGGGGACATGGCAGCGTGCTATTGATTTTTTTTGTTATTTGCCCCAATGAGGAATGTGATGTGAACCCATTGATACGGCAATATTTTTGGGCTCCAGAAATACCTCGTAGCTCCAGGTACCGCCTTCACGTCCCACGCCGGAGGCTTTGGACCCCCCAAACGGCTGGCGCAGGTCCCGCACATTCTGACTATTGACGAAGCACATCCCTGCTTCAATGGCTGCCGCCACCCGATGCGCCTTACCGATATTTTCGGTCCATACATAACTGGACAGGCCATAGGCGATGTCATTGGCGATACGGATGGCGTCGGCTTCATCCTTGAAGGGAATCAGGCTGGCTACAGGGCCAAAGATTTCGTCCTGAGCAATTTTCATGCGATTGTCCACATCAGCGAAAACAGTGGGCAACACGAAGTTGCCTTTTTTCACACGATCGGATACTTCAGGCGTATCCAAACCACCACATAGCAGGGTGGCGCCTTCTTTCTGGCCCAGTTCAATATAGCTGCGCACTTTATTCAGATGACCTGGAGAGATCATCGGGCCGACAATAATGTTTTCGTCCAGCGGGTCACCGACCGTGATGCGTTTGGCGCGCGCGACGAATTTCTCTACAAAATCTGCGTAGATGTTTTGTTGCACCAGAATCCTGCTGCCAGCAGTGCAGCGTTCGCCGTTATTGGAGAAGATCATGAATACGGCAGCGTCCAGTGCACGATCCAGATCGGCATCGTCAAAAATAACAAAAGGACTTTTACCCCCCAGCTCCATGCTGAATTTCTTCAGGCCCGATGCCTGCACGATTCGGTTCCCCGTGGCTGTGGAACCAGTGAACGACACGGCTCGTACATCGGGGTGACTGCACAGTGGTTCACCCGCTTCTTTGCCGTAGCCATGCACAATATTGAGTACTCCTGCGGGAATGCCGGCTTCAAGGGCAAGTTCCCCAAGGCGAGATGCCGTCAGTGGCGACAATTCGCTCATCTTCAATACTGCCGTATTACCAAATGCCAGACAGGGGGCAATCTTCCAGGTGGATGTCATGAAGGGCACATTCCATGGGGAGATTAGCGCGCAGACGCCTACCGGATGAAACAAGGTGTAGTTCAGATGTGTCGGTGTTGGATAAGTGTGGCCGTCCACGCGCGTGCACATTTCGGCGAAGTAGTAGAAGTTGTCGGCAGAGCGGGGCACCAGTTGTTTACCGGTCTGATTGATGGTTTGGCCCGTGTCATTGGTTTCGGTCTGGGCAATCTCCGGTACGTATTTTGTAATCAGGTCGCCCAGCTTGCGCATGAGTTTCGCGCGCTCTGTCGCGGGCAGTCTTGCCCACGCCGGGAAAGCGTCTTTGGCTGCCTGAACGGCTGCATTGACCTGTGTCTGGTCACCAGAAGCGACTTGCGCAAGCACGTCCTGCGTGGCCGGATTAATGGTTTCAAAGTAGTCAGTACCGGCAATTGTCCTGCCGTTGATCAGGTGATCGATTTTCATAGTGTGCTCGTTAATAAAGTCTATCGGTTTCAATCCAGGCTGATATTTCGGCTTTTAATCAATGCGTGCCATTTTTTTCGTTCGCTATTAACGTACGAGACCATGTCCTGGGCGTTGGTGGGGCGGGCTTCCCAACCCGAGTCATAAAGTTTTTGGCGCACCTCGGGGTCCCGCATCGCTTCCTGTAATTCTGCGCTCAGCTTTTCCTGCACTGTTGTTGGTGTGGCGGCAGGTACGGCCAGTCCCTGCCAGGTATAGGCCTCAACATTGGCGAAGCCCAGTTCTTTGGCGGTCGGAACGTTAGGCAACTGAGGAATACGTTCGCCCGACATGGCCAGCAACGGTATGACTTTGCCGGCCTTGACTGCGCCGATACCGCTAGGCAGGTCCAGCATCATCAGTGGTACTTGCCCACCCATCAGGTCTTGCAGTGCCTGAGCACCACCTTTGTAGGGTATGTGCAGCATCGAGATACCGGTTTCGCGCTGAAACAGTTCCAGCGCCAGATGGTGTGGACTACCTATGCCAGCTGTGGCAATACTATATTTGTCCGGCGACTTGCGCAGCTCGTTCATCAGTGCGGTGGCGTCAGTCAGCCCCGAGGCGGGGGACGTGGTAATGACCAGCGGAGAGCGGCCCATCATGCCCAGCAGCGCAAAGTCTTTTTGTGGTTCGTAGTTGAGTTTCTTATAGAGCGCGCTGTTGTATACCAGAACGCCATTGTCAGCAGACAAAATGGTGTATCCATCTGCTCGTGCCCGTGCGACGAATTCTGATGCGATGATGGCACCCGCACCTGGACGGTTGTCGACTACAATAGGTTGGGATAACTGCTTAGATAGTTGCGCACCCGTAGTCCGTGCGAGAAAGTCGGTGCCACCGCCAGCAGGATAACCCACCACCCAGCGTAGGGGTTGATTAGGATACGTTTGGGCGGCAGCACCAAAGCTTGCGAAAGTAGTGGTAAGCACCAAGAGGGCGCTGGCAATGTGGAAGGGACGGCTCATGCGTTTTTTCTCCCGTTATTGTGTTTAAGTTTTACAAATGCGTTTGTGAACTCAGGCTTCAACCAGAGTGTTAATGAGAGTGCCTATGCTGTCGATCTCGGTTTCAACAACATCGCCAATATTCACGTTGACCACACCGTCTGGCGTACCGGTCAGGATGACGTCGCCGGGCTGTAGTGTCATAAAGCCACTCAGGTACTCGATCAGTTCTGGAACTCGGTGAATCATGTCGCTGGTGCTGCCGCTTTGCGTAACCTGGCCGTTAACTCGCGTACGTAATCCCAATGCGTGAGGATCAGGCACATCGGCGGCGTCGACCAGCCAGGGACCAATTACGGTGCAGGCGTCCCGGTTCTTTACTCGAAGGTTCGGGCGGTAGAAGTTTTCCAGATAATCACGGATGGCATAGTCGTTGCTAACTGTATAGCCCAACACATAATCCATGGCATCCGCTGCCTTGATCCGCTTTGCCTCGCGCCCGATAACGACTGCCAGCTCGCATTCATAGTGCATGAAGGTCGCGTCACTAGGGCGGGGCGTTTGTCCGCGATGGCCGACCAGAGAGTTAGGGCCTTTAAGGAAAACCAAGGGTGCGTCTTTAGTGGTGACGGTCAGTTCCTTTGATAGTTCCTTAACGTGATCCGCATAGTTCAGGCCAAGTGCGATAATGGTGCCGAAGGCTACCGGAGGCAGCCACTGCACTTCTGTTGCAGCCAATTGACGTCCATCCTGCAGTCGAACTGATCCGCTATCTCCCTCAGTGACAGTGACGGTTTTCCCTTCAAAGAGAATGCGTCCGTGTTTCATGCCAGCACCTCCTCTGCCACGCTGTGATTCAATTGGCCCAGGTTGGGCACGGTGATAGTGATTCGGTCTCCCGGACGGGCATTGGGCGATCCTTCTCCCGGACCCAGCAGCAGGACGTCGCCGGCAGTGAGCGTCATGAATTCGGTCACATCGACAATAAGTTGCGCTGCTGGGCGTATCAGCGTAGCGAAGCTTCGCTCGTAAACAGGCTGATCATTAACACTGACTGACAGGCTAGCCTGGTCCGGAGAAAATCCCTCGGTCAAGGCAAACATGCGACTCATCGGGCAGAAGCCGTCACGGTTGCGTTGTACGATCGCAGGGCGATAATAATTCTCATGAGGAAGTGTCAGATCGCTGACGATAATAAAGCCTGCGACAAAAGTCATAGCCTCACTGACCGATACGCGTGTGGCGTTACGGCCGATCACCAGGCCGAGAGTTGCATCGACGCGAACCAGAGCCGGATCGCTGGGGATGGACACAACGCTTCCGTCGCCAGCAAAGGTATTACGCGGCTTGATGTACAGTACAGGCGCCTTTGGAGCCGCCCTGTACGGCGGACTGTCAAATTGTGACGCCAGGCGTTCGATGGTGGCGCGATCGTTGAGCAACGTGCCGTATACGGTGCCTAAACGCAAATCTTTACTAAGAAATGAGTATTGTGCTTGCATGATTTATTTATTTAACATGTGAATAATTAACATGTTAAATAAATTGAAGTGGCTGTGATATTAGGGTTTACGCTGATTTAATAGGGCGACCGCATTTCAGGGTTTGAAGCCGGACTCCTGGATCGTCGGCGCCCATGATTTAAGTTCCTGGTCCTGGAGTTTTTTGAAATCCGGGCTTGAGAGATAGGCAGGTTGGATAACCAATTGATTTAATTTCTTTACAAATTCGGCGTCTGTCATCGTTTTGCCCAAGGCTTCATCGAGTTTGTGCACGACAGCAGGATCCGTTGCGGCGGGTACGTAGGCGCCATACCAGCCTTCTACATTTAAACCTTTGACCCCCTGTTCTTCCAACGTTGGAATTTCCGGAGCAAGTGCGTAGCGTTGTTGACTAAAAAGTCCCAGAATTCTTAGATTGCCGGCTTTGAATTGCTCATGGTGATCTATTAGTGTGTCGATGCCTGCGACGATATGGTCACCCAAAATACCATTTATCAAGGGTGATCCGCCATTGAAGGCGACGTGAGTCCAGTTTACGTTTGCTGCTTTACCGTAGAGTAATCCTGAAAAATGAGCCATTCCGCCAGCGGAAGACGAGCCATAATTCGATTGTTCAGGATGATTTTGCAGCCATTGATTCAGGTCAGCTACATTTTTTATGTCCGATTTTGCGTTGACCGACAGGGCAAACGGATAAGATGCGAGCCGCGATACCGGAGTGAAATCTTTGGTAATGTCATATGTGAGTTTGCCGTCATACACTAATGTCTGAATAGTCGTGAGTGCGTTTGGTGCAATCATCACCACGCTCCCGTCGGTCGAAGCATGTTTGGTTGTTCCGGCTGCAATTCGACCTCCCGCACCTGGCCGGTTTTCAATGATGACATTTTTACCCAGAGTTTTTGATAGAGGCTGGGCAAGCAAACGGGCAACGATATCCACGCTACCGCCCGGCGGATATCCGACAATCAATTTAATAGTTTCGGGTAAATTCGGTTCTTCGGCATGGGCCGGAGTTATGTTCAGCGTTGTGATGGCGATTGCCCAGCGCATCCAAAAAGTTGTGCCTGTTTTGTACATGTTCCTTGTCTCCTGTGTCTGGATTTTTGTTTGGAATTGAAAAGGCCATTCTTTATTTTTTAATTTACTGGTCAATTCGGATTCAGCAATCGTGAACACCAACTGGAATCACCTGGATGATGAGCAGTCATGCCAGTCTGAAATTGTCCGCTTTATAACAGAGAGAACCGTGCAGCTTCTTTAATGTGGACTATTGTTTCTATTGAAAATACAGGCAAATTTTGAGGATATGACAGTTGCAATGGGCGGTTTGTCTTTTTGCTGACTCAATCAGGATAGTTGCAGGAGGCGCGAAAACGACTTGAGCATGGAAACCAGTTGTACTGCTTCCTTGCTGAGCCTTCGTCCTGCTTTGTAAATAATGCCCATTTCATAGTGAAATTGCAGCTGCTCTTTCACATTAATAGCACTTAATGAGTGAGCCGCCAAAGGATGATTCAGCAATGCAACTGGTAATCTTGCAACGCAATCAGATTCAAGAAGCATGGACATAGCACCGAACAAAGAATCCGAGACTGCCGCAATTCGTGGCCTTCCAAGACGTTGCCCCAGAAAGAGTTCCTGCACGCTTTCATCGAGTTGGGCTGATCTGGCAGGGTCACCAACGACGACCCATTCACAGTGCGCGAGCTCGTGTATGGAAGTCGCGTATTGCAATGGATGGCCTTTTCTGGCGACGATGACTGCCGATGATTTATAAAGTACATCAACGCGCAAGTCGCGCGAATCCAGGTTGTCCGGAATGCGTGTTACTGCTATGTCCAGGCGATTATCCCGAATTGCAGCGACCAGTTCGGACGCGGCCCGTCGGGTCAGGTGGATTGTCGCGTCCGGAAATGCAGCCCTGAAATCTTTAAGCACTACAGGTGCCAGACGCAACGATGGGTCGATGGAAACCCCCAGCTTGACCTGAACCGGTATTGGATTTTTCAAACTATGCAGCCATTCCTCTGCACGATTTGTTTCCATGAGAATCGCTCTTGCATGATCCACGAATATTTCCCCTTCCGGCGTTAACACAATTCCCTTCGCGGTTCGTTGCAATAGTGAAACGCCATACTCTTCTTCCAATCTTGACAGGCTTTTGGTGAGGCCAGCCTGTGAGACATTCAGCGCGCGAGCGGCCGCGCGGTAACCGCCGTTGGAAACCACGGCAAGAAGATCATTTAATTGTTGTAATGTCATCATGTGGATTGGAGTTAGTTGCAGGGTGATTTCCATAAGTTATCACGAACAAGTATAGACGCTGTTCAAAATTAAATATTACAAGCATCATATGCTTATGAAAAATCCTACCGATACTATCACTTATCCCGCACATATTGCGCCCCTCAATCCTTACATCCCCGGTGTGCCGATTGCAGATCTGGCTCGCCGCAAAAAAATAGATCCTGGAAAAATTGCAAAGCTGGCTTCCAATGAGAATCCGCTAGGCCCCAGCCCGGCTGCACTGCAGGCACTGGCTGCAAAAAACATTGATTTTTCCCGATATCCGGATAACAACTGCACCGAACTGGTTAGCGCTCTGGCATTATTTCATGACGTGCCTGAAGAATGGATTGTGATCGGAGCCGGATCTGAGAGCGTGATTGCCAATACGGTTGCAACAGTACTTGCAGAGGGTCGCAAGACCGCTTATTCACAATTTTCATTTCAGGCATATATCAACGCCGCGCAAAAGGTGGGGGCGCAACATATTGTGGTTCCTTCACCTGAGTTCGTTGTGGATCTTGATGCTCTATATAGCGTAGTAGATCAGGATCCCTCACTTATTTATATTGCCAATCCCGGCAATCCGACGGGTACATGCTTGAATCCGGGTGACCTGATGGACTTCATGAGCAAAATACCCAAACATATTGTGGTGTTGCTGGACGAAGCCTATTTCGAATTTTTGCCGGATTCATTTCGACCCGACTCCATTGTCTGGGTAAGACTCTTTCCCAATCTGATCATTACCAGAACCTTCTCCAAAGCATATGGATTAGCCGGTTTGCGCATAGGCTATGGCATTGCTCAGCAAGGCTTAGCCGATATGTTGAGGCGAGTCCGTCCGCCATTTACGGTTTCGGAATCGGCTCAGATCGCTGCGATCGCAGCGTTGCAGGATACGACATTTCTTGAAAACACGCTGAGGATCAATCAGGAGAGCAAGAGTCTGCTTACCGACGGTTTGCGTGCCAGAGGGTATAGATACCTGGAGTCTGAAACGAATTTTTTGCTGGTTAACGTAGGCGACGGTGTGGCCTGGACACGTGCAATGGAAAAGCACGGGCTGATCGTACGTCCTGTTAATTCATATGGATTACCGGCATGGGTACGAATCAGTCTTGGTATGCCGGATGAAATGCGAAGACTGTTTGATGCTATGGATACATTTACACCGAACTCCGTAGAGGACGTTTCCCTTTAATTATTTCACCAACAACAAATATGAACGAGACACAAACTATCACCGGCGGGCAAGCGCTGGTATCCAATCTGATCAACAAGCAAGTTGAAGACCTGTTTATGATCCCAGGCATTCAGCTGGACTGGGCGGTTGATGCCCTCAGACAACGCAGTGATGCTGTACGCCTCTATATTCCCCGGCACGAACAGACTACCACCTACATGGCAGACGGCTACTACCGGGCAACTGGAAAAGTTGGTGCTGCGATGGTGGTTCCCGGCCCTGGTGCGCTGAATGCCGGTGCAGGTTTGGCAACCGCTTACGCCTCAAATTCCAAAGTCCTGTTCATTACGGGGCAAATACATTCTTCGGGTATCGGCAAGGGCTGCGGTCTTCTGCATGAGATCAAGGATCAGACTGGCTTCGTGCGTGGCCTGACCAAATGGAATCATTTAGTCTCTTCGGCACAAGACATTGCACCGTCAGTTGATCAGGCATTTCATCAATTGCAATCTGGTCGCCCACGCCCCGTAGGGCTTGAAATTCCACATGATTTCCTGAGCGAGCGATTATCCGGGCAATTCGAATCGGATACCGCGCCGTTGCCATTGCAGTCAACGTGCCTGGAAGAGAGTTTCGTATCCGAGCTGGATCAGGCCGCACAACTGATAGATCAGGCACGTTTTCCGGTGATCTATGTTGGAGGAGGTATCATTTCCAGTAATGCGACTGAAGAATTAGCAGTGTTGGCCAATAAAATTCATGCACCGGTAGTCATGAGTGATAATGGCCGGGGAGCATTGAGTGACAGACATCCACTGGCGATGAATGCCTTAGCAGGCCGCGCTGTCTTCCAACATGCAGATGTGGTTCTGGTTATTGGTAGCCGGTTTGTTGACGCCTTGACGCCTACCTTATCCTGGCCAGCAGGACGTATTCGCTTTATCCATATCAATATTGATGCCGACGATCTTGGATCGCCCCGTACGCCTGAGATTGCCATTGCCGCTGATGCTGCACTGGTGTTACCGATATTGTGTGAGCGTGTTACGTCTCGCATGGTGATCTCAGCCGAGAAAGCGCAGGATGTGAAAGCCTGGGCGCAAAGGCAGATCGATCAGATTGAACCACAAGCGTCATATATAAGAGCCTTGAGACAAGCCATTCCAGAAGACGGTATTTTTGTGAATGAGTTGACGCAGGTTGGATATTTGGCCCGTATCGCATATCCGGTCTACGAATCCCGCAGTTATATCGGTCCAGGATATCAAGGAACCCTGGGCTACGGTTTTCCCGTAGCTCTGGGCGCTGCTGTGGGAGCCAAAGGTCGTCGCGTAGTGTCCATTACCGGAGATGGCGGCTTCGGCTGGAATCTGCAGGAGCTTGCTACGGCACAGCGATACAAGTTGCCAATTACATTGATCGTATTCAATGACGGCCATTATGGAAATGTACGAGCCATTCAGAAGCGGGAGTTCGGCGCCGAGGTCGCTGTCGATTTGGCCAATCCCGATTTCGGTCTGCTTGCCAGAGCATTTGGTGTTGCATTCGAATCTGTCGATACACCCGAAGCGTTGAGTGGCGCGGTAAGGCAGGCTAATTCACATGATGGGCCTGTCATGATCGAAGTTAAAATCGGCGTCGTACCCAGCCCCTGGCATCTGCTGCGGTTGCAACCAATGAAAGGCATGACGGGTCCTGCAGCACCGGTAAATCCCTTGGGTGAGGTGGTCTGATGTACTTATACAGCAAATTCTATTCTGATGGCGAATTTAAATCCGCTACCGGTGCGATACATTTAGATGTTGTCAATCCATCCACGGGCCAGAAAATAGCAGATGTCGCGACATGCTCGTCTATTGATGTTGAGCAGGCAGTGCAAAGCGCCCGTAGAGGCTTCGAAGTATGGTCCAAATCCAGTGTTGCTGAGCGCAGACGGGTCCTGTATGAGCTGCGAGACCAGATCACTGCAGCAGCTGACCGAGCCGTATTGTTGCTTGCCCAGGAAATGGGATGCCCGGTATGGCTCGGGAAGAATATGCAGTTGCCCATGGCGCTGAAGGGATTGGAACTCGCTGCTGAGGGATTGGATCAAATAAAGTGGCAAGAAAAAATCGGAAATGGCATCGTCGAAAAAGTTCCCTGCGGTGTCGTCGTTGCTATAACGCCCTGGAATTTTCCATTCCATCAGATTGTGGCTAAAGTAGCTGCGGCTATCGCAGCAGGTTGCGCAGTCGTCTTGAAGCCAAGCGAAGTCGCGCCGGGAGCGGCACAGGTTTTCATGGAAGCGGTAAATGCGGCTGGTATTCCGGCTGGCGTAGTCAATCTCGTGTGGGGCGGCCCGGCAGTAGGCGAGCAACTGGTGACCCATCCACTTGTCGATCGCATCAGTTTTACTGGCTCCACGCAAGTGGGCAGGCGTATTATGGCGAGCGCCGCAGAGGGCATCAAACCCGTCACGCTGGAACTTGGTGGCAAATCGGCTGCTATCCTTCTTGATGACGCAGATATAGAGAAATCTGTTGCGTCGGTCACGCGGTTGTCTCTCGCTAATTCCGGGCAAGCCTGCGTGAGCCAATCCAGACTGATTGCTCCACGACACCGAGTGACCGACATTATAGACCATTGGCGCGCTTGTGCTTCCCAATGGCCTTTAGGTAATCCGACGGACGAGACCACTCGTTTAGGGCCTGTTGCAACGTCGATGCAGCATGCGCGCGTGCTTGGCATGATTGAGTTTGCTCAAAATCGGGGAGCGGCTTTGGTCGCCGGTGGAATCGACAGGCCCGTGTCACTCAATCAAGGTTTTTACGTACAGCCAACACTTCTAGCCAATGTATCGCAGGATATGGAGATTGCCCAGGAAGAAATTTTTGGGCCGGTTCTGGCGATAATGCCTTACGACACTGAAGATCAGGCCATTGATATTGCAAACTCGACGCGATATGGCTTATCCGGGGCAGTATGGTCGCGTGACGCCGAGCATGCATTGGCGGTTGCCCGACGCATGAAAACCGGACAGGTTGTGATCAACGGGGCTACTCAAAATCTGGCAACACCATTCGGTGGTTGCGGTTGGTCCGGTTTTGGCCGGGAGAATGGACGTTTTGGTATAGAGGAGATGTTGAACTATCGATCCTTGCATTCTGCCTGACACAGCAAAGGTTGTTGAATCAGGACTTGTGCCGGATTGTGGAGAAGTAATAGCGGACTGCGCAGGCAGATTCCGCTAAAGGCATTGTCGGGTCATATTATTTTGCCCGTGCGTGTTGGCCGATTTTTAGCGATGAAGGTACTGAGGTGCCTTGCATTCGCAAGGCGTGTTTGGATACCTTCCGATATATGCGATCTGGCAGAATCCGCTTGACTGGTGGATAACTGTCAGATCTTGCCCGATTATGTCAATCTATTTTTCAGATGGCGGCATTTCCTTTATGACCTGCGCCCACTTATCGGACTCCTGGGTAATGAAGGATTGGAACGATTTTGCGTCCGCAAATGCCGGTTCAACGGCAATTTTGACAAATTGACTCTGCAGTGAAGGATTGGCTATCGCCTCACTTACCGCGTAAGACAATTTGTCGCGAATCGCAACTGGTGTTTTTGCCGGAACAAATAATCCCATCCACCCGGATGCTGAATAGCCCTTAATTCCGGCTTCGTCAATAGTGGGTATGTCCGGCGCGACTTTACTGCGACTGGCGCTTGTCACTCCCAGGGCTGTTAGCTTTCCGGCTCTGATGTGCGGATAGGCTGAGGTCAGATCAACGACGGCGGCCGGAATATAACCGCCCAGCAGATCGGTAACCGCAGGGCCGCTGCCTTTATAAGGTACTGCCAATAACTGTACCTGAGCCATGTTTGCAAGCAATTGGCCGGCAAGATGCTGGGATGTGTACTGGCCTGCATGTCCAAATGAAACAGTACCTGGGGAGCTACGCGCAGCCTTCAGCAATGCCTGTAAATTGGGATATCCGTTGGAAACATTGGAAACCAGAACCAGCGGAATATCTGCCAGTTTTGCAACCGGAGCGAGATCTCGCTCGGGCTTCAGGGGAGGCGCGTCCGGCAGATGAGGGCTGACGGCGATCGCGCCAGTAGCACCCAGGCCAATTGCGTAGCCATCGGCGGGCATTTTCGAGAGCGCCATCAGACCAAGCGATCCACCCGCTCCTGGTTTATTTTCCACGACTACAGGTTGACCCAGGCTGGAAGAGAGTTCGCGACCGACTGCTCTTGCAATCAGATCAGCAGATGCGCCAGGCGCAAACGGAACAATGAGTGTAATGGGCTTTTCAGGATAGCTCTGGGCCGTTGCGCCATGTGACACAACGGCAAGGCTTGCGCCTAGCACAGCACGGAATAGGGAAGTGAACATTATGGCTCCTTGGCATTATTCAGGTTTGAGGTGTGCTGATGTGGCCACCTTATCCCATCGGGCAATATCCTGAACAATACGCTGACCGAGCGCGGCGGAATCGGCATCGCCCGGATCCATGCCAAGAGAGTGCAATTTCTGGATGAGTTCCTTATCTTTCAGAATGTCCGTTACAGCGCTGCGCAATTTTGCCAGTACGGGTTCAGGTGTTCCCTTTGGGGCCATTAAGGCTGTCCAAATGGTGACGTCGTAGCCAGGATATCCATTTTCTGCTACGGTCGGTATATCAGGAAAGGCGGCTGAGCGTTTCCCGGTTGTCACTGCGAGGGCACGCAGCTTGCCTGCCTTCACTTGTGGTGCGATGGCGGCACTGTCCAGAACACCTACCTGAATTTCCTGGCCTAGGAGAGCCGTGACCACCGGGCCTGATCCGCGGTACGAAATATGGTTGAATTTGATTCCGGATGCTTCTGAGAGTGTTTCTGCGACAAGTTGAAATGAAGACGAGGCAACACCGTGATCAAGTTGGCCATCTTTATGATTTTTGCCGTATTGCTCGAGCTCTTTAAGATTCTTTACCGGCAGTGCACTTGGAACAGTCACAATCAGCGGGAAAGAGCCGAGTAAGGCGATAGGCTCGAGATCTTTTACGGGATCATACGATATCGACTTCATCATAATGGGATTAACGGTAAGTCCGCCACTGGATGATACCAGAAGCGTATAGCCGTCCGGTTTTGCTTTAGCCACATAACCAGTGCCGATAGCAGAACTGGCCCCGGGTTTATTTTCAACGACAAAACTTTGTTTCAGGTGCTCTTGCAACTTGGCCGAAATAAGACGTGCCAGTATATCGTTGGTTCCGCCGGGGGCAAAACCAACAACGATATTTACTGCGTGGTCGGGGTATGTGTCAGCGGCAAGCGCCGACTGGCTACAGACTGACAGTGCGGTACCCGCAATGGCTGCACAGATCGCGTGAAGGGACGCCCGACGGGTTCGGGAGTAACGGTTGAACATGGAATGTCTCCTCTGTTTATTCGAACTAATCAATAAATATCCGTCAAGCGGATATCAGTCCATTTTCGGATAGTTCTTGATGTGGGTCAATTATTTTGATAATAAAGTCCGTCTGTCGGACATGATATTCTTGATCATTAAGTTCCATCACAGCAAAGGACTAGCAGGGACGCGAGCGCGGCGACTGCTCAGAAAGACCCCGTTTTTACATAGACAAAGAGGATTTTGCTTATCGGGTTAACTGGCGAACAAGATAAAAGAGGGTAATTGATACGCGTGGGCATGCGAAAAAAGCCGAGTTTCGCATTGCCCTTGCAATTACCCCGGTTGCACAGGTTTATGCCCATCACCTGGGTATCTATTCATTTGCCGATCGTTTGTTTTTAGTTTAAGTGAGTTAATTTGATCTGCTTGTAAACAATGCAGACGCAATAATCACGATGGCGTGTTTGAGTATCCGAGCATGTTTGACAGGATGGCCGATTCACTTTTGAGCAGTTGAGCAAGTTGCTTCAGTTTATTTGCATTGAGCCTCACTTCGGGGCCGAAGATGCCAATGGAACCGGCGACCGCAGCGTTTCGGTCAAAAAAAGGAACAGCAATCGCGACCGCACCAGAGATGAGTTCATTGTGACTAGTGGCATAGCCACGTCTGCGCGTCTGAGTCAGACCATCCTGCAGTATTTTGAGATCAATATCAGAATCCTGGACATAGCGTTGCAGCTCGTCTTCTGTGGTTGGTAAATACGCCAGAATGGCCCGGCCGGAAGCACCACGCACGATACGTTCCGTGTAGCCGACGCCTCTTTTGAAATTAAGAGGTTGTGGGCTGGGTAGCTCTGCGACACAAAGACGCAGATGACCTTGCGGAACAAACATGGCAACAGTTTCTCCCGTTTCACGCCAGATTTTCTGGAGTATGGGATTGGCTATCTGGGATAAGTCCAGACTCGAACTCCAGATATGAGCCAATCTGGCAACGGAGGGGCCAAGGCGGAAGCGTTGTGGTTCCCCAACGGACACCAGGAATCCGTGTTCCTCAAGGGTATACAGCAGGCGATAGAGCGTGGGCCGAGATAGATCAACCCGCTTTAGCAATTCGCCGGGAGAAAGCTCGACATCCTGTGAGGTAAATGCAAGCAGAATTTCCAATGCGCGGCCTACCGCACGTACGTTTTCATTTTTTTCGACGGGTTTCACCATGGTTGTAGCTCCTGTTTCTGCGAATTATAAACCGTAATTTGTCCGCCAGGCAGACATGTTGACAAATAATTAAATATATCCGTACAATGGATTAAATGTCCATAAAGCGGATAAAAGGAGACTGAATATGAATAACGTCATCCCTGTTACGTTGCTATTTGCCGATGGGGTATCACATCGTTTAGACGTGGCCTGTGGCCAGAGTCTGGTCAACGCGGCAACTGCGTCAGGTTTGAATTTATTGACCGATTGTTCTAACGGTCAATGTGGCACCTGTACTGCCCAGTTGCTATCAGGCGAAGTGGAACTGGCGGATTATGATCCGGCGGTACTACCGGACGATGAGCGCGAAGCCGGTGTGATCTTGCCCTGCGTCTGCCATATTAAAAAATCATGCGTGGTGGAATTTCCGTACGATTCCAGTGAGGCTCTGAGCGAAGAGGCGCCGCCCATTGCAGGGGAGGTTGTATCTGTAATCCAGATTGCCGCAGAAATCATGAAACTGGAAATTTCAGTTAACGAGAAGTTGCTCTTCGAGCCTGGTCAGTATGTTCGGATTCAGCCGGAAGGTACGCAATTTTCGCGTTCATACTCGATGGCCAATCCACCGGGTAGCAATCTGCTTGAGTTCTATATACGCGTGGTATCGGATGGCGCCTTTTCCAATTGGCTGCTCAATACGCAAGTCGGCGACAAAGTATCGCTCAGTGCGCCTCATGGCACTTTCTTCTTGCGTGATGAAACCAGACCGCGCCTATTTGTTGCGGGCGGTAGTGGTATGGCGCCGTTTCTATCAATGTTACGCGCTATGAAAGGACAGACCCAATCGGTTCCTACAACCGTGTTAATCGGCGCACGCACTCCTGAGCATTTATTTGCGCTGGACGAACTACAGAGTTTGCGTAGTGATATACCTCAATTACAAGTGAAATTTGCACTTGAAGAAGGCGAGTGTCCTGACAGCTATGCCGGTTATCCAACCGATTTGATCTGTCGTCTTGGGCTGGATGCTGCCACTCGCGTTTATCTGTGCGGTCCGCCGCCTATGGTTGAAGCCGGTCGTGCAGCGGCACAAGAAGCGGGAATGCCGCGCGGCGATGTGTTGTGCGAGCGCTTTAACTGAATAGAAATTTTCCAATAGAACGCGTCATGGATGCGAAACACTTCAACGTCGAATAGTGAGAGACAACCAATGATCCCTATTACTCCTGAATCCAGATACAACGCTTTGATCAACCTTCGCAAGGGCGAGATTGGTCGGGAAATATTTTCCAGCCGTGAAATCTACGAGGAAGAGCTGGAGCGAGTTTTTACGCGCGCCTGGCTGTTTGTCGGGCATGAGAGCCAGATTCCGAATCCCGGCGATTACTTTACGTCACGCATGGGTGCCGAGTCGGTGATTCTGGCTCGTGATAAAAAGAAAAAAGTCCACGTTTTCCTGAACTCCTGCCGGCATCGTGGTATGAAAGTGTGCCAGTACGATCACGGCAATACGCAACTCTTCACTTGCCCCTACCATAGCTGGAGCTATACGACCGAAGGTAAGCTTTTTGGTGTGCCACAGTTTAAAAATCTGTACGAAGGCTGTATGGAGAAAGAGGACTGGTCACTGATTGAAGTTCCCAAGATGGAAATTTACAAGGGAACCGTGTGGGCTACCTGGGATGACAACGCGCCGGATCTGATGACCTATCTTGGCGATGCCAAAACTCATCTGGATCTGGCGCTTGACTGTCGCGATGGACGCGAAGGTGGGTCCGAGGTGTTGTTCGGTGTTCACAAGTGGATTATTCCCTGCAACTGGAAGTTCGCCGCAGAAAATTTTCTGGGTGATACCTACCATAATGTGAGTCATCGTTCAGTGGATTTGATTGGTATTGGCCCAAGCGCTGAAGCGGGTGTGAAGGGACGTCGTGATAACGAATTGGAAAAAGCGCAGCATGTGTGGGCTAACTTTCCCGCGGGTCATGGTGTACATAGTGCGATCATGCCGGAAACCTGGGAATTCCTTGATACATATAAGAATAACCCAGTAGTGGCTGAATACTTTCGCGAAGCACATGCCAGGCGCAAGGAGCGGCTGGGCGCGGAACAACACCGTTTAGTGCCATTCGTGGGCACCATTTATCCCAACACATCATTCCACGGCAACCAGCCGCGTAATTTGTGTGTCTGGCACCCTCATGGTCCGGAGTCGACTGAAGCCTGGCGCTTTTTCCTGGTAGACGCTGATGCGCCTCAGGAAGTCAAGGATTTCCTGCGTAGCTACTATATGCGGTATTCGGGCCCTGCCGGTATGACGGAGCAGGACGATATGGAAAACTGGAATTACGCGACAGCAGGTAGTCGCGGCGTTATCGCCAAACGCTATCCCTATAACTATACGCAGTCCCTCGGTAAAGTTCAGACTTCCGGCCCAGTGTCGGGGAATGTCAGCTTGCAGGTCAGCGAAGAGAATCCTCGTCAATTTTATCGGCGCTGGCGCGATTATATGAATGGCGCTGATTGGGACACTTTGCTGGGACGTAAGGACCAGGGTCCTGCCAGTCTGGCGGCTTGACGCTATGAGTACAGTTATTGTTACCGGCGGCACATTTGGTCTTGGACTGTCCATCACCGTTGAACTAGCGCGCCGAGGGCATAAGGTTGTTGCGTTCGGACTTGCACAGCTGCAGGTCTCAAGCACAGCAAATGGCTTTGAGTCGCTGCTGAATGCGTTGCAGGAGGCGGGCTGCACTGCTGATGTGCTTGAGGCGGATGTGTCGAATGCCGCTGATGTACAGCGGGTTACGGATTATGCTGTCGAGCGCTATGGCGCCATTCATGGACTTGTCAATAATGCAGCAGTTGGCCCGCTAGGCACGGTGCTCGACACAGATGAGGCTTTATTCGATCGCATCATCTCGGTGAACCTCAAGGGCACCTATCTAATGAGTCGTGCGGTCGTGCCGCACATGCAACAGGCCGGGGGAGGCGCCATCGTCAACATTGGATCCGGAGCCGGTTGGGGGAAACCCAACATGGCTGCGTACAGTGCAAGCAAAGGTGGAATAGTCGCCCTTAGTACGGCGATGGCGTACGATCATTTTCATGATCATATACGTGTCAATGTCGCTATACCGGGAGGCGGAGGCATCATCTCGGGAATGAGCGTGGGCCGCTTTGGTGGCGATACCGATGCGTTTACGAGAAAACCGGCAGCGGGCACCGCAGCAGGCAGGCCGTTGTCAGGGCAGGACCTGGCTAATACCGTCGCCTTTCTATTATCTGATGAAGCAGCAACGATCTCAGGCAGCGTGATCGATGTTGGCTGCTTCGCCAATCAGGGCGGTCCTGTCCCGTCTCGTCCTGAAAAAATTCAAAGGAGTAAACATGTCTGAGATTATTGAAGAAACCGCAGCGGTCTCAAAGCCGGTAGCGCACGTTGTGCGCGATGCCCGCTATTACGAAATAAAACGTGAGATTGAAGAGTTTTTGTACGACGAAGCCAATATGCTCGACGAACGCCGCTTTCAAGAGTGGCTGGATACGCTGGCGGATGACCTGAGTTATTTCATGCCCATGGAATATAACGTGAAAGCCGGCGAACATGCGACGCGTGAATTTACCACTCGTGAAAATCAGATGAGTTGGTTCAATGAAGGGAAATGGACGCTAATGAAGCGGGCCGAGCAAATCATGACTGGCGTGCATTGGGCAGAGGAACCTCTGTCGCGGGTGTGCCGACTGGTTAGCAATATCCAACTGACCCGTATTGTGAACAATGCTGATGGCGAGCTTGAGGTCGGCGTATCCAGTCGCTTTCTGATTTACCAGAATCGCTGTGAGTATGAGCAGTATTTCTTCGTCGGTGACCGCGTTGATAGCATGCGCCTCACATCGGACGGCTGGAAATTGACTAGCCGCGAAGTTCATATCCATCAGAACGTGTTGCTTGCTAAAAATCTGACCGTTTTCTTTTAGGAGGACACAATGCTCAATTTAATGAATGTGCAAACAGGGCAGATTATCCGCCTGAAAGCCGGGACCAACGCAGAGGTTGTGGAGAATCTTGGCGATGGCATGTGGCTCAACGTCAGGCTTGAAAGCGGCGAAGAAGAGCTTGTCTTTTGTGAAGATATTGAGAGTGTTGTCGAAGCGTAGGTATGTAGCGGTGCTGTCCTCTAATCCCCTTTGTTTCACCCGGTATCGACAACTTTGTTTCGAGATTATCGGGCGGGGCAATGAGGGGTTATTGGGACAATCAAGAATAATCTTTAATTGAAGGCGACAAATCAATTCCGTTTTTCCGGTTACTTAGCAAGATGATCAGGCTAGTTCCGGTGTACAGACATTTTGTGCAAAAGGATTTGCTGCCATATCACATTTGCCAATGTCAGTTCATAAAAAAGGAATATGCATGCATACCGAATTGCAATATCGCCAGGACCTGGCCGCCTGTTATCGCCTGTTCGACTGGCTGGGGTGGACCGAACTGATTTTCAACCATATCACTTTGCGGGTCCCTCAACGTGAAAATCAACCAGCGGAATATCTCATCAATCCGTTTGGGCTCCATTATTCTGAGGTGACTGCCTCCAATCTGGTTCGAATTACGGTCGATGGAACCGTGACCGACGATAGTCAATCCCTGGTGAATCAGGCTGGCTTTGTCATTCATAGTGCCATACATGCGTCGAGACCAGACGCTCATTGCATCATCCATGTACACACAACGGCAGGATGCGCCATATCATGCAAGGAAGAGGGCTTGCGCCATGATAATTTTTACAGCGCCATGCTGTATGGCGATATTGCCTACCACGATTACGAAGGCGTTACCACGAGCCTTGATGAGCAACCACGTCTGGTCGCGTCGCTGGGTTCCTGCAATCACCTGATCCTCAGAAACCACGGCTTACTGGTTGTTGCAGAGGATCTACCAACTGCTTTTTAACCGGCTATGGACATTGCAGCGAGCGTGTGAAATCCAACTGGCCTCAGATTCTGCTGGCGGGTCTAATATCGAAATCTCGCCTTCTATTCTTGCCCGTGTTCCCCAAACCCGTGTCGCCGGCAGGACTTCCACCAATCAAATGATCTTCGATGCCATGTTGCGGCGGGCGGGAATTGATCGAGCACGTCTGTAATCCGGCGTTTATGCAGTGAAAAAATCTCGTTTCTGCTCAGTGGAAAATTGGATTTGAGTAAATTCGGTTTTTATCGGCTCTGATCCATAAAATTTACTTGATGATCGACCAGAAAAACTCGATTTATTTGTTATGTCAAATGTGTTCGAATAGTCAGGTTGAATAACCTTAATAATTACTAACTGACTATTCGAGCAAAAATGATGTCTGATCCAAATTCTATTGAAACTGATGTACTCATTGCCGGAGCCGGTCCGGTCGGACTTGTACTTGCCATGGTGCTGGCCAAGCGGGGCGTGCGTGTTGCCATGCTGGAGCCCCGCAGACGCCTCGAGCCTCCTAGTGTCAAGTGCAATCACGTGTCGGCCCGTTCCATGGAAATATTCAGGAGACTTGGGGTAGCAAATCTGGTGCGCAATGCCGGTTTACCAGAAGACTACCCTCATGATATTTCTTATCGCACAACAGCGACAGGGGTAGAACTAACCCGGATTCCCATTCCTTGTCGAAGAGACCGTTATACAGATAAATCGGGTCCGGATGCAAACTGGCCAACATCGGAACCGCCACATCGAATCAATCAGATATACCTGGAGCCAATATTGTTCGAATATGCCGAGGGGCAACAGAACATTCGTATTCTGAATCGGGAAGCACTGATTTCATTCTCACAGGATGAAAATAGTGTATCGATTATCAGCAAGAATGAGGATACGGGAAAGGAGTCAACGTATAACGCAAGATATCTGGTTGGATGCGATGGTGGAAAGTCTATTGTTCGCAAAATGATTGGCTCCAGGCTGGAAGGAGATGCTGTTGTGCAGCGGGTTCAGTCTACCCTGATCAGGGCTCCTGGTTTGTTGTCGTTGTTTAAGCAAGCACCAGCCTGGGCTACTTTCTCGCTTAATCCTCGTCGTTGCGGCAACACCTACGCAATTGACGGCAAGGAAATGTGGCTCGTGCATAACTATTTACGGGACGGTGAGCCTGATTTTGATGCGGTTGACAGGGATGCGTGCCTGCGAGAAATACTCGGCGTAGATGAGAAATTTCAGTACGAAATGCTCAGTAAGGAAGACTGGTTTGGCCGTCGACTGTTGGCAAATAAGTTTAGAGATCGTAGAGTATTCATTTGTGGCGATGCAGCTCATCTGTGGGTTCCATACGCCGGCTATGGGATGAATGCGGGTATTGCCGATGCAGAGAATCTGGGGTGGACGTTGGCTGCGAGAATTCAAGGCTGGGGCGGTGAGGCAATTCTGGATGCATATGAAGCCGAACGGCGACCAATTACCGAACAGGTTTCCTATTTCGCCATGAATCATGCTCAAGCCATGTCACAACAACGTACCAGTGTTCCTCCAGGCATAGAGGAGCAGAGCGACGAAGGGGCTGAATTGAGAAGCAAACTTGGTACAGCAGCATATGAATTAAATGTCCAGCAATATTGTTGTGCTGGCCTGAATTTTGGTTATTTTTATGATCAGTCCCCCCTTGTCGTGTATGACGGTGAAGCCTTTCCTCCGTATACCATGGGCTCGTATGAGGCTTCGAGTGTGCCTGGATGTCGCACTCCTTACGTCGAACTAGAGGGTGGCACTCCACTGTACGACGTGCTGGGTATTGGTTATACGATGTTAAGATTTGACGCTAATGTTGATGTTACAGATTTCGAAGCGCTGGCGCGCGAAAGAGGGATGCCTCTTATGATCGTGGATATACATAGCCACGATTCCCGATGCAATGCATATTCTCACAAGCTTGTATTGTCCCGTCCAGATCAGCATATTGCATGGCGAGGTGATAAATTGCCTGAGAACGTCGCAGGTCTTATCGATAAGATTTGTGCTGCTTGAGTGAAACAGAATCTGCGACATATTTTAAAACATCAATCAGTGCCTGGGCCGCGGGCGTAAGGGTAACGCCTTTCGGCCGAATAAGATAGACGTTTCTCTCGACTAGCGGATCCTGAATGCTCTTTATGACGAGATTGGAATGATGAAAGGATTCGATCAGATACGCTGGCAGAACTGCTACGCCGAGACCCTTCAGGGTCAGGGCGAGCGCTGTGGATAAATAGGAGACTTCCCATTTCGGTTTGAAATCAATGCCGGCTTTGACCATAGCGGTATCGATCAAGGTACGGATTTCATTTCCCGAACGTACGCTTATTATTGGCAAATCGCTGAGGCTGCGCCAGTCTGTTATTTTCTTCTGCGGGATAGCGCTGTTTTTTAAGTAGATTGCCGAAAGGTGATCCGTAAGCAAGGTCTCGAACACCACATCAGATGCACCGGAACTGGTTGTGCCTATGCTGAATTCAACTTTTCTCTCCTGTATTGGGGAGATGATTTGTTCTGGCCCTGTGTCATGTATAACTAATTTAATATCAGGATATTGCTTTTCAAACAGTGATATTGCCTCTGGCAATATAGTTGCCGCAACGGCAGTTGCAACGCCGAAGTGCAGTACGCCATGCCTTTTCTCCGCTATACCGCGCGTGTTATTTACAAGAGTATTAACATTATCCAGAATGTTCGATGCCATCTCAAATGTTTCATGAGCAATTGCTGTGGGTCTTAAAGAACGAGAGGTACGCTCAAATAGTGTTACCCCCAGATTCTCCTCCAGCTGTTGCAACAATAGGCTGAGTGCTGACTGCGTAAGATGCATGGCTTTGGATGCTTGAGTCAGGCTTCCCAGCTTGTATATATACGCGAATGCCTGTAATTGTCGAATAGTTGGTGTCATCGTATTATTTCATTGGATAATTTGCATTCAACGCTATTGCGATCTGGATTGAATCGCCGGTGAGTGCGGCTATCCTGATAGCATCTAATAGTATCTGTATTGGGCTTGAAGGTGCAAGTTGTGGCAAGACATCGCAAAGTAAGCTGCAAGATGCGTCGTTGAGTGTGTGCGGTTGATGCTCCTGCGCGGTTGTTCGCAGTGCATAAAGTAACTCAGCCACTGCGCACAATTTCCTCTACCTTTTCTTTTGCTTCCTTTTTATGTTGCTTTCTGCAGGCTGGCAGCGGGACCAGTCGCGCACCAATTCAAGCCGGACACGACAGCAGTTCGCGGAGTTTCGCCAAAATAGCCTACCAACAGGCGCCATCACTTCTCCGTTCATCACGATAATTTTTCTTTCTTTTTCTTACATTTCGTACACTAATAATCAGTATTCAAACTGGTTTGACACCAATAATTCGATCGCATATGATTAGGACTGAAATGATTTTTTAGGGAAATAATTTCTCTGTAAATTAATTATGAGTAAAACAATTAATATGCAAACTCAATATGACATCCGTATTCTCAGCGCGCTGCGCCGCATCACGCGGGCCATCGCTGTGCATTCGCGGCAACTTGCGGCGTATAACAATGTGACCGCACCGCAGTTAATCTGCCTGGGCGCCATTGTTGAGAACGGACCCATTACGGCGACAGCCATCAGCCGCAAAATACACGTGAGCCCCAGCACCGTGGTCGGCATTCTGGATCGTCTGGAAGACAAGGGCTGGATTCGTCGGGAACGCGGCAGAGAAGACCGCCGCATTGTTTTTATTACTGCGACACAGGCGGGTATTGAACTGGTTCGGGCAACGCCATCGCCCATTCAGACCAAGTTGACAGAAGCGCTGAAGGATCTGCCGGAAACAGAACAGGCCGCCATCACTACGTCGCTTGAAAAAATTGTCATGCTCATGGAGGCGCACAGTGTTGTCGCCCATGAGGTTTCCAATGAACCGGCATCACCCATCCTGGATGTACCAGTGGCTGATACCTCGCACCCAGAATCCGGAATTTTAATTTGATTGATACGGCACTTAACACCTCTCAAACGTATTCGCAACATTCGCAAGCAGAAGGGGCGGCGCAAAACAATTCGCACCAACTGCGAGCACCTGCCAGAGCCGACGGTTATGACATCTGGCAACTCATCTCCCAGTGTCCGCCGCTGGATTTGAATTCGGTATATAGCTATCTGCTCCTGTGTGAGCATTTTGACAAAACCTGCGTGGTCGCGCAGGCAAATGGGCAAATCGATGGATTTGTCTCCGCCTATCAGCCTCCTGATAAGGCCGATGTATTGTTCATCTGGCAGGTCGCCGTTCACGAGCGTGGGCGCGGCCATGGACTGGGTCAGCAAATGCTCAGCAGTCTGCTGGAACGACCAAACCTGGCGCATATCCGTTACCTTGAAACCACTGTAGGTCCGGACAACGCCGCTTCTCGTCGCATGTTCGCGGCCGTCGCTCGCAACATGGGCGCCGGCATCGAAGAAAGCCCGCTATTTGAACCAGAATTATTCGGGCCCGAGGCGCATGACGATGAACGTCTTTTAAAGATTGGGCCGCTCAGGCCAACGCCGGGCTGAAGTTCACCCAGGGCGTGCCCGGCGTCCGAATGCCAGTGACAGGCATTGTCTTTTAATACTTAATCAAATAGGAAAAATCATGGATTTAGAAATTTTCGACCGCATGGAGTCTGAAGTGCGTGGTTACGTACGTTCATTCCCCGTCATATTCAATCAGGCCAAAGGCTCTGTACTGACTGACGAATCAGGAAAGGAATACATCGATTTTTTCAGTGGTGCAGGTACCTTGAATTACGGACATAACAATCCGATCCTTAAGAAGAAGCTGATTGAATACTTAAACACAGACGGCGTGGTGCATGGTTTGGATATGGCTACGTCGGCAAAAAAATATTTCATGGAAACATTTGAGCGCGTGTTGCTGAAACCGCGCAAAATGAATTACACACTGCAATTTACCGGCCCCACCGGTACCAATGCCGTGGAGGCGGCACTCAAACTGGCGCGTCAGGTGAAGGGGCGTTCCAATGTTGTGTCGTTTACCCATGGTTTTCATGGCGTAAGTGGTGGTTCTCTGGCGGTGACAGCCAATGAGAAATTCCGTGATGCCGCTGGTGTCTCGCTGCATAACACCGCCTTTATGCCTTTCGATGGGTATATCGGCCCCGATGTAGATACCATCGCCTATTTCGAACGCATGCTGGAAGATCCCAGCAGTGGTCTGGACTTGCCGGCGGCCGTGATTGTGGAGACGGTCCAGGGAGAGGGCGGCGTTAATGTGGCCAGCTGGCGCTGGATTCGTGAGCTGGAAAAACTCTGCCGCAAGTTCGATATGCTGCTGATTGTGGACGATATCCAGGTTGGTTGCGGTCGTACCGGCAGCTTTTTCAGCTTTGAAGCAGCCGGTATCAAACCCGACATTATTACGCTGTCCAAGTCGCTGTCCGGCTTTGGTCTGCCTATGTCACTTGTGTTACTGAAGCCCGAGCTGGACGTGTGGAAGCCTGGTCAGCACAGTGGCACCTTCCGCGGCAACAACCTGGCTTTTGTTACAGCGGCTCAGGCACTGGATAGTTATTGGAGCGATGATCAGTTTCAGAACGAAACGCGACGCAAGGAACGGATTGTGCGCGACTGGCTGGAGAACATCGTGCATAGCTTCCCGGAAGCCGGTTTCAGTGTACGTGGCCGCGGCCTGATCCAGGGGCTGGTATGTGATGCGACACCCGAGCTGGCCAATAAAATTGCCAAGCAGGCCTTTGCCCATGGGCTGGTGATTGAAACCTCCGGCGCTCAGGATGAAGTCCTGAAAATTTTGCCGGCGCTCACGATCGAGGATGCGCAATTGACGCGAGGCCTTGAGTTGATTGAGCGCAGCGTCGCAGAGGTCCTTAAGCAGGAAGGCAAAAAATCCAAAGTTCTCAAATTCGGAGCGTAAGAAATATGATAGTTAGAAATGTGAAAGATGTGATTGGTACTGATCTTGAAGTGAAAACCGACACCTGGCTTAGCCGTCGTGTGCTGCTGGCCAAAGACGGTATGGGATTTTCGTTTCACGAGACGGTTATTTTTCCCGGCACGGAAACCCATATTCATTATCAGAATCACCTGGAGGCGGTATGGTGCGTGGAAGGGGACGGCGAGATCGAAACGATCGCCGATGGCAAGAAATACGCGCTGGGTCCGGGCGTGGTCTATGCTCTGAATGAACATGACGAGCACTGGCTGCGCGGTGGCAAAGAGCCGCTGCGTGTCATTTGCGTTTTCAATCCCCCCGTTACCGGCCTTGAGGTGCATGACGAAGACGGTGTTTATCCGGCCATGACCGAGGAAACCGCCTGAACTGTAAATAGATAAGGAGTACAAGATGGTCGTAACCGACATTTATGAATCACGTACCAGCGGTACTGCCGCCATTATCGCCAGACAGGAACCCGTGGTGTACGGAAACGGCGATTATGCCGATGCGCTCTCAGCCGAACAGGTTGCAGCGTACGAGCGCGATGGCTTTCTGGTGCTGGACAGCCTGTTTAGCGAGCAGGAAGTGACTGCGTTAATGAACGAAGTGCTGGCGATGGCGAACAACAGCAAAATCGCCGCCAGCGATGAGGCGATTACCGAGCCGGGCAGCAATGCGGTTCGTTCCATTTTCAAGGTACATGCCTTGAATAAGGTGATAGACAAGCTTTCACGCGATCCGCGTCTGATTCATGTTGCACGTCAGATACTGGGATCGGAAGTCTATCTGCACCAGTCACGCGCCAATCTGAAGCCTGGGTTCAAGGGCAAGGAGTTTTACTGGCATTCAGACTTTGAAACATGGCACACGGAAGACGGCATGCCTGCGATGCGCGCCCTGAGTTGTTCAGTACTGCTCACTGACAACAACGAATGCAATGGTCCGCTGATGGTGGTGCCGGGGTCACACCGGCAGTTCATTTCCTGCCGGGGCATCACGCCCGATGAGAATTATAAAAAATCGCTGAAGGCGCAGGAATATGGCGTGCCCGATCCGCTCAGCCTGGAGTTGCTGGCAGAGCAGGGCGGCATCAAAGCCATTACCGGCAAAGCCGGCTCAGTGGTGTTTTTCGATTGCAATACCATGCACGGTTCCAATGGCAATATTTCGCCATGGCCGCGTGCCAACGTATTCATGGTGTATAACAGCGTTGAAAATACGCTGAATGCGCCTAAATACGGTTTGGCACCACGTCCTGAATACATTGCGACACGGGCCTTCGAGGGCGCGCTGGAGCCTCTGGAGGCGCTGCAGGAAGTCGCCTGATGGTTGACGCTGAGAGGATTGCTGCAGTTGAATGCGTATGGAATGGCCATGGCTTGGGCCTAATGTGTGAGCCTATGGGTATGTCAATATCGCAGTAGCAATATGAGCGAACGAATGGCCCCGATTTTTCCGGGGCCATTTTTTTGCCCGGAAAGTACGCTGTGATGTGACGCGATAGGGTGTTGCTGCCTGAAATAGCTGATATTTTCTGCAAATTGCATATAATCAGTCGATAGAGTGGGAAATCACACTCTCATATGTTTGATATTAGGCGATGCTTTCGTACGGTGAAGTGGATGGTGCCTTTGTTGTCATAAGAAGAAGCAGGCAACATGCTGCTGTACGGTGAGGTGAAGTATGGAAATGAAGCTGGAAAATCTGGAAGCCATGACAGACGTGGAAGAAAAGGTATTCTGGAGAATGTTTGATGTAAGGATCGTGCGCGACGACGGCGCGGCTGCGCGCGCACACCTGCAGGCCGGCCGCCCGGTTTATTATCGCGAAGACAGTACGCCGCCCGGTCTGATCATCAAGGAGTTTCCCGATGGCCGGCGCCAGCTCGTGCGTTTTATCGATGGAGTCGAACAGACGGTAGACGATACGGCTGCGCGATGAGTGCACCAAAACTCTGGGTGGTCGCCGGCCCGAACGGCGCGGGCAAAACGACGCTAACACGACTGCATCTGACGGGTCATCTGCCGGTGGTTAATCCGGATGATATTGCAGAGCAGCTTGATATTCACAATCGCAATACTGCACTGGTGCAAATGCGCGCTGGCAGGCTGGCCTTGCTGGCGAGAGATAAACTGCTTGCCGGCGGGCGCAGCTTTGCAATAGAAACAACGCTTAGCGGCAACTCTGAGCTAGATCTGATGTATCGCGCCCGCCGCGCGGGGTATCAGGTTATTCTGGCGTTTGTTGGCGTAGACGATGTGGGATTGCTTATTGCGCGGGTCAAGTCGCGTGTTGCTGATGGTGGTCATGCGGTTCCGCTTGAAGCGATACAGCGGCGTTACCGCCGCAGCATGGATAACCTGGGGTTTGCACTGCAGATTGCAGACCGTGCCTGGGTATTCGAAAACAAGCGCAAAAGAGGGCGCCGCACGCTACTGATTCGCGAGGCAGATCGTCTGAAGTATGTCAGCCAGTCGTTGCCGATGTGGGCGCGACAGGCTATTCCGACTGCGTTGCGCAAGCGCGACTGGCATCATAAAAAGAAAAATGCCTAGCGTCGCGCAGGGCTTCAATCCGCACTGCAATCAGCGCTTCAGTCAGTACATCAATCAGCGGCTCAATCAACACTTCAATCAGGAATCGGCATACTCATCAGCTTGGCGATCCATTCCGGATCCTTCGGGTCTCCGGCGCTGCGCTGGTTGGTGTCCAGGGCATTGATGGCTGCCATCTGATCATCGCTTAATTCGAAGTCATAGATCTGGAAGTTGCTGGCGACCCGGCTTGGTTTGCTGGAGCGCGGAATCGCCAGCGAACCGCGTTGCAGGTGCCAGCGCAGAATCACCTGGCCCACATCCTTGCCGTGGGCGCTGGCGATTTCCTGCAGAACCGGATTGGTCAGCAGTGTCGCGTCACCTCGGCCCAGGGGTGACCAGGCTTCCAGCAGAATATCCTGTTCGTTCATATAGTTAAGCAGGGCACGCTGTTGAAACAGCGGATGCGTTTCCACCTGGTTGAGGACTGGCTTGTTGTTGGAGCTGGCCGCCAGCGCCTGCAGGTGGTCGATTTCAAAGTTGCAGACGCCAATGGCTTTGGTGAGCCCTTCGTCCTGCAGTTTTTCCAGCGCCTTCCAGCTTTCCCTGAAGCCTTCTACCGGCCAGTGCAGCAAATAAAGGTCTACGTAATCCAACCCGAGTTTTTTGAGCGATTTGTCAAAGGCGCGCAGGGTTTGCTCGTAGCCGAAGTCGGTGACCCATACTTTTGTGGTCAGGTGGTAGTCTTCGCGCTTCAATCCGGATTCAGTCAGTGCTTTGCCCACGAACGCTTCGTTCATATAACGAGCGGCCGTATCAATAACGCGATAGCCGGTTTGCAGCGCCTGGGTGACCGCAGGTACGCAGATTTCTTCCTTATCCAGTTCCCATGTTCCAAAGCCCAGCGAAGCAATGGTTTGACCGTTATTCAGCGTAAATGTTTTCAATGACATCTGTTATTCCTTGTCTGGTAGATTGGTTGAAAGTGCGGAATGCGTATGGTTGAGCTTATTACCGTATGGTTGAGCCTATTACAGTTACCATACCAAAAACAAACGTCAGTTGTCTGACAATTTTGTTATGAAGCAAATGTTTGATGGCTTTTGTTTCCCAGCTAGCTGGAATAAGACAAGTGGGTTGAAGCAAACAAGTGGGTTGAGGCAAAAGGCGTGTCCCGGGTCATCAAAATCGCTGGCACAAAAAAATGCACCACCCAATTCGGCATCTTCCTGCCGTCTCTGGTGGTGCATTCGGTCCGTGTCGTTTGCTGGCTGGTGCAGGGAACAGGATTCACCGACGCCGTTTAGCAAACGTGTTTACGGGTGCTGAATTACTTGTCTTTCAGACTGATTTCAAATGCAATCGGATTGCGCATGGTGTTGGCAACAGGAGAGTAGTGGTTGGCATGTTGCACAATGTCGTCCAGCTCTTCGCGCGTCGCATCGCCTTCGATATCTACTTTGACACGAATGGCCTGAAAGCCCATCTGAGCGGGTTCGCGCTCGGCGCCGCCGGCACCCCAGGCTGCACTGTTGCCGATATCGCCTTCAAGAAACACTTCGAGCTTGCTTAACTTCACGTTGCGCCATGTCGCAACAGCGGTAATGCCGACGGCAAGGCAGCCACCCAGGGCTGACAGAACGACTTCGCCTGGTGCGGGGGCGGTGTTTTCGCCCAGCAGGTGGTAGGGCTCGTCCACAACGACAGCCGGATGGCTGGGGTCGCGATTGGTCAGATAGCTGAGGGTGCGATATTGACCCACGGAGATGGTCTGGACCTTGTTGGTGCCGCGACGATCCGGGTTGTTGCGTCCCATTTCAGAGAACTTTTCCAAACCCGCCCGGTCAATGGGGCGCAGATATTTTTTTTCCTCAGTACTCATATCATTTCCTTTTTAAGATTCGCCAAGAAGGGGCTGATCGCTATTTCATGTGTGATCAGCCCGTGTATTGCATTACTACTGTAGTTTCGCCTGCTGACCGCGAATGCCTTCCAGGCGTTCGGTGAACTGAGCCAGGCGCTCTTTTTCCTGCTCGATGACATGACCCGGCGCGCGCGCAACAAAGCCCTCGTTGGAGAGTTTGCCCTGGGCCTTGGCAATTTCTCCTTCCAGTCGCTGGGCCTCTTTGGCCAGTCGCGCCAGTTCCGCTTCCTTGTCAATTTCCACATTGAGCATCAGGCGGGTGTTGTCCAGGATTTGTACCGGCGCACCCAGGTCGGGCAACAGTTCAACGACCTGCACCTCGCCGAGTTTGGCCAGGGCCATCAGGTAGGGCGCATGCAGATTAAGCATGTCGGCGTCGCCTTCGGCGAACAGCGGTACCTTCTGTGCCGGTGACAGGTTCATTTCGCCGCGCAGCGCCCGGATGGCTTCTACCTGCGCCTTAAGTGTAGCAACCTGGGTTTCGGCAGCTTCATCAATCAACTCGCTGTTGGCCAGGGGGTAGGGCTGAACGCTGATGCTGGCTGTCGCGCCCGCCGCTTTTTTACCAGCCACTGTTGCCACTTTTTGCCATAGCGCTTCTGTAATAAACGGAATGATGGGATGGGCCATGCGCAAAATGGCTTCCAGCACCCGGATCAGGGTACGGCGCGTGCCGTTTTGTTGCGCCTGATGGCCGCGCTGGATCTGGACCTTGGCCAGTTCAACATACCAGTCGCAGTATTCGTCCCAGACAAACCGATATATTGCATTTGCAATCATGTCGAAGCGGTATTCATTAAACCCTTTCTGGATATCCTGCAGCGTTTGCTGCAGACGGCTGGTGATCCAGCGATCGGCGAAGGACAGCTCGTTGTCTTCCTGCGTGACTGCCGCAGCGTCGGGCACGTTCATCAGCACAAAGCGACTGGCATTCCACAGCTTGTTGCAGAAATTGCGGTAGCCTTCGCAGCGCTTCAGGTCAAAGTTCATGTTGCGGCCCAGCGTGGCGTAGGCCGACATGGTAAAGCGCAGGGCGTCGGCGCCGTAAGAGGCAATGCCATCAGGAAAGGCCTTGCGGGTATCCTTTTCAATCTTGCCGGCCTGTTTCGGGTTCATGAGGCCCGAAGTGCGTTTGGCAACAAGCGTGTCCAGGTCAACGCCGTCGATCAGATCCACCGGATCCAGCGTGTTGCCCTTGGATTTGCTCATTTTCTGGCCGTAGGCATCCAGAATCAGCCCGTGCACGTATACGTGACGGAAAGGGACCTGGCCGGTCAGGTGCATGCTCATCATGATCATGCGCGCGACCCAGAAAAAGATGATGTCAAAGCCGGTCACCAGCACGTTGGATGGCATATAGCGTTTGAAATCTTCTGTTTCGGCCGGCCAGCCCATGGTGGTGAAGGGCACCAGAGCAGCTGAAAACCAGGTATCCAGCACATCGTCGTCGCGACGCAGCGGCCCGGTTACGCCGGCTTTTTTAGCCTTGATCTGCGCTTCTTCTTCTGTGCGTGCAACGAAAATCTGACCGTCTTCTGCGTACCAGGCCGGAATCTGATGACCCCACCACAACTGCCGGGAAATACACCAGTCCTGGATGTTTTCCAGCCACTGGTTATAGGTATTGCTCCAGTTTTCCGGGAAAAAGCGTACTTCGCCGTCACGTACCACGTCCAGTGCGACCTGGGTAATGCTTTTGCCCGGATTGTATGTGCCTTCGGGGGCAGGCTTGCTCATGGCGACAAACCACTGATCGGTCAGCATGGGTTCAATGACCGATTTGGTCCGGTCGCCCCGCGGCACCATGAGTTTGTGCGGCTTGATGCTCTCCATGAACGATTGTTCTTCGAGCTCTGCCACAATCTGCTTGCGCGCTTCGAAGCGGTCCAGGCCCTGGAACCTCGCAGGGGCGTCTTCGCTGATTTTGGCGTCCAGCGTCAGAATGCTGATCATGTCCAGCTGATGGCGCTGGCCCACGGCATAGTCATTGAAATCGTGCGCAGGCGTGACTTTTACGACGCCGGTACCGAATTCACGGTCAACATAGTCGTCGGCAATGATCGGGATGTCGCGATCGCACAGAGGCAGGCGTACTGATTTGCCGATCAGATGGCTGTAGCGCTCGTCTTCGGGATGAACCATAACGGCCACGTCGCCCAGCATGGTTTCGGGACGGGTGGTGGCTACAACCAGATATTCCAGTCCGTTTACCGGTTCGGTAAGCGGATAGCGAATATGCCACAGAAAACCATCTTCTTCCTGGCTTTCCACTTCCAGGTCGGAAACGGCGGTACCCAGTATCGGATCCCAGTTGACCAGTCGTTTGCCACGGTAAATCAGACCCTGCTCGTGCAGGCGGACAAAGGTTTCAACCACGCCAAGGGACATCTGGCTGTCCATGGTGAAATATTCACGCGGCCAGTCTGCCGAGGCGCCCAGACGGCGTACCTGGGCGGTAATGGTGTTGCCCGATTGTTCCTTCCATTCCCAGACGCGCTTGATAAAGGCTTCGCGGCCCAGGTCGTGCCGCGTGGTTTTCTGGGCATCCAGCTGGCGTTCAACCACAATTTGCGTAGCGATGCCGGCATGGTCTGTGCCAGGCACCAGCACGGTGTCACAGCCCAGCATGCGATGGTAGCGGGTCAGGCCATCCATGATGGTGTGATTGAAGGCATGCCCCATATGGAGCGTGCCGGTTACATTTGGCGGCGGAAACTGGATGGTATAGGGTTCGCCACTTTCCGGTGCGTTGGTGGACGTGTGACGGCCGGCCCGAAAGACGCCCATGCGTTCCCATTCCTGGTACCAGGTGCGTTCAAGCTCCTTGGGTTCAAAACTTTTGGGCAATTCATCGGGGGCAGGTGTTTGAGTCATAGTATCAACAGTGGATGGGCTGGCGGTTTATGGCCGTCAGGCCCAAAGTCAGCAAAATGGTGAGTCTTTATCGAAAACCCTTATTTTAAGGTGTAGTGCCGTAATTTTGCATGTTAAAATGGCGAGTTAGTTAAAACTTCGTTGAAGTAATTGTTTTCATTGAATATTTGGAGTAATTAAATGGCTGTTGAACGTACGCTCTCTATCATCAAACCCGATGCTGTTGCCAAAAATGTGATTGGTGAAATTATTTCCCGCTTTGAAAAAGCCGGCCTTAAAGTGGTTGAAGCCCGCATGCAGCAACTGAGCCAGGCCGAAGCCGAAGGCTTTTACGCCGTTCACAAAGAGCGTCCTTTTTTCAACGATCTGGTCAAATTCATGATTTCCGGTCCTGTCTTTATTCAGGTTCTGGAGGGTGAAAACGCCATCGCTAAAAACCGCGAGCTCATGGGCGCTACCGATCCCAAGAAAGCCGACGCCGGTACCATTCGCGCCGACTTCGCCGACAGCATCGATGCCAACGCAGTACACGGCTCCGACGCTGCTGAAACAGCAGCCAACGAAATTGCTTACTTCTTCAGCAAGTAAGCGGCTCGCTGAAAACGTGCTTCACATTCCGCAAAAGGCTGCTATGACCACTACCGATCAACGCATCAATCTTCTGGGAGTCGAGTCCAATTCGCTCGTCAGGCAGGTGGGTGCCTGGGGTAACAAGCCTTTTCGCGCGAAACAATTGCTGCGCTGGGTACACCAGCGCGGCATTGCCGATTTTGACCAGATGACAGACCTGGCCAAGGGCTTTCGCAGTACGCTGACAGAAAACTGCACGCTGCAAACGCCACCGGTGATTACCCAGAAAGTGTCTACCGACGGCACCCGCAAGTGGCTGTTCGATGTAGGCAACAATAATGCTGTCGAAACCGTATTTATTCCGGAAGATGACAGGGGAACCCTGTGCATTTCCAGTCAGGCCGGTTGTACCGTGGCCTGCCGTTTCTGCTCTACCGGACACCAGGGATTCAACCGAAACCTCACCACGGCAGAAATCGTGGGTCAATTGTGGCAAGCCCGTCACGATATCATGCAGGATATGCCTGCTGCCCGTTTAGCCGCTGCAGGAGAGGGCGCCACGTCTGCCGCGACTCATGAGCAGGACCTGCGCGTCATCAGCAACGTGGTTATGATGGGCATGGGCGAACCGCTGCTGAATTATGATCAGTTGCTGCCTGCCTTGCAGCTGATGCTCGACGACAATGCCTATGGGCTGTCGCGCCGGCGCGTGACGGTCTCCACATCGGGTGTTGTCCCGTTTATGGATCGTCTGGCACACGATTGCCCGGTTGCGTTGGCCGTGTCGCTGCATGCGCCGAATGATGCCTTGCGCGATCAGCTGGTTCCGCTCAATCGCAAGTATCCGCTGGCCGAGCTTATTGCCGCCTGTAATCGCTACCTTGAGCGTGCACCGCGTGATTTCATCACATTCGAATATGTCATGCTCGATGGTGTGAATGATTCGGATGAACATGCCCGGCAATTGGTTGAAATTACACGCCAGGTCAAGTGCAAGCTGAATCTGATCCCGTTCAATCCGTTTCCGGAGTCGGGGCTGGGTCGCTCCAGCAATGCACGCATACGCCAGTTTTCCAGCTTGCTGGTGGATCAGGGCGTGATTACCACTGTGCGCAAAACCCGAGGCGAAGATATTGATGCCGCCTGTGGCCAGCTCGCGGGCGACGTTAAAGACCGTACCCGCATCAGCGAACGCATGCAGGCCTTCAAATCCATTCCTATTACCGAGATTTCTTCATGACCATTGAAACAGATATCGCCGCTGATACCCCCCGTGAAGAGCCCGCCTCCGTGCAATCGCTGGGCCAGACGCTCGCGACACTGAGGGCTGCCCGCGGCCTTACGCTGGCCGAAATCTCCAATCGCATCAAATTTTCTGAGACGCAGCTGCGCGCACTGGAAAGTCAGAATTGGGCGTCATTGCCTACCGGTTTTATGTTGCGTGGCATGGTCAGGAAATATGCGCAGGTCGTTGAGGCAGACGAACAGCCATTGTTGCAGTTGCTGGGCCAGCAGCCCGGCATCGAGCGTGGTCAGTCGGCTGTTCCTGCTTCTGCAGCAGGCACCAATATCAACCTGAAACGCAGCACCGATTATGAAATCCGGGACAGTTATTCCCGCTCCGGTCGCTCCAGTGGCACCGGATTGTGGCTGTTTGTTATTCTGCTTGTACTGGTTGTGATTGCCGTTTACGGCTTTACCCGGGGCTGGTACACCCTGCAGGATCTCGGGCTGGAAAGCCTGCAGCACTGGTTTGAATAACTGCCTCAATGGTGTCGCTGTTGTCGCTGCAGTGCGCTGACCCGACTTCGGCCATACCACTCTGTTTAAGACTGACACTACCATGAGCATCGTTGAACAATCGCCGTTTCCCATTGGCCAGCTGAACCGCCGTTCCACACGCGGGGCGCGTGTCGTGTGGGGCGACAAGCAGGTCCGGATCGGCGGTGGTGCGCCGGTCGTGGTGCAATCCATGACCAATACGGATACAGCTGATCCGATCGCCACGGCCATACAGGTCAAAGAGCTGGCGCAGGCGGGTTCCGAGCTGGTTCGTATCACCGTCAATACCCCCGAAGCGGCAAAAGAGGTGCCGGCGATTCGTGAACAACTGGATCGCATGGGCGTCGCCGTTCCGCTGGTGGGTGATTTCCATTACAACGGACACAAGCTGCTGACCCAGTTTCCGGAATGCGCGCAGGCACTGTCCAAATACCGGATCAACCCGGGCAATATGGGTGGAGGCAAAAAGCGCGACGATAATTTCGCGCAAATGATCGAAGTGGCCTGCCGCTATGAAAAGCCGGTACGCATCGGCGTTAACTGGGGCAGTCTGGATCATGAGCTGATGGCGCGCATGATGGACGACAACAATCGGCGCAGCGTACCCTGGGATGCTTCTGCCGTGATGCGCGAAGCGCTGGTGGTGTCTGCTATCACCAATGCGGCACGTGCCGAAGAGCTGGGTCTGGCCGGAGACGCCATTATCCTGTCCTGTAAGGTAAGTCACGTACAGGATCTGATTTCGGTTTACCGGAACCTGTCTGCCCGTTGTGATTATCCATTGCACTTGGGTTTAACCGAAGCCGGCATGGGCAGCAAGGGCATTGTGGCCTCAACGGCTGCGCTGTCTGTACTGCTTCAGGAAGGGATCGGTGATACGATCCGTATTTCCTTAACGCCTGAACCAGGCGGGGATCGCACCCGCGAAGTGATCGTGGCGCAGGAAATACTGCAGACCATGGGCTTGCGGGCGTTTACACCCATGGTGGTGGCATGTCCCGGCTGTGGTCGCACCAGCAGCACCTATTTTCAGGAACTGGCTGACAGCATTCAGGCATACCTGCGTCGGCAAATGCCGGTGTGGAAGGCGCAATACCCTGGTGTTGAAACCATGAACGTTGCGGTTATGGGCTGTGTCGTGAACGGGCCTGGCGAAAGTCGTCATGCTGATATCGGCATTAGCTTGCCGGGTACGGGTGAGGTACCTTCTGCGCCGGTGTTTATTGACGGGGAACGTAGCGTCACCCTGAAGGGCGATACGATTGCCGAGGAGTTTCAGGAAATCGTGCGCAATTACGTTCACCGGCGTTACGGCGTACAGGGTTCGGGTGTAGCCGGACAGAACAGCAATAATTTGAACTGATAAGAGTAACTATTTTGAGTAACACAACTGCATTCCAGAAGGTCACGGCTTTACGCGGAATGAACGATATCCTGCCGGGTGAGTCGGCCCAGTGGGAAGCGCTGGAAGCCATGCTCCGGCAGTGGCTGAGCTTGTATGGCTATCAGAACGTTCGTACCCCTGTGCTGGAACAAACACGTTTGTTTGCGCGTGGTATTGGCGAGGTGACCGATATTGTAGAGAAGGAAATGTATACCTTCAGCATGTCGGCTGACCGGCAGGAACTGATGACCATGCGCCCGGAATTTACTGCCGGTATTGTGCGCGCCGCGATTGAGCACAATATGCTGTATGACCGTGCGCAACGCCTGTATACCATGGGGCCGGTATTTCGCCATGAACGGCCACAGAAAGGGCGCTATCGCCAGTTTCACCAGATTTCGGTCGAGGCGCTGGGTTTTCCCGGTCCCGATGTTGACGCCGAGCAAATCATCATGCTGGCGCGCCTGTGGAAGCAATTGGGTATCAATGATATTCGCCTGGAACTCAATTCGCTTGGGCAACTGGAAGAAAGACGGGCGCACCGGGAAGCGCTGATCGCACATCTGGAAAAGCACAAGGATATTCTGGATGCCGACGGGCAGCGCCGCATGTACAGCAACCCCTTGCGCGTACTTGACACCAAAAACCCGGCGATGCAGCAAATGGCCAACGAGGCGCCCAAGCTGTTTGATTTCCTGGGCACTGAATCCAAAGCGCACTTTGATGCTATCTGCCAGCGACTGGACGATGCCGGTATTGGCTATACATTGAATCCACGACTGGTGCGTGGACTGGACTATTACAATCTGACTGTTTTTGAATGGGTCACCGACAGACTGGGCGCCCAGGGCACCGTCTGCGGGGGCGGGCGCTATGATGGCCTGTTTGAGCTGCTGGGTGGTAAAACGGCGCCGGCTATCGGCTTTGCCATCGGGCTGGAACGACTACTGGCATTGTGGCAGGATGTTGCGAAAGTGCAGACGGCGGCCGAATGTGATGTATATTTCGTCCATAGCGATGCGCAATCGGCCCGAGCCGCTGCAACCCTGGCTGAAGCGGCCAGAAATCTTGGTGTGCGCTGTATTGTGCATCCTGGTTCTGCCTCGTTTAAATCGCAGTTTAAACGTGCCGATGCCAGCGGTGCGCGCCTGGCAGTGATTTTGGGGGAAAGTGAAATGGCTGAGGGTAAGGCATCCGTGAAGTTTTTGCGTGCCGATGCCCAGGGCGCAACCGCGGCGCAATTTAGCGTAGCGCAAAGCGAACTGGCGACTGCATTGACGGGTAAGCTGCAGGATCAGTAAATAATTAACAATCAACAGCAGGCACTATTGCTTGCTGATCTGTTTGAAAAATCTGTAAAGGATAGTTGAAGAATATGGCTTTTGACCTCGAAGAACAGGAAAAGATCGACACGCTAAAGGGGTGGTGGGACCGTTTTGGGAACACCATTTTGACCGCTTTGATTGTCGTCATGCTGGGCATACTGGCGTGGTACGGCTGGAATTGGTACCAATCCTCGCAGGTCAAGCAGGCACTTGGCTATTATGAAATAGTCCAGACGTCTGCCGTGTCTTCCGATGCAGATAGTCAGGCCAGACTTGAACAGGCAGCGGCCGAACTCAAAAAGAGTTATGGCGATACGGCCTATGCCGCTCGCGGTGCTTTACTGGCAGCCGATTTTTATATCCGTGGCAGCCACTATGACAAGGCCGAACAGGAACTTGCCTGGCTGGCCGAACACGGCAGTGATTTTCCTGAACTCCTGCCCGTCGCAAAATTGCGGCTGGCCAGTGTCTATGCAGATCAGAAAAAGTTCGATGAAGCGCTGGCACAATTGAATAATCCGCCCGAAGCGTTCAGCGCGCTCTATGAGGATCGTAAAGGCGATGTCCTGATTGCCCAGGGCAAGAAGCAGGAGGCCGTTGCAGCATGGAAAGCGGCGCTTTCCAGCACGCAATTGCCACCCGCATTTGTAAACACCATTCAATTGAAAATCAGTGCTTTAGGTGGAGAATAATCATGATGTTTCAACATACGCCTCGTCGTTTTATGAAACTTACGGTGCTGCTGGGCGCGCTGGCGCTCGGCGGTTGCGGCCTGTTTGACAACCCGTCGCAGTTTGAGCCGGTTGACCTGACCGACTATACCCAGACCACGGTGCCGGCTGCTGCATGGACCACCTCTATCGGTTCCGGTAGCGGCGTTGGTTTTGCTCCGGCTGTCGCTGGCGACAGCGTCTTTGCCGCGACGCCCGATGGCTCGGTAGCCCGGGTTGCACTGTCTAATGGCGCCCTGCAGTGGAAAACATCCGTAGGCGATGCCTTATCGGCCGGCGTCGGAACCGATGGCAACATCGCCGTTGTTGCGGCACCTGACGGTACGATCACCGCGCTGGATACGGCGGGCAAAAAGTTGTGGACGGCCAAAGCCAGCACACGGGTATCAACGCCACCTGCTGTCGGGCAGGGTGTTGTCGTGGTGCGGGCCGATGATTATCGTGTTCAGGGTTTCGATGCCGGCAGTGGCGAATTGCTGTGGAATTATCAGCGAACCAATGCGGCGCTGGCGTTGCGTGCGGTTTCCCGTATGATTATCGACAAGGGTCATGTTCTGGTTGCCGTGCCCAGCGGTCGACTGGTTGCGCTGGACCTGAAAACCGGCAGATTGCAGTGGGATATTCTGGCTGGCCCTATTCGCGGCGTGACCGATCTTGACAGCGTGACCGATGTGGTTGGCGCACCGGTACTGGTTGGCAACGGCGTGTGCGTCGCCACCTATGAAGGTAATGCCGGCTGCTACACACCTGGCCAGAATAACGGGCAGGCATTGTGGTCTCAGTCATTCTCCAGTGCGACAGGCCTCACGCTGAACAATAACTCGCTGTACGCCACCGGCATCCATGGCGAAGTCGTACGCATGGCATTGGGTAACGGGCAGCAGCAATGGCTCAATCAGGTGCTGAAAAACCGCGGCCTGACCAATGCGGTGTCCAATGGCAATATTGTTGCTGTCGGGGACTATGAAGGCTATATCCATTATCTGTCTGATGCCGATGGGCATCTGCTTGGCAGATCCGAATTTGGTGGCGATGCGATGCTATCGCCGCTGACCGCGACCGCCCAGGGTATCCTGGTTCAAACCGGTGCGGGTAATCTTGTTATGCTTGGTGCACGTTGAGTACTGTTTCCTTTAAGCCCGTGGTATCGCTGGTTGGCCGGCCCAATGTGGGCAAGTCAACCCTGTTTAACCGCCTGACGCGTTCCAGGGCGGCGCTGGTGGCCGACTATGCCGGCCTTACACGGGATCGGCACTATGGCGAAGGCCGGGTAGGCGATATTCCGTTTCTGGTCGTGGATACCGGCGGCTTCGAGCCCGTGGCGAAAAGCGGCATCCTGATGGAAATGGCTAGGCAAACCAGCCTGGCCATTTCTGAGTCGGACGTCGTGATCTTCCTGGTGGACGCGCGCGCTGGCGTGAATGCCCACGATCATGAAATTGCCCGACTGTTGCGCAAAACCCGGGCGCATGTTTTTCTGGCTGTTAATAAGGCTGAGGGCATGAACCATGGCGTTGCTACGGCAGACTTTCATGAGCTTGGCCTGGGTGAGCCCTATGCGATTTCATCTGCGCATGGCGATGGCGTTGTTGATCTGATTGAGACCGCGCTGGCCGAGGTGCTGGCAAAGAATCAGCCAGTCGAGCAGCTGGCACACCGTGACGACGAGCAGGCTGATGAAGCGGAACTCTCTGATGAGCAGATCGCCGAGGTGCTGGCGGCGCCCGACACGGCGGAGGACAAGGCTGAGGCTGAGCCTGAGGAATTTACCGATCATAGACTGAAACTGGCTATTGTGGGTCGCCCCAACGTGGGCAAGTCCACGCTTATCAATACGCTGCTGGGTGAAGAGCGGGTCATCGCCTTCGATATGCCGGGTACAACGCGTGATGCGATTGAGATTGAATTTGAACGCAATGGTCGTCTGTACACCCTGATCGATACA
Organism: Advenella mimigardefordensis DPN7; assembly: GCF_000521505.1. GTDB lineage: Bacteria > Pseudomonadota > Gammaproteobacteria > Burkholderiales > Burkholderiaceae_B > Advenella > Advenella mimigardefordensis. The sequence continues at coordinate 2,046,121 of NZ_CP003915.1, forward strand.
GCAGGCTTGCGCAAACGCGGCAAGGTGTTCGAATCTATCGAAAAGTTCTCGGTGATCAAAACATTACAGGCCATTGAAGCCAGTAATGTGGTCGTGCTCATGCTGGATGCGCAAAGTGAGATTTCCGAACAGGACGCACACATTGCCGGGTTTGTGCTGGAGACCGGCAGGGCGCTGGTAGTGGCAATCAATAAATGGGACGGGCTGGATCGCGATAAGCGTGACTGGATCGAGCGCGAGTTTGAACGCAAGCTGCGTTTCCTGTCATTTGCAAAAATGCATACCATTTCCGCGCTTAAAGGCGGAGGTATTACGCAATTGATGCGTTCGGTACATGAAGCGCATGCTGCCGCGTTTGCCAAATTGTCAACGCCCAAACTGACCCGAGAACTGCATGCGGCAGTAGAGCAGCAGCAACCCCCGCGCAAGGGCATTTTCCGGCCCAAAATGCGTTATGCGCATCAGGGCGGACAGAATCCGCCGCTCATTGTCATTCATGGCAATGCGCTGGACGCCATTCCGGAATCATACCGACGTTATCTGGAATCCAGAATGCGTGCAGCATTCAAGCTGGATGGTACGCCGTTGCGGATCGAATTCAAGTCTTCGAAAAATCCATACAAAAAAGCAGAGTAAAGAATGAGTGCGTACTGGAGTGATTTTGTCAAAACACTGGATCCCTATGTGCCTGGTGAGCAGCCTAAACAGACGGATCTGATCAAGCTGAACACCAATGAATCGCCCTTTGCGCCGTCACCTGCGGTGCTTGAGGCGATTCGTCAGGCAACGGCAGATCAGCTGCGGCTTTACCCAAGCCCGGAGAGTGACCGCCTGAGAACGGCAGTGGGCAGGTATTACGATTTGCCTGCAGATCATGTGTTTCCAGGCAATGGCTCCGACGAAGTGCTGGCGCATTTGTTTTTGAGCCTGTTCCGTCATCGCGGCCAGCAGATTTTGTTTCCGGATATTAGCTACAGTTTCTATCCGGTGTACTGCCGGCTGTACGATATTGACTATCAAAATGTGCCATTGGCAGATGACTTCAGTGTTCGGCTTCAGGATTATCTGGCGGTGCCGCCCGAGTCTGTCTGTGCCGTTATTTTCCCCAACCCGAATGCACCCACCGGTATCGCGCTTAAGCGCGCCGAGATCGAGCAACTGCTGATTCAGCGCCCGCAGTGGGTGATTGCTGTGGATGAGGCCTATGTTGATTTCGGCGCCGAGTCCTGTGTGCCGCTGATCAAAAAGTACAAGAATCTGGTTGTGTTGCAAACGCTTTCAAAATCGCGCTCGCTGGCCGGCTTGCGGGTCGGCTTTGCACTGGGTCAGCCTGAACTCCTGGAAGGGCTGGTGCGGGTTAAGAACAGTTTTAATTCGTATCCGGTTGATCGTCTTGCTGAAGCAGGTGCCATTGCCGCATTTGAAGATCAGGCATACTTCGAACAGACCACGGGTGAGGTGATTGCCACGCGTGATGCATTGACCGAGGCATTGCAAAAACTGGGTTTTGTGGTGTTGCCATCGAAAGCAAATTTTGTTTTCATATCGCATCCGCGGCATGACGCGGCGCAGTTGCTAGCGGCATTGCGTGCCAACGCCATTTTGGTGCGACACTTTCGTCATCCTCGTATATCTTCATTTCTACGTGTTACGATTGGCACAAAAAAACAGTGCGAAACACTCATTAAGTCATTGTCTGAAATAGTATCTTAATCTAATATAGCAAATTGCTGCTTTTTTTCTGATTGATCCTGTGTTGTCTTTTGTGGCTGATCAGTAATCAGGTGAATCAGTAAAGTCGTTTTCAGTTGTAAACCCAAATAACATATGGAGCCTAGCCAATGAGCACTAAAGGGCAATCACTACAAGATCCTTTCCTGAACGCGTTACGTAAAGAACATGTTCCCGTTTCCATTTATCTTGTAAACGGAATCAAATTGCAAGGGCAAATCGAATCCTTTGATCAGTACGTCGTATTGTTGCGCAATACGGTAACGCAAATGGTCTATAAACATGCTATTTCTACAGTTGTCCCCGCAAGGGCCGTCAGTTTCCAGATCGACGCACCAGCTGAACAGGAATAACAAACTCAGTTTTTTGCAAAAGCCCGCCAAGCTGTCTTGTGCGGGCCTTTTGTTTTTCAGGACGCTATGCGCGTATTAATTATCAGTGTAGATTCAGGCGATCTGGATCATCCGGCTCATGCCGAAGAATTTCAAATGCTGGCTGAAGGGGCGGGCGCAGACATTGCGGGCACCCTGACCGTAAAAAGAGATAAACCCGACGCTGCCCATTACATCGGTAAAGGCAAGCTCGAAGAAGCGGTGGCCATGGCCGACGCCGAAGATGTTGAGCTGATTCTGTTCGATCAGCCACTCAGTCCGGCGCAACAGCGCAACCTGGAGCGCGCTTTCCAGCGCCGCGTGGTTGATCGGGTTGCGCTTATCCTGGATATTTTTGCCCTGCGTGCCAAGAGTCACGAAGGTAAATTGCAGGTTGAGCTGGCTCAGCTGCAACATTTGGTTACGCGCCTTACAAGAATGTGGACCCACCTTGAGCGACAACGTGGCGGTATCGGTATGCGCGGGCCTGGTGAATCGCAGCTGGAGATGGATCGCCGCATGATTGGTGCCAAGGTCAAGATGCTGCGTGAACGCCTGGCCAGGGTAGAGCGGCAGCGCAAGACGCAGCGACGCTCGCGGGCGCGTGGCAACACGCTGTCGGTATCTCTGGTCGGATATACCAACGCGGGTAAGAGTACGCTCTTTAATGCCCTGACCAAGGCCGATGCCTATGCGGCCGACCAGCTTTTTGCCACACTGGATACCACGACCAGAAAAATCTGGATAGAGGGCGCCGGCAATGTGGTCATTTCCGATACGGTGGGTTTCATCCGGGATCTGCCGACAACGCTGATTGCTGCTTTCAAGGCGACACTGGAAGAGACGGTGCATGCCGACCTGTTGCTGCATGTGGTCGATGCAGCCAGTCCGCAAAGAGACGAGCAGATTGCCGAAGTTGATAAAGTTTTAGAGGAAATTGGGGCCAATGAGGTCCCCTGCATACTTATTTACAATAAAATAGATCAAGCGGGCTACGAACCGCAAGTAGAAAGAAACGAAAGGGGCGAACCAGCCCGTGTATTTGTAAGTGCACTACAACGAACCGGTCTGGATGGATTGCGCGGGGCAATCGCTGAATTCAGGCCTTCAATAGGAAACGAAGTTGCGATTCTTTAATCTTTTTAATCTAAATGATCCGGGCTGGGGTCGAGGAAGCCAGAATAACAATAATTCCGACGATCCTTCGAAACGCCCGGGCAGACCCAATGACGGTCCGCCAGATCTTGATCAGGTCTGGAACGATTTCAATAAACGGGTCAAATCAATTTTTGGCAAGAAGCAGGGCGGTGGCAATAACGGGTTCGACCGTCCTCCTCAAAACAACGGCTTTTCTCCATCGCCCAAAGCAACACGGCTTGGTATCGTCGTCATTGTCATTGCTGCGCTGGCGCTCTGGCTGGTCAGCGGCTTCTATATCGTCCGTGAGGGCTATGTGGGTGTCGTGACGCAATTTGGACGCTATCAGACCACCGTGTTGCCGGGCATGCACTGGCACTTGCCAACACCTATTCAGAGCGTTGAAAAGGTCGACGTCTCAAGTGTGCGCAATTTTACCTTTGGCTATAAGAATGATCTGAACAACAAGGTGCCGGCAGAGTCACTCATGCTCACGGAAGACGAGAATATCGTCGAGGTGCAATTTGCCGTGCATTATCGCCTGAAGACTGAACTGACGCCAGACGCAGCAACACAGCGTTCGCCTGCAGCAGATTTCCTGTTCTCCATGGTCAATCCTACCGAGTCGGTACGCCAGGCCGGTGAAACGGCCATGCGTGAAATCGTGGGTAAAGAATCCATGAACAATATTCTGTACCAGTCTCGTACGGCGGCGGCCAATAATGTTATGAAACTGATGCAGCAAATTCTGAATCGGTATCGCTCCGGGATTGAGGTGACGTCTGTTGCGATTCAGAACGTGCAGCCTCCCGAGCAAGTGCAGGCGGCATTTGAAGACGCCATCAAGGCCGGTCAGGATAACGAGCGGCAGAAAAACGAAGGTAACGCTTACGCCAGTAAAGTCATTCCCGAAGCGCGTGGTCGTGCGTCGCGTCTGATTCAAAACGCCGAAGCTTACCGTGAAGCGATCGTCACCCAGGCCAAGGGTCTGGCATCGCGCTTTGAAAGCGTGCAGGCCGAATATGCGAAAGCGCCGGAAGTAACCCGCGAGCGGATCTATATTTCAACGTTGCGTGAGGTATTCGAAAACACCTCGAAAGTGCTGCTTGATACAAAAGACAGCAACAACATGATGTATCTGCCAATCGACAAGATTCTGGAAGGCCAGACCGGGCAACGACAGCTGCCGCGCAAGCCCGCCACTGATACCTCCTCGTCAGCTTCGTCGACTGATACATCGTCGACCAGCAATACTACGGCACCACGCAGCGATAATCGCCTGAGCCGTGATAATTTTGACCGTAGCAGATAAGAGGACCCAGTATGAATAAAACGATCTTCGGTGCGGTCATCTTTGTTATCGCCGCATTTCTTTTCTCTTCATCTGTGTATACGGTGAGTGAGCGCAATACTGCCCTGGTGTTCAAACTGGGCCAATGGAAACGTACGGTCTCCGAGCCCGGACTGCATTTCAAGTGGCCAGCGCCGCTGGAAACAGTTGTTAAGCTCGACAAGCGGATTCAGACCATCGAGTCAGGTGATGCAGAGCGCATTCAGACTTCTGAGAAGAAGAACCTGATCATCGACTCTTACGTCAAATGGCGCATTATTGATCCGTTGCGTTATTACATTTCTTTCGGGGATCGCCTGGATGCGGCGCAGAACCGTCTGGGTGCGCAAATTCGCGATGCATTGAATGCTTCGGTTAACACGCGTACCGTCCGTGATGTGATTTCTCAGGAACGTCATGTGGTCATGGATGAAATCGTCAGAAACGTTGAGCAACGTGCCAAACCATTGGGTATCGAAGTGGTAGACGTCAGGCTCAAGCGCATCGAGTTTTCACCCGAGGTGTCCGAGTCCGTGTACGCCCGGATGCAGGCTGAACGTAAGGAAGAGGCCAATAGCCTGCGCGCCAATGGTGCTGCCGACAAGGAACGGATTCAGGCTGAAGCGGACCGCAAGGTACGTATAGAACTGGCTGAAGCCGACGCCAAGGCAGAAGTGCTGCGCGGGCAGGGCGATGCCGAAGCGGCCGACATTTATGCGGTTGCCTATGGCAAGGATCCGGCCTTCTTCAGTTTCTACAATAGTATGGAAGCCTATCGGAGCGCTTTCAGCAGCCATAACGACCTGCTGGTTGTGGATCCGAAGTCTGAGTTCTTCCGTTATTTCAACCAGTCTGGTATGGGTGGTGCCACGCCTTCAGGCGGCGCGCATTCGCCGCTACCGGTGCAATAATTCGCAAAAGAACCATTTGCGCGACTTACAGCAAATTAAAGAGTACAATATACTGTAAGTTTTAAGTCACTTTCTCAATGCGACTCGGCTGCTTACGCAACCGGGTCGCATTTTTGTTTGGTTTCTGCAATTTCGGACATGACGACAAGCAACTGGCTACTCCCTGAACATCTATCCGATATTCTGCCCGCAGAAGCGCGCAGAATCGAAGAGCTGCGACGCGCAATGCTCGACCTGTATCGAAACTGCGGTTTCGAGCTGGTCGCGCCGCCGCTGGTTGAATATACAGATTCTCTGTTCGTCGGCAACAGCCAGGATCTGAAGCTGCAAACCAATAAGCTGGTGGATCAGCTCTCGGGCCGCACCATGGGTGTGCGCGCAGACATGACGTCGCAGGTTGCGCGTATAGATGCGCATTTGCTCAATCGTGAGGGGGTCGCCCGGCTTTGTTATTGCGGCAGCGTGCTGCATGCCCGTCCTTCGGGTTTGCTGGCTGATCGTGAGTTGCTGCAGATTGGCGCCGAGATTTACGGCTATTCCGGCTACGAAGCAGACTTGCAGATTATCCAGCTGGCGCTGGACAGTCTTGCCCTGGCTGGTGTGCAAAATACCAGCCTGGATTTGAATCATCCCGGGGTATCGCGTGCGCTTATCGAGGCCGCGGGCCTGCAGGAACAGGCGGGCGAAGTGCTGTCTCTGCTCAAGGAAAAAGACGTACCGGGGCTGCGGCAGCTGTTCGAGGCTACCACTGGCGTTCCGGACGATATTGCCGCTGCGCTGATCCGTCTGCCGTCGCTGTATGGTGATGGCAATGTGCTGACCGAAGCTGCTTCGGCTTTGCCGGATTTGCCTGGAATCCGTGCCGCACTCCAGGCCTTGCGTACGCTGGTCGACGCACTTGATGCGACCTCGGTGGGGATAGATCTGGCCGATGTCAAGGGGTACGATTATCATTCCGGTGTCAGCTTTGCCATTTTTGGTCGTGGCTGGCCCGATGCGATTGTGCGTGGCGGTCGTTATGACAATGCCGGCTCCTCTTTTGGGCGCGCGCGTGCCGCTACCGGTTTCAGCCTGGATTTGCGCAAGGTGTCTGCTGGTCTGGCGCCGGCTGAACCGTCCCGGGCCGTGCGTGCACCGTGGAATTCAGACCCTGCGCTGGGCGAAAAGGTGCGTCAGCTTCGGCAGGATGGCAATGTGGTGGTGCAGTTCTTTCCGGGTACCACGCAAAGTATTGATGAATTTGTTTTCGACCGTGAGCTGGTGAGCGACAACGGTCAATGGGTACTGAAAAGTACTAACTAATCGGGTCCTGCTGATTCACTCAGCAGGAATAAGACGAACTTTTGTACAAAGTCACTTTTATGAGCAAGAACGTAGTGGTAATTGGCACCCAATGGGGTGACGAAGGCAAGGGAAAGATCGTTGACTGGCTGGCCGAGTCAGCGCAGGGTGTTGTGCGCTTTCAGGGCGGTCACAATGCGGGTCATACTCTCTGGATCAACGGCAAGCGTACAGTCCTGCGGCTCATTCCGTCGGGCATTATGCATCCTCATGCTACCTGCTATATCGGCAATGGCGTGGTGCTGTCGCCCGAGGCGCTGCTCAAGGAAATCGAAGAGCTCGAAGCCGCCGGCCTGGATGTGCGCAGTCGCTTGCGTATTTCCGAAGCATGCCCACTGATCCTGCCTTACCATATCGCAGTGGATCAGGCCCGCGAGGCGCGCAAGGGCGACAACAAGATTGGCACTACCGGTCGCGGCATTGGTCCCGCCTATGAAGATAAGGTGGCGCGCCGTGCCCTGCGCGTGCAGGATCTGTATGATCTTGACGTCTTTGATGAAAAACTCAAGGAAGTGCTGGAATACCATAACTTCATTCTTACCCAGTATCTGGGTGCCGAGCCGGTTTCCTTTGATGAGGTTAAAAACCAGGCGCTGGCATTGGCACCGATCATCAAGCCCATGGTGGCTGATGTTTCTGCCTTGCTGTACCAGGCTCAGAAAGAAGGGCAGCAGTTGTTGTTCGAAGGGGCGCAAGGCGCGCTGCTGGACATCGATCATGGTACCTATCCTTTTGTGACCAGCAGCAACTGCATTGCCGGCGCAGCATCGGCAGGCGCGGGTGTCGGCCCGCAACGCCTCAATTATGTATTGGGTATCACCAAGGCTTACACCACTCGTGTTGGCTCTGGGCCATTCCCGACCGAGCTGATGGACGACGTTGGCGCCCGCATCGCCAAAGTCGGTAACGAATTTGGCGCGGTTACCGGACGTCCACGCCGTTGTGGCTGGTTTGATGGCGCTGCGCTCAAGCGTTCTGTCATTATCAATGGCATCAGCGGCCTGTGTGTGACCAAGCTCGATGTGCTGGATGGTCTGGAAAGTGTCAGCCTGTGCACCGGCTACATGCTGGACGGCAAAAAAGTCGACTTGTTGCCTTATGGCTACAAAGCGGTAGAAAAGGCCGAGCCTATTCTTGAAACCATGCCTGGCTGGAGTGATTCCACCGTTGGCGTTAAGGAATACGATAAACTGCCGGAAAATGCCCGCCGCTTCCTGGCGCGCATTGAAGAAATCTGCGAAGTGCCGGTAGATATCATTTCTACCGGCCCGGACCGCATGGAAACCATTTTGCGTCGTCATCCATTCCTGGATCAGTCGGCCTGAAGGACGAGAAAACATGAGTGCGCCAGAAAATTCTGACAAACATTTGTGGATCAGCTGGGAGGAATACAACCGGCTGATTGAGCGGCTTGCCCTTGTGGTTCATCAATCCGGCTGGAAATTCGACAAAATCCTGTGCCTGGCGCGGGGTGGGGTGCGGGTTGGCGATGTGCTGTCCCGTATTTTCGATGTCCCGCTGGGTATTCTTGCCACCAGCAGCTATCGGGAAGCGGCCGGTACCGTGCAGGGCCAGCTGGATATCGCCAAATTCATTACCATCACTCGCGGCACGCTCGACGGCCGGGTATTGCTGGTAGACGATATGGTAGATACCGGGTTGACCTTTGCCCGGGTGCAGGAGCATCTGGTCACGCAATATCCTGCCATCACAGAGCTGCGATCTGCCGTTTTGTGGTGGAAAGGCCACGCCAAGGTCGAGCCCGATTATTACATCGACAAGTTGCCTACTAACCCGTGGATTCACCAGCCGTTTGAAGATTACGACAGTTTACGGCCCCATCAGCTGGAAGCCTGGGTAAGAAAAGGTACACAATCTTAAGGTTTTGTGCTAGAATCCCTGATTATCCAAGATTTTTTCTTCCAATTTTAAAGAAGACGCCTACCATTCATGCCTAACGTACGCTTAAAAGAGAACGAGCCATTTGAAGCCGCACTGCGCCGCTTCAAACGCACTATCGAAAAAACCGGTCTGCTGACAGAACTGCGCTCACGCGAATTCTACGAAAAACCAACAGCAGAGCGTAAACGCAAGCACGCTGCTGCGGTTAAACGTCACTACAAACGTATCCGTAGCCAGCAATTGCCTCCACGCATGTATTAATGTGTACAGTTGATTCCTGACAGCTTTGTTCAGGACTTGCTGGCACGGGTCGACGTAGTCGATGTTGTTGGCAAGTACGTTCAACTCAGAAAGGGCGGAGCCAATCTCCTGGGCCTTTGCCCCTTTCACAACGAAAAATCGCCTTCCTTTACCGTTAGTCCCACCAAACAGTTTTATCACTGCTTTGGCTGTGGCGCGCATGGTACTGCCATCACATTCCTTATGGAGCACACCGGGGCCTCGTTTCCCGAAGCGGTGCGGTCGCTTGCTGCGAATGTGGGCATGGTTGTGCCCGAAGAACAGCGCAGTCCGCAGCAACAGGTGCGCGCGCGGGAGCAAAAGGCGGAAATCAATCGACATCAGCAAGTGCTTGAGAAAGCCCAGGCGCGTTATCTGGCGCTCCTTCGGGACAGCCAGGAAGCCATTGCCTACCTCAAGCAACGCGGCATTACCGGCAAAACCGCCAAGCTTTTCGGGCTGGGCTGGTCGGGTCATGATCGCAGTGGGTTAAAACAGGTTTTTGATCACTACGATGATCCGTTGCTGACCGAGGCCGGCCTGGTCATTGAATCCGAGGACGGCCGGCGCTATGACCGCTTCCGTGAGCGAATCATGTTTCCCATCATTAATGCGAAGGGTAATTTGATTGGCTTTGGCGGCCGGATCATTGGCAAGGGTGAACCCAAATACCTTAACTCCCCCGAAACACCCGTGTTTAACAAGGGCCAGGAGTTGTATGGTCTTTGGGAAAATCGCCAGGGTATTCGGCAAGAGGGCTGTGTGCTGGTTGTCGAAGGTTATATGGACGTGGTGGGCCTGGCCCAGCAGGGGATCGGGTTCGCGGCGGCAACGCTGGGTACGGCCACGACGCCGAACCATATCCAGAAATTGCTGCGTACCAGCGATCGTATTGTTTTCAGTTTTGATGGCGATGGGGCGGGGCGCCGTGCCGCCTGGAAGGCCCTGAATGTGTGCCTGCCGTTTCTGCGCGACGATATCTCTTTGCGATTCCTGTTTCTGCCCAACGAGCACGATCCCGATTCTTTTGTGCGCGAACTGGGACCCGAAGCATTTCGTAAGGAGCTTGCTCAGTCGCGCGTGTTGTCTACTTTCCTGCTGGAAGAGTTGGCTTCGCGCCACAATCTGAGTGAAGCCGAAGGCAGGGCGGCTTGCCTGCATGAGGCTCGGCCCCTGATCTCGGCGATTCCTGCTTCGGGCATCCGAACGCAAATAGAGAATGATTTCGCCAAACTGGTGTCCTTGACCTCTGCTGAATTGCTGGCGGACCTGGCCCGCTTCGAAGAGGCGGCACAAAAACGACAGGAATGGCAAAAATCACTGCCGGAATCGCCCGCGAAAGGCCAGGGTGGCACTCAGGAGAGCTCTCCATTTGGTGCGCCTTTTGGTGCTTCCTTCGATGCGCCATTTGAGCCCGAGCCTGCCTCGTTCGAGTCCCGGCAAGGTGCCCGTTTCGGGCGTGCCGGCAGCCGTCGGGGTGGCCGCCAGGTAACACCGCTGGCCCGCAGGCTGATCAAACTGCTGGCTTCCAATCTGGAACTGGTCCATACCATAACCGACCAGCAGCTTGAAGTTTTGGGGTTCAGCCCCCAATTTGCTTATGTAAGAGAATTTATTGCATTTGCCCAGACCACTCAGGCAACACATCTTGCGGCGCTCATTCAACGCGCCGAACCCGGCTCCGAAATAGCCAATATGCTGACTGGTCTGACAATTGACTCTTTCGACGAGGATGCCTTACCGGATCCCGCCGCAGAGTGGAATGATGCGCTGCGCAAAATTGAATTCGAGCGCCTGAACCGGGACAAGGAAAATCTGGTCGCGGGTGGCTTGCAAACCGCAGCGGATCGCGAACGGTACAAGGCGATCAATGCCCGTATCAGATTGTTAAAATAGGGGTTTTATCAATTACTCGTGTATAATGTAAAGTTTGCTCGTCTCTATATATGCGCCTCCTTTCGCTGCTTAGATAAAAAATAACAAGCGGCGGGAGCAGTGCGTGGTTTTGTTGTTTTTGTTTTGTTTGTGTTGATCTGAGATTGCCGGAACTGACTATGACCAAATCCAGTAGTAAACCAACTCCTTCCAAGACAGCAGTTAAGAAAGTGACCGCAAAGTCTTCTTCGAAAACCACAGCACCAGCCAGTTCTGCCCTGAAAAAAGGCAGAACGGTGCCAGCAGAGACCAAGGCAAGTCCTTCAGTGAAAAAAACGGCGGCTTCAGGCAAAGTCAGTAAAGTCGCCAAACCGGAAATGAATGTGAAAGATACTGCTGCAAAAGTAACCCAGTCTGCGCCTTCGGCTAAAACCGGAACAAAGGCACCGGCCAGAAAAACGGCGACAGCTGCGCAGGCGGAAGCCAAAACTGTGAGAACAGTCGCTGCACAGGCGGGGGCCAAAACGGCCTCGACCCGTCCGGCTGTAAAAAAAGCCCCGGTGAAAAAAGCCGCTGCGGCCAAAACAGCACAGGCCAGCGTTGATCTGGATGACGCCGACTTCGATCTGGACGACATCGATCAGGATCAGGAAAAAGCCGGTAAACGCAAACCAAAAGTGGGTACAGGGCGCAAGCCTGGTCGTCCGTCAAAAAACAAAAGCAATGACGACGATGATGAATTCCTCGAAGCCGAAGACGGTGAAGTAGAAGAGGTGCCCGATTTCAAACCGGCCAAGCGTGGTAAACGTGGTGCGAAAGATGCCAAAGAGGTATCAAGTCGCGGCCCGGTCTCGCCTGAAGAACAGGAAGCACGTCGTAACCGCCTTAAACTGCTTATCAAGCTGGGTAAGGAACGGGGCTATCTTACCTACGGTGAAATCAACGACCATCTTCCCGATGACCTGGTGGATGCAGAAGCCATTGATGGCATTATCAGCACCTTCAGCGATATGGGCATTTCCGTCTATGATCAGGCGCCCGATGCCGAAGCGCTGCTGCTGAGTGATAACGCACCTGTTGCCTCATCCGATGATGACGTGGAAGACGAAGCCGAAGCGGCGCTCACCACTGTGGACTCCGATTTTGGCCGCACCACCGACCCTGTCCGTATGTATATGCGCGAAATGGGTACGGTCGAGCTGCTCACACGTGAAGGTGAGATTGAAATCGCCAAACGCATTGAGGAAGGTCTCAAGCACATGGTCATGGCCATTGCTGCCTGCCCAACCACGATTCAGGAAATTCTGAACCATATCCAGCGCGTTCGGGATGGTCAGGCGCAGATTGACGAAATCGTTGACGGTCTGGTAACGGAAGACGGCGAAGAATATGCCGGCTCTGGCGTGCAGGAAGACGAAGAGGGTGATGACGGTCCGGCCGGCGGCATGAGCAGCAAGCAGTTGGAAACGCTGCGTCAGCAGGCATTGGACAAATTCGATTCCGTTGAAAAATGGTTCGGCAAAATGCGCAGTGTTTACGAACAGGGCGGCTACCGCACGCCTGATTACATTCGTGCCCAGGAAGCCATTCTTGAGGAACTGATGGGCGTGCGCTTTACGGCCAAAATGGTTGAACGTCTTGCCGATACGCTGCGTAATCAGGTGGAAGAAGTGCGCCAGCTGGAGCGCGCGATTCTGCACACCTGCGTTGATCGCGTTGGCATGCCACGTTCTTACTTCATCAAAGTATTCCCTGGTCAGGAAACCAACCTGAACTGGGTGCAGGACGAAGTGAACAAGAACGCTGCCTATGCCGAAACGCTTGAACGTTCTATCCCGGACATTCATGAAATTCAGCAAAAACTGATAGATCTGGAAAATTCGGTTGTTCTGCCTCTCAAAGATCTGAAAGACGTGAACAAGCGCATGGTCACTGGTGAAGCCAAGGCCAAGAAAGCCAAGCGTGAAATGATCGAGGCCAACTTGCGGCTGGTTATTTCCATTGCCAAGAAATACACCAACCGCGGGCTGCAGTTCCTGGATCTGATTCAGGAAGGCAACATTGGTTTGATGAAAGCCGTGGACAAATTCGAATACCGTCGTGGCTATAAGTTCTCTACCTATGCGACATGGTGGATTCGCCAGGCCATTACCCGTTCGATTGCCGACCAGGCACGCACCATCCGTATCCCTGTTCATATGATTGAGACCATCAATAAGATGAACCGAATCAACCGCCAGATTCTGCAGGAAACAGGTACCGAGCCTGATCCCGCAACCCTGGCGCAGAAAATGGATATGCCGGAAGAGAAGATCCGCAAAATCCTGAAAATCGCCAAAGAGCCCATTTCCATGGAAACGCCGATTGGTGATGATGACGATTCGCACCTGGGTGACTTTATCGAAGACAACGCCACCCTGGCGCCATCAGACAATGCGCTGTATGGCTCCATGCGCGATGCCTTCAAGGAAGTGCTCGATTCGCTGACGCCACGCGAAGCCAAAGTGCTGCGCATGCGTTTCGGTATTGGTATCAGCTCCGACCAGACGCTGGAAGAAGTGGGTAAACAGTTTGATGTGACCCGCGAGCGGATCCGCCAGATAGAAGCCAAGGCCCTGCGCAAGTTGCGTCATCCGAGCAGAGCTGATAAACTTAAAAGCTTTCTTGAAAACCAGTAATTAAATTGGCTTTGCGGGGGCCGGTGGTATTTTGAAAATATCATGCCTGCGCGGGGTGGGTTTAAGAAATGGTGAATAGTTAAAAGCCAGAAATTGGCCGCAATTGTCAGGTGTTTTATGCACAAGGTAGTCTGACAGGCGGCCAAAATAATGGATACCCCCTGTAGCTCAGTTGGTTAGAGCAGAGGACTCATAATCCTTTGGTCACTGGTTCGAGTCCAGTCGGGGGGACCAAAAAATACCTTATTTATCAGTACGTTATAGCCGCTTACTTAAGCGGCTATTTCTTTTTCTTTCTCATGAGTAAGCAGCATGTAAGCGTTCTGGGCGCTGCGGCTAGGGCTTGCCGGTGTTTTTACGCCACGGTTTGCACCGCCAATTCCTGTAAAAAACGAGTGTGTCAAGTTTCTTGATCGTAATATCTGGTTTCTTTAGCATACTAATGTCACAATATCGTTATTCTTAGTGCTGGCCCACCGCTCCAAAATGGAATTACAGAGTTTTCAAGCCTCGGGCCGATAGCGCTATCGACGAACCAGCAATTACTTTAGGACGTTTACAGTGGGTGATAAATCGGACGCACAAATAGACTACTGTAAACAATGCAGAAGTGAGATTCCTCGTGCAGCAAGTCTTTGCCCAATATGCAAGTCGTATCAAAATTGGCGCAGCATAATTCCTTTTTCCAATACAGCACTCGCTCTCCTTACAGCGTTTGTGTCTGTAATTGGGGTTGCTGTTCCGACCGTCTATAAAGTTTTCCATAAGCCTCGCTCAGAAGCAATGTTAACTATGCCGTCCGTAGATGGCACAACTCTTAGGATTGTGGCAATTAATCGTGGGGATGCATCGGCCTCTCTTATAAAAGCGTGGGTGGACAGCGAATATCTGGCGGCTGCTACGAAAGTGCAGCTTCGAAATGATTCAGATGCCATTATTCACCCCGGTAGTCAGTTAATTACTTTCGATATCGTCCCGCTTTTGGATGAGGACGATTCCTATCGCAGTTCGTTAGAAATGCTCAATTTCGTGATCCAAAATAAAGAGCCTCCACGAACAGAGATTCGCTTTCACATATTTCAGTCCGATGGGCGTTTTGTGGTACAAGGAATTTCTCTAGATGCAGAGCAACTTTTCTCCCTACTGCGCTCAAACGCAGATCGTTGCTCTGCGGTGACAGTAGTTAATTTTGAGAATGGCTGTATAGGGAGAGGCACGCCTCCAGAGGAGCGATTCCCGACAGAATCGGACTCTATACCTCAGGGATTGGTTGACGATCTCGAAAAACGCATAAATCGACAGCAGGAGGCTGCGGCAATAAATGCGTCACAAGATGGGTAGCCGTTCTGAGTGCTTTGCTTACATGTCAAGTACATATTTAGTATTGGAAAGAGCAATTCCCTTGAATTCATGTGGTTAGCATTGAAGACGAACTAATTTGATGTCACCCGTTCAGGATAAGGAGGTTCTGATGGCACAAGACAATCCGTATGAAATGGTTGAGGTTGAGAGTTACGTACCTAAGTCGACTTCTGGCTTGCGCGGCAAAGTGCATATCAGACCGGTGCCAGGTGGTAATTATTCCACCGACCTACGTGTCGAATGTTCGAAAAAGTTATCTACCGATTATCCAATTGGCACGAGATTTATAATTCGCGCCACTCTGACAGATAGAGAGGACGGGGGTGAGTATTTATACAGCAATTACAGATGGCCAGTTAAGGTGCTACCCTAGTCCTTTGGCTGGAGTCAATGCACTGGTACTGGCCCTGTGGTGATCGTGGCCCGTGCAGCCCGCTGTCGCCCCATAGCCATACATACGACAACGCCCCGGCATGTTATTGCGGGGCGTTGAAGGCTGGGTCACAAAAAGGAGTAAAGCTATAAGTTCTTTGCCCTAGCTGCATCCGATGTATTTAACGTGGGTCGGTGTGCTTGACCGGAATGAATTGTAGTATCGGCGCGACTGGTTAAGTGTCATTCAATACTGACAAATTCCGGTAATTTACATTGGCGCATTGCAGAAATGCTATTAATGTAGACGTTGCTTGAGCCCTCTGTACCGGAGGTTGCAGAAGCTCCATCATGCTCCGATGCTTTATGGCCTATACGAGCGGCTAACGACATATTACTTTCCAATGATCGTTTTGATAGGATAGGCCAAAGTGTCTTTCTATTTTTGATTTCTTATAAGGAATTAAGATAAACAGTTTTAGTTATACATGATCTATTAGCACTTTATCGACTTCTTTTCGCTAACAAAATAAACAAGATCATGAGTATTGCAGCAACACCATATCCGATGTATGAATAAGGTGACGGCAAAAATAACGCTACAGCGAATGTAAGTGATGCCAAAGCAAAAAGAGCATTTAACGTGTACTCTACAAGAAATTGACGAATTGCTTTCCAAATATCCATCATGGTTCCTATTGGTGCTCCTCATAATATTGCATGGTTAACTGGAGAATTGCGTAGAAATACTGTGCATCTTGTTCATTAATGACACCACATTTTTCGGCAGTTTCTATTATGACTCGCATATCTTCTGTATCAAGATCGAACCCATCATTTGACCCTGTGAGCATTGCATTTACAAGCTGATAGATGCTTATTGTAGCTCAGGGTCCGGACGGAAGATGAGTAGACATACGAATCCAAGCACCCCAGGTAGCAGCGACAAGATTTACTGGAAACTGTGCAATACCAACTGCTTTCTTTTTTCCACCAAGCAGTTTATTTCCGTATTTCTCACCCCTAACCGCATAGGAAACAAATACTCCTCCAAGCCATCGTTATGCAAAGCCAAGGCCAGCATCTCCGACGCCTTGACGAATACTGGCTCCCCACTGAATCCAATTTTTTTCTATTGCTGGATGCTGAGCGGCACAAGGAAGAACTTGCTCATACTTTTCATTACCGCCATAAACAAGGCTAAGTGTTAATGTAACTAGTTTATATATCCGCTCTTTACTTTCATACGCACTGGATATCACAGAATATACTCGATCGCCATGTTCAATCATATTCTTTTGTGCAGTAGATCCCAAGAGGCCTTTCCTTGCCGAAAGTAGAGAACGTCGGTCCACCAGTCTTGCCCGTAACGCGCAAAAAACGCTTTATCTGCAACATCTATCCAGTCTACAAATGAATCTATAACACTTGTTGGCTTGCGTTGTGCTGCCGTTCAATACAACGGGGGGCATGATCATCCAACCCGCTGCTCAACGCACCACATAAAATTCGACAGTAAAAAATACGTTATCAGGGTCTGAGACCGGTGTTGCACAGCAACTCAGTATCAAATATTATTCGATTGCCGATGGCGGCAATAACGGGGTCAGGATTCGATTGCCGTTGACACTGTTTAATGGGTGCCAGCACCAAGGGATCGGCTATACCAGCTTTTTCCCCGTTGGAGTAGGCACAGGGCTTGGCTGGCTAGTTTGAGCGCCGATAAACGTGCACTTCTCGCACGCTGACAACGGTGATTTCGTCGGGTGTACATTTTTCGGATTTAATCGCTTTTTTCATCGCTTCACCACCACTTTTTGCCATGACACGGATTGTGCGACCATTGGCTATCTTTAACGTATATTCGTTCATTTTATTAAACTCAGAGTTACTTCGGGTTGTAGTTGGGTTTGGTCCGCATGGCTGCGGATTTTATTGTCGAGGGAGAGGGTCATTTCAACAGACTCGGAAATACTTGAGATATTTCCTCCCGGGTCAGCGATATCCGATCGACTGGTAAGCCGTCGCCTGAGCGAAATTTTTCTCTAATTAACTCAAAGAATTCCTGCGCAGACAGCGACGGCCTATCAAACTGCTCGCCTCCGGGTAAGAGAAATATTTTGCCAAATTCGCCCTTGCAAAAACTGTCCCATGTTTCTCGCTTGTTCATGAGTCGGAAACCCGCGGGCATGCCGTCCTTTTCAAACGCTGCAATGCGATCGGCAATTTCCTGTGGCGTAGGTGTCTGTCCTAGCGGGAAATGGATAGTCACTTCGTCATTACGTTCGCCATCGGTTATTTTTACAACCAGGCTGATTGAGCCAGGGAATGCGATTTTGATGCCGCTCATTATTCTACTCCTGCATGGGAGATTGCTCATGCAATCAGGATTCTGCATTTCAATTTCGTTTGCGTCACAACAACATAAACTATTTCACGCATTTTTGCGCAGCCTTTGGCGCTGCTAGTAGATTCTGAGCCCCAGCATGGTTAACTCATTTCAATATTTGCACTGTTAGAATTTAGATTGATGAGTACAACCTAATTCCTTATTGGAACGACCATGAAATATATAGGCGCATGTCATTGCAATGCAGTTAAATTTGCTTTCAATGCAGATATTAAGGAAGTGGTTAGCTGTGATTGTTCCTTGTGTTCTAAGCGAGCCGCGCTGATGCTGTCTGTCGAAAAGGAAAAATTTGAGATTGTTGAGGGACATGATGTGCTATCGGAATATCGCTGGAATACCGGGATAGCTCAACATTTTTTCTGCGGGAAGTGTGGGATTTATGTTTTTCATCAGCGCAGAAGTGACCCCTCAATGCACAGTGTCAATGCCAATTGTGTAGATGGATTGGACATATCCAGTTTGCCGGTACGACAGGTGAATGGAAAAAGCAGATCCACGGATCAACAATTTTCGAGTTGAGTTTGTCGTGCCTCTGCATTCAACGTTGTTGTGTCATATTGTAGAACCACCCGATTTAATGCATAGCAGCACCGTTTGAAGGTATGGGTAAACTTGAACCAGGAGACAGGATATGACCAAACTATTCGGGAGTTGCCTGTGTGGCGGCGTGCGCTTTCAGATTAACGGCGCGCTAACCGGTGCGCTCAATTGCCATTGCACAATGTGTAGGAAGGCTCATGGCGCCGCGTTCAGAAGCAGGGCGAGGGTAGAGGCAAGTGATTTTGAATTCATATCTGGCGAGGACATGATCAAATTTTATCAATCTTCGCCTGGCACGCATCGGGGATTTTGCGGTACTTGCGGCTCACCCATATTCAGCCGTTTTGATGACGATAAATCCTGCTATGGTTTGCCGCTAGGGGTGTTGGATTCAGATCCAGGTGTGAGGCCTGAACTGCATGTTTTTGTTGGTGATAAAGCGCCGTGGCACGAGATAACTGATTCTTTACCACAGTGCCTTGAAGGTACGAAATAGAGGCCAACCAAGCGAGCAAGGCCCTGTTTAGGATATCTGGCAAACGAAGGGCAAAAAATGGCCAGGCACAGCGGGCGGCATGAATTCTATAATGGCTTGCTTAAAAATATTCTGCTGGTGCCTGGTGGATTGCATGGGACTTCCCCAAACCTGCTCCACCCGTGTTTCTCATAAAACTCCGGAGCCTGAAAACTAATCGTATATAAAACGGCGGACATACAGCCCCTGGCACGTCCTTCGTTTTCGAATATTTCAAGCAAGGCTGACCCCACTCCATTATTTCGTAACGCCATTGGTAAATAGACAAGTTCAATAAACAACAGACCTAACGATGAGCGACCGAGCATTCCGCCAATTACTTTTCCCGTTTTCAGGTCCTTGATGACAACGGCGAGTGGCTTTCGATCACTGTATTTCGTTATTTCATCGTTGTACGCATTAAGGCCGTCGCCGATCACACTATTCATCTCGTCAGTGATTTCATCTGTGATTTCGATTGCATGCTCCATCATAAATACTCGCTCCGTGATCGATTACGAAATAGTATGGATTTTATTGTATAAAAAAAGCGGCGCCGGTTGCTTAGGTGAATCCCATAAAATCAAGCGATGGCCATAAGATATTTATTTTTCCCGACTCTTAAGCCAGTGCTATTATCTCGTTGCATTCAATGCAATAAGATGCACATCAATCTGTGAGTTATATAAAACGGTTGTAATACCCCTTTGTTATACTGGGCGGTCACGTTCAAAAGGGGTATTGCACTTATGATGTCCAGTGATTTATTAAAAGTGTGTTTAGCGGGTTGTTTATTCCTGCCAATTATTTCGAATGCACAACCCAGAAGCCTTGAAAACTATAAGAGTCTAAGTCAGGGCATAAAAGAAAATCCGATCATGGGTTACGTTCTTCCTGTATTCGAAGATTTCCGAATCAACGAGCTACATAGTGATCCGAAATCCGGATCGCTCAGAGTCCGGTATAACACCAAGCAGAAAAATCGTATTTCAAGTGTGAGTGCAAAAAAAACACCTCGCAATATTGAAAAGGCCAGGGTGTCTGGTGCGCTTGCAGAAGCAATTGATAAGGCATTACCAACCGATAACGCCGGTCCGCGAACTACGCGCAGTTTTACGACTGCCAAAGGTGTGGATGTGAATTGCATCGGCGTCGTTTTGGATGACAAAAAAATATCGAATTCGATATGTTATGCCATGTTTGATAACTATTACATTCAGGCCAATATGGTGTGGGCCTTAGACGGCGAAAATAAAGAGCAGGCGTTTTCCCGTTCTGATGGATTTGTGAAGGCGGTCATTGATCGATTTGATGAATATCCGGAAATTTAGTGCCAAGAGGACGAGCTCGTACGTCTTCGCGGTAAAACTCCCCCAGATTTTCTTCGGTGGAATGGAAGGTATCAGGATCGTCCATTGCCGCCTTTGTGATCGCTGCATCTTCCGCATCAGTAGGCAGGATGGTTCCGGGTTTAAGCTTGACCATATTCTCTTACCTTGCGCTGGTTGGCTTTTCTTAAGCTGATCAGATGCCGAGGCTCACCTCGTTGCGTGTAAATGATTACGTGTAACCGGTTTCTGATATTACCGATGCGAGTGATTGTACCGACATTTGATGCCAGTCCGATATGAATTGACCCCGAAATTATGTGCTAACTTCCATGAGATTTTCATCGCTACACGTGTGAATCCGAGGCTGGCCACTCGTTCGCGTTACTATTACCGATCAGTGGAAACAATTAAACTGCTCGTTCTAATAGGGAGATTGCGTGTCGGGTTTTGAGTGGTTAGTTATGCTTATTCCTGCTACTGCGATTGCCGTGGTGGTCTTTGTACTGCTGCGAGATCGCAAGCACCAAAGCAAACGCAAGGGTCGTGGGTCATCGGACGGAGGATACTTTATCGCGGGTGCTGATTCGGCGAGCGTTTCACATGCCGGAGGGAGTAACTGTAGTATTTCGGATTCAGGGGGAGATTGCGGCGGTGGAGACAGCGGTGGCGGTGATAGCGGTGGTGGTGATAGCGGTGGTGGGGGATCGGATTAGACGAGCGGGTCAACCGGCAACGCCAAACCTCGTCATTAAGCCGTGGCCGGTGTCCACTGGCGGCAGCGCGTTCTGAGCTAATACTGTGCGGCCCGGCACCGCAGTGCAGGCGATGTGAGCCAACCTGCAGCATAGCCAAAACTTGAAAAATTGACCTTTGTTAATTTGACCGCCTTAAGCAGCTGGTGTTAATTTGAAGGTGTGCGTAGTTCCTGCTCAAGGGAACCCGCTGCGCACCGCCCCGTTAATGTCCTTTTCGGGGCGTTTTGTTTTTGCTGAGGCCTCTGGTCACCCGGTATAGTCATTTGTTTGAAAATATGCCTATTGCTGGTATGCTGGATTCCAGTGTTGCTTGCCTTCGCCGTGGCGTTTGCCCAAAATTGGTGTAACGTATAGCCAAACCCAATCTATTCGAAATCTGATATGAAACTACTATTTGTACTGATGATTCCCATCTTATTTTTGACAGCGTGTGCTCAACAGTCGGTTGGCATGGCGAATCCGGCATCCGTGTATTGCACGGAAAAGGGCGGGACCATAGTCATCAAGGATACGGACAAAGGCCAGATTGGTATATGCAAGCTGCTCGATGGGAGTGAAATAGAGGAGTGGGAACTCTATCGTCGGGACCATAAGCAGCAGTGAAGTGGTGGCTGCTTCGTAGCAGTAATACGGCCAACTGCTTCGTTATTGATCGTCCTCGTGCAGAACGGAGCATTGCGCTCCGTTCCTGATACTGGCGGTCAGGTTGCCGCTCTTTCCTTTAGCATGCTGTAGAGCTGATCTTTGAGCTGCAGTTTTTCCTTTTTCTTCTTCTCGATTTCAATATGCTTCTCATTGAAATCCTGGGTTTCCAGGGTTTGCAGCTCCTGGTCCAAATCATTATGTTTCTTGAAAAGACGCTTGAAATTGGCGTCTTCTTCTTTGAGTCGGGATATTAAATCACGATATTCAGGGAACATGCCGACGACCTCCGTCTGTAGTGGATAGGAAAATCTATTATACAGACAAAGAATGCCGCGTCCAGAGTTTCAGACGCGGCATTTATTTTCTAATAAAAACAGTATGTTATAAATTAAGTCCTGCTATTTTGCTGGCGGAGGCGGGCGGCGATGGGCGACCGGCGCCGTCCTGTTTTTATCATTCAGATTGACCGCCGCAGGGAACAAATCCCAGATGGCGATGAACATGGCGGCAATGAGCGGGCCGATCACAAAGCCAGTCAGGCCAAACAGCGATAGACCGCCAAGCGTAGAAATGAGCACCAGATAATCGGGCATTTTCGTGTCCTTGCCCACCAGCAAGGGACGAAGAATATTATCCGACAGGCCAATGACCAAAAAGCCGAACAGAACCAGAATGGTACCGTTCCACAACTGGCCCGTAATCAGAAAGTAGACCGCGACGGGCAGCCACACAATGGCGGCGCCCACGGCCGGCAGCAGGGACAGAAAACCCATCACGACGCCCCACAGCAACGCGCCCTGAATACCCAGAATCCAGAATATCAGGCCGCCGAGCATGCCTTGTACCGCAGCGATAACGACATTGCCTTTGACGGTTGCTCGCACTACCGTATTGAATTTCTGGAAGAGAAACTGTTTATGGTCGTCGGTCAGCGGAATCAGGTTTTTGAGACGGTGTGTGAGTGCTGGTCCATCCTTGAGCAGGAAAAACAGCAAATACAGCATAATGCAGAATTCGACCAGGAATGAAAAGAAGTTTTGGCCGATATCGAGCGCCTGCGTGGCCAGATACTTACTACCCTGCATCATGCTGGCCGAAATTTTGGCGTAAAGCGAAGATAGGTTGTAAATCTCAAACTGGGCCAGAAAATCGCGGACCGATGCCGGCAAAGCCTCTGACACCTGCCTGATATATTCAGCCATATTGAACTGGCCGGATTCAATGCGCTGATACAGCAATATCGATTCGTTGATCAGCGAGATGGAAATCAGAATCAGCGGAATGA
This sequence comes from Advenella mimigardefordensis DPN7, assembly GCF_000521505.1. Lineage (GTDB taxonomy): Bacteria > Pseudomonadota > Gammaproteobacteria > Burkholderiales > Burkholderiaceae_B > Advenella > Advenella mimigardefordensis. The sequence goes on from NZ_CP003915.1 coordinate 2,068,890, forward strand.
TGGCGATCAGCAGGCAAATGATGAGCGTGATAATCGATACCGTGGTATTTCTGCCCGGCATGCGTTGAAGTATCCACAGTTGTAGCGGACGAAATAGCACTGCCAGGACGATCGCCCAGAAGATGGCGCCGTAAAAGGGTACGAGCAGTTTCAGGAAAGCGAGTGAGACCGCAATCAGAATGATAATAAAGGTATTGAAGTAAATGCTGGAGCGGTTCAGATAGGCCATAATGGTGTACAACTCTGAATTGAGATGATGCCCATTCTAGATGATTTTTTTCCAATTCAAGAACTTATTCTTTACAATATTTGCAAATATCCGATGAAGGTAATGACCCCCATGCTGCAATTGAGATCCGTATTTACCATCGGCATGCTGGCCGGCGCTGTCACGCTGGCAGGCTGTTCTACAGCACCACCTAAAAATGCAGAAGATCTGTGCGCAATATTTCAGGAAAAACCGGAGTGGCACACGGCTGCGCTGGATATGCAGAATAAATGGGGCGTGCCCATTCCGGTACCTTTTGCCATGATGTATCAGGAGTCGTCGTATCGCTATGATGCCAAGCCTCCCAAAAACTATCTGCTCTGGTTCATTCCGTGGGGACGGGTGAGTTCTGCTTATGGTTACGCCCAGGCCAAGGACGAGGTCTGGAGTGATTACGAACGTGATACCGGCAAAAGTGGCAGTCGCGATGATTTTGCTGATGCATTGGACTTCATGGGCTGGTATATGTCCAAGGCACAGGTGCTTAACGGGACGTCCAAATGGGATGCCTATGGTCAGTATCTGAACTATCACGAAGGCTGGAGCGGCTATCGTAACAAAAGCTACCAGGCTAAGGCCTGGCTGATGCGCACCGCCGATATCGTCAAGGAACGGGCGGCGCGCTATACAGCTCAGTATAACCAGTGTCGTGCCCAATTAATGTGAGGCAAAGGGCATTAAAAAAGGGCCATTAAAATAGCGGCTTATTCAGCAGGGTACGAATATGAACAAACACGTACCTGCCCGTCGCATATAAGCGAGTTTTATACCGTATGTGCCGTCAGGCCGTTTTTTGCGGACTACGCTTCCACACCAGAATCGCATACGCGGCCACGCCGGCAATCAGGCCCCAGAATGCGGATCCGACGCCAAAGAATGAGACACCAGATGCGGTCATTAGAAACGTGATCACGCCGGCTTCGCGTTCTGTTTCTTTGGCCATGGCCCCAGCCAGTCCGGCCGAGAGGGCGCCCAGCAGAGCCAGGCCAGCCAGTGAGGCCACAAAGGTTTCCGGTATTGCAATAAACAGCGTGGTTACCACGGTCGCAAATAAGCCGAAAAAGATATAGAAAGCGCCGCAGACAATGCCGGCGACATAACGCCGTTGTGGATCGGGGTGGCATTCCGGGCCGGTACATATTGCGGCTGTGATGGCGGCCAGGGTGGTGCCATGCAGGCCGAAAGGGGCAAACAGTATTGTTGAAATACCCGTTGTGGTAATGAGTGGTGAGATGGGCGTATGGTGATAACCGCTGGATTGAAGAACCGCAACACCCGGTGCGTATTGGGAGGCAAGGGCCACAAAGGCCAGCGGAATCCCAACGCCAACAAACGCCGGTATGGACAGCCCAGGCACCGTAAACTCCGGAATCACCAGACTGAAGCTGAGCACCTGCGTATTGAGCTGCCCCAGCATGATACAAACCACAATGCCGGTAAGCAATGCCGCCAGCACCGCATAGCGCGGTATGGCGCGCTTCACAATCAGGTACGCCAGAACGATAGGCAGCACCAGGGCCGGCGCCTGTTGCAGCGAAACAAACAGGTGCGCGCCGAATGCAAACAGGATACCGGCCAGCATACCGGAAACGATACTGCGAGGTACGTGCTGCATCAGGCGGGAGAACAGGCCGCTGACGCCCAGTAACACAACCAGTAGCGCAGCAAATATGTACGCACCAATAATATCGTTGTAGGAATAGTGAGGCAGGGCGTCGATCAGCAGCGCTGCACCACCGGTAGAGAAAGCGCAGACAATAGGGGTGCGGTAGCGGATACTCAGCCAGAGGCCACAAACGCCACTGGTGATGGACATGGCCCAGATCCAGCTTGTGAGCTGCATCTGGGTAAGTCCACCAACTTTAGCTGCCTGAATAATAATGGCTACCGGTCCTGTGAGGGAAACCAGGACTGTGATGAGTCCTGCTATGGTCGCCGATGTGGAAAAGTCTTTTTTGAAATGCTGCCAGGCATCCATAGCTACACCGAAAAGGAGAATCAGTGCAGATTATGCGGCCTGATCAGGCCGACTGCAATCCCTTCGATAGCAAAATCATTTTCATCGGAGACGATAATGGGAGAGAACTCGTCGTTTTCCGGCAGCAGTTCGACAATACGACCGCGACGGTTAAAGCGCTTGACGGTCACTTCATCATCGATACGCGCAACCACGATCTGGCCATTGCGAGCATCGGGTGAGCGTTTGACAGCCAGCAAATCGCCGTCCATGATGCCGATGTTCTGCATACTTTGTCCTTTGACCGTGAGCAGGTAATCGGGCTGCTGTTCAAAGAGTGAAGGGTCTATGGACAGTTCTCGATGGATGTGTTCTGTCGCCAGGATGGGGCTGCCGGCAGCCACCTTACCTACCACGGGCAATAACAACTGACGCAGACCATCGGCCAGGGACACGCCAATATTGCCAGCGGCTTTGCCTGATGTGGAGCGGCCTGGTGTGGGGCTGCCAGATGAGCCGGACGGAGAGCCTGTTGCCGCTGTGTCGGCGTCTTCAACCAGACGAATACCGCGCGAGGCACCCGCCGTAAGCGTGATGGCGCCTTTTCGGGCGAGTGCCCGCAAATGATCTTCCGCAGCATTGGGCGATTTGAATCCCAGGGCGGCGGCAATCTCTGCGCGCGTGGGGGGAAAGCCGGTGCGCTCCACAGCGGCTTTGATCAGATTCAAAATTTCCTGCTGGCGCGCGGTAAGTTTCAGGCTCATGTTTCCCCGTAATCAAAGAGACAAATAAAAAATGGACTGTATGTATATACAGTCCATATTCTGACGCATTCACGGACGGATGGCAAGCGTTTTCAGTGAGAAACTGCCTGCAGGCCGCGGATTTGGTGGTTACCGATTACAGAACGGCGGCGATCGCCTTTACCACGCTGTCGATATTGCGGCTATTGAGCGCAGCAACGCAGATTCGTCCGCTGTTGACGGCGTAGATGCCGTGCTCTGTGCGCAGCCGCTCTACCTGCTCTTTGGTCAGGCCTGAGTAGGAGAACATACCACGCTGGGCCATAACGAAATTGAAGTCCTGTTTGACACCGGCAGCATTCAGCTTGTCTGTAAGCTGCTTGCGCATCTCGCGAATACGGTCACGCATTTGCGCCAGTTCGCTTTCCCACTGGGCGAATAGTTCTGGTGTATTCAGGATTTGCGCTACCACCATACCACCATGGGTAGGTGGGTTGGAATAGTTGGTGCGGATAACCCGCTTGATCTGGCTCAGCACACGGGACGCTTCGTCTGTGCTGCTTGTTACAACAGTAAGCGCCCCCACACGCTCGCCATACAGCGAGAATGATTTGGAGAACGAGGAGCTGATGAACATGGACATGCCAAGATCGGCGAACAGACGTACAACGGCGGCGTCTTCCTGCAGGCCAGCGCCAAATCCCTGATAGGCGATGTCCAGGAACGGTACCAGATTGCGTTCTTTCACCAAGGTAGCGATTTGTTGCCATTGTTCCGGGCTGGGATCCACTCCGGTTGGGTTGTGGCAGCATGCGTGCAGCACGATGATGGAGCCTTCAGGCATGGCTTTGACTGATGCGGCGAAGCCGTCAAAATTCAGGCCGTGGGTAGCGGCGTCATAGTAGCTATAGGTTTCTACCTTGAAGCCGGCGCGTTCGAACAGCGCACGGTGGTTTTCCCAGCTTGGGTCGCTGATGTAAACAGTTGAGTCTGGTTGCAACTGTTTGAGGAAGTCGGCGCCGATTTTCAGCGCGCCTGTACCGCCCAGTGCCTGGAAAGTGAGGGCACGACCCTGGGTGATCACATCTGAGTCTTTGCCAAAAAGCAGTTCCTGCGCACCCTTGTTGTAATTGCCGATGCCTTCAATGGGCAGATAGCCACGGGCAGCGTGCGCTTCTACGCGCTGCCTTTCGGCTTCCTGCACTGCCTTCAGCAGAGGGATCTTGCCATTATCATCGTAGTAGACGCCAACGCCCAGATTTACCTTGGTATCACGGGTATCGGCATTGTACTGTTCATTCAGACCCAGAATCGGATCACGGGGGGCGAGCTCGACGGCATTGAAAAGAGTGGTCATCGTTATAAGAAAAGGTAAGGTTGCAGGGAAGGACAAATAAAGTGGATAATGGAAGATTGTACGCCTAAATCAGTGCTAATTTAACCCTGGATGCACAATCTATGAGCGAAGCCGGATTTATCGAATTTGCAGACAGCCCGTTTCAGCTATACCAGCCCTATCCGCCAGCCGGCGATCAGCCCGCCGCGATTGAAGCCTTAACGCAAGGCGTTGATGATGGTTTGATGTATCAGACGCTACTTGGCGTTACAGGATCGGGCAAAACCTACACCATGGCCAACGTGATCGCACGCCTGGGGCGCCCGGCGCTGGTGCTGGCCCCCAACAAAACACTGGCCGCTCAGCTGTATTCAGAGTTTCGGGAATTTTTTCCGCGCAATGCCGTGGAATACTTCGTGTCTTACTACGATTACTATCAGCCCGAGGCCTATGTGCCCACGCGTGATCTGTTCATTGAAAAAGATTCGTCCATTAATGAACATATAGAACAGATGCGTCTGTCGGCAACCAAAAGCCTGCTGGAACGGCGCGATACCATTATTGTGGGTACGGTTTCCTGTATTTACGGTATTGGTAATCCCGGAGATTACCACGCTATGGTGCTTGTGCTTCGCACGGGTGATCACACGCCGCGTCAGGAAATCCTGGCGCGCCTGGTGTCTATGCAGTATGAGCGCAATGATGTTGATTTCTCGCGGGGTACCTTCCGGGTGCGTGGCGAAGTGATTGATATCTTCCCGGCCGAGAGTGCCGAACTGGCGGTCAGGCTAAGCCTGTTTGATGACGAGCTGGAGAGTATTGACCTGTTCGATCCGCTAACCGGCAAAATCCGCCAGCGCGTCCCCCGGTTCACCGTCTATCCGAGTTCGCATTATGTGACGCCGCGCGATACGGTGTTGCGGGCGATTGAAACCATCAAGGAAGAGCTGCGCGATCGCACCAAATTTTTTGTAGATAATAATCAACTGGTTGAGGCGCAGCGCATCGAACAACGCACCCGGTTTGATATTGAAATGCTCCAGGAGCTGGGTTTTTGCAAGGGAATCGAGAACTATTCCCGCCATCTGTCCGGCGCGGCACCGGGCGAGCCACCGCCAACGCTTATCGATTATCTGCCGCAGGATGCCCTTATGTTCTTTGATGAGAGTCACTGGATGATGGGCCAGTTGCGCGCCATGTATCGCGGTGACCGGTCCCGCAAGGAAACGCTGGTGCAGTTTGGTTTTCGTCTGCCGTCTGCGATGGACAACCGGCCACTGAAGATGGAAGAGTTCGAGCAGCGAGTCCGGCAGAGCATTTTTGTGTCGGCCACGCCTTCAGACTATGAAAATGAGCATTCCGACAACGTGGTGCGCCAGGTGGTACGACCTACCGGCCTGGTTGACCCCATGGTTGAGGTACGGCCGGCGCTCACTCAGGTGGACGACCTGCTGGGTGAGGCCAAGTTGCGTATCGCCATTGGCGAGCGGGTGCTGGTTACCACGCTGACCAAGCGCATGGCAGAGGATCTGACCGATTATCTGACCGAAAGCGGCCTGAAAGTACGCTATCTGCATTCGGATATTGATACGGTCGAGCGGGTGGAAATTATCCGCGACTTGCGCCTGGGGCAATTCGACATTCTGGTGGGCATCAATCTGCTGCGTGAGGGTCTGGATATTCCCGAGGTCTCTTTGGTGGCGATTCTGGATGCAGATAAGGAAGGTTTTCTGCGTTCCGAACGCAGTCTGATCCAGACGATTGGCCGCGCGGCCCGAAATCTGAATGGTAAAGCCATTCTGTATGCGGATCGTATTACCGACTCCATGCATCGCGCCATGGAAGAGACCGAAAAGCGCCGTAATCTGCAGATGGCGTTTAATGCCGAGCACGGGATTGTGCCGCAGGGCGTGCGCAAGTCGGTCCGCGAAATGATTGATGGCGTTATTCAGGATGCACCCGAGGCAAGCACTGCCGAAGAGATCCGTCTTGAATCGCTGCTGGTGGATGAAAAGGCGCTAGCCAAAGAGATTCGCCGGCTGGAAAAGCAGATGCAGGATCATGCCCGCAATCTGGAATTCGAACAAGCCGCAGCGGCCCGCGATCAATTGACTCGACTCAAGGAAAGGGTGCTCTTGCGCTGATGTGGCCCGCCCGGGGCGGGTGCTCAGGTACCCTCAGGCACCCTCAGGCACCTTTAGTCGGGAATGACCATTCAATAATTCATTACGGCGAGTCTGCGGTTTAAGCTGCTTATAAATCAGGTTATGATACAGTCCGTTTTTCAATAAAGTTCGATCTGACAAAAAATGCGTGTGAACTCTTTCAGTAAACAATTCATTGCGCTCATTGCCCTGGTAACGGTGCTGAGCGTCATTATTGTCGGATATATCGAGCGGCAGGTCGTCGAGACCGTAGAGCAGCCGGTTCCCGCCAAGGAAGAGGCCGAACAAAAACACAATGAAGCGCTCATTAATTCGCTTACGAATATGACGCAGAGCGTTCGTTTTCCCACGAACGAGCATGCCATGATGTACACCGGCTATATTCTCGGGGCAGGGTATTCTTCCTATCAGTTTCGTGCGTTCAAGGACCAGAAACTGAAAGTCAATTTGAAGGGAGACGCATCCATCGATTTGGCGCTCTTCGGCCAGGAGGCCTATTCGTTACAGCGCGATACCGAATATGTGATTCCGGCTGAAGGCTTGTACGAACTGCGGGTTCTGTTCAAGACGGATATGGAGTCGCGCCAGGAACAGGCGGCCATTGCCCATAAGGCGACGCCAGTTCCGTATACCATTACCATTAATCTGGAGTAAGGGCGGGGCGGCGCTGCCGGCCCCTTTTTAAACAGCTGCTTTTCTGCTTTTATTTGGCAGTCTGTTTTTCACCACCCAGTGCTTCAACCAGCGCACCCAGCAATCCTGCCAGTTCGGCAGTCATCAGCGTCATATCTGCATCAAAGCGTTCTTCTTCGTCCATGGCCGACATATCCTGATTTTCCTTCAGGATGTCCAGCGGAGCGATACGTTTGATGATGAGGTTGTCGCTCAAGACAAATGAAATACGATCTGACCAGGTAAGCGCCAGCTTGGTACATTGCTTGCCCGACTGGATATGCTTCTGTACGTCTTCCTTTTCAGGGCTTTGGCGAACGTAACGAATGGTCGCCTTGTTTTCTGCAGAAGATTGCAATTCCGTATCCTGATCGATTGAGAACATCGCGGGCGCTTCGTCGGCAAGAAGCCATTCGGTCATGGCAGCAGCGGGGGATTGTTCGGTGTACAGGCTTTTAAGCGGCAGTGGATCAATCACTTTGGCCAGGGCACCAATCACTTCGTCTGCTTTGGTTGCCGAGGCGGCGTCAATTACCAGCCAGTGGTTCTGGGTATCAATCCATACCTTGGTGTCGCGGAATATGCTGAACGCTTTGGGCAGCAGGGTGTCGGTGACTTCTTCCTTGATTTCCCGCATTTGCTTGCGGCCGGGCTTGTAGCCCTGCTGCTCTTCGATTTCCTGTGCGCGGGCGCGGGTAAACTGATTGATGACCGTGGCGGGCAGCAGTTTTTTTTCAATGCGTAGCGATAACAGGTACTGGCCGCTAAGCGCGTGGGCAAGCATCCCGTCTTCCCGGGCAGGCACCCACCCCATGCTGTTCATATCCGATTTATTGCCAGGAACGAAAGCGGCTTTTGCCAGCTTGTCTTCAAGCTCTTCCTGCGTGGGTTTCCAGTCGGCAGCCAGCCGGTAAACGCTCAGATTCTTAAACCACATACTTTTACGCCAAAAGCGTTTATTGTACCGGCTATCGTCATCGCAAATGAGTCGGGCGACGCTTTGTCGCCGAAAACGTTGTCCTGTTCAGTCCGATGGATCGGGTGCTGGAGCGCGGAATGCACAAGCCAAAAAAAACCTGCCCGGGGGCAGGTTAATACGGGTTTCAGCGCTATATAAAACTTACGGGGTATAGCGCTGACAATGCTGACGAAACTTCAAAAGGGGATTGAAACTTGTCGTCTCGCCATCATTACAACGCAAATATAATGCGGAAGCTCTGACAATGTCCTGAATTGAATTGGTATAGAACGAACAGTACATAAAAAAGTACAGATAATGGTATTATACTGGCTAAATATACAGTATAATTTAATGCGATAATATTCGGTATATCGCAATAGATAGTGAACAGCTATATTGAGCAGCAGTTTTGAACAGCAGTATTGAACAGCTATATTTTAGATAGCCAACAGCTTTTTTTAGACGGCGAACAGTTATGTTTTATATAGATAGCGAACAGCTATAGTTTATAAAACGGTTTATAAAACGGTTTATTTATCGGGTGAATAAGAGCGGCAGGGCCTGTGCAGAAATACGGCGCTAGGCACTAATGTGGCAGTTAAGTCGTACTTATATGGCACTTATCGCCCCTTTCGGTATTCACGTCTTTATTCATAAGCAGTTTATCTATATATTGCGATATCCGGTTTCTCTATTCAGTCACAAGGACCCTCCATGGACGACAAGCAATCCAAAGCCGCACGCGCCGACCGCGCCAAGGCACTCAGCGCAGCACTCTCTCAAATCGAAAAGCAGTTTGGTAAAGGCTCCGTTATGCGCTACGGCGATAACGAAGTGTCGCACGACATCCAGGTGGTTTCTACTGGTTCTCTCGGGCTCGATATTGCGCTGGGTGTAGGTGGATTGCCACGTGGTCGTGTTGTGGAAATCTACGGCCCCGAATCATCCGGTAAAACCACACTTACCCTTCAGGTTATTGCCGAAATGCAGAAAATCGGCGGCACTTGCGCGTTTATCGATGCCGAGCATGCGCTCGATGTGCAGTATGCGTCCAAACTGGGCGTTAATCTGTCCGATTTGCTTATTTCCCAGCCGGATACCGGTGAGCAGGCATTGGAAATTACCGATGCGCTGGTGCGCTCCGGGTCTGTCGACCTGATCGTGGTCGACTCGGTAGCGGCGCTGGTGCCCCGTGCGGAAATCGAAGGCGATATGGGCGACAGCCTGCCCGGCTTGCAGGCGCGTCTTATGAGTCAGGCCTTGCGTAAGCTCACGGCTTCCATCAAGCGTACCAATTGCATGGTTATCTTCATTAACCAGATCCGAATGAAAATCGGCGTCATGTTCGGTAGCCCTGAAACCACAACAGGCGGTAATGCACTTAAATTCTACGCTTCAGTTCGCCTGGATATCCGTCGTATCGGCTCTATCAAAAAGGGCGACGAGGTTGTGGGTAACGAAACGCGTGTCAAAGTGGTCAAAAACAAGGTCGCGCCACCGTTCAAGCAGGCAGAGTTCGACATCATGTATGGCGCTGGCATTTCTCGCGAAGGCGAAATTATCGATTTGGGTGTGCAGGCTGGTGTGGTCGATAAGGCGGGTGCCTGGTACAGCTACAGCGGTACGCGCATTGGTCAGGGTAAAGACAATGTTCGCGAGTACCTGAAAGAGAACAAGGAAACGGCTGTGGAAATTGAAAACCGGGTTCGTGAGAATATGGGTATTATCGCCCGGGCTCAGGAATTTACGGCAGATCCCGAAGATATTGCTCAGGCTACGGAAGCGGATGAGTGATTTTTCCCAAGGGCAGGGCAGGCGCGGCCAGGGCCGTAGTCTGCTGGCCCGTGGCATTTCATATCTGTCCAGGCGCGAGCATTCGGAATACGAACTCAGAAAGAAACTCGCTCCGCATGCAGAAAGCCCGGAAGAGCTCGATGAGGTAATGCGTCGTCTGAAGAAAGAAAACTGGCAATCCGACAGTCGTTTTCTACAGGCGACGGCCAATGTTGCTGCACATAAATGGGGAGCAATGCGCATTGCCGCGAAATTACGGCAGCATCATCTTTCTGAAAGCGATGTGAATGCAACGCTGCAGAACCTGCAGCTTTCGGAATACGAACGCGCCAAAGCTGTCTGGGAAAAAAAATTCAAGGGGGTGGCGTATGCGTCCCCTCAGGAATATGCCAAACAAATGCGCTTTTTGCTCAGCCGCGGTTTCTCCCCGGATGTTGTCAGAAAGATCATCCGCGATCCGTCCGATGACTAGTTCGAACAAATATTGCAATCACATCCTGGTTATCATCTAAAGACAATGGCAGCATGCCTGCTGGAAGGGCGCGGCGAACTGTTCGAGCAACGTCGTATGGCGTTGCCTGTTTCTATTCTGTTGCGTACTGCTTTCTAGAGCTTGGGTCGACGATAAGTACCCGGCACGCCGTTGGGTGACAATACAAATTGCCAAAGCTGATTGTCTCGTGCCCGGAATGAGCCTGCGCAAATGAGTAAGTAGTATCTCCACATGCGATAGAAGCGCTCGGAATATTGCGATGCGTGCTTGTCCCAATGTTTTTCAAAATTGGCATGCCACGCCATGAGCGTTTTATCGTAGTCGGCGCCAAAGTTGTGCAGGTCTTCGATCAGAAACAATCCTTCGGTATGGTCAGCAACCTGGCCAATGACCGGAATTTCGCCATTCGGAAAAATATATTTGTGAATCCATGGGTCGGGATCGTGATCGCGAACCTTGCCGCCAATCGTGTGCATGAGGAATAGCCCATCGTCTTTCAGATTTTTGCGTGCCGCTTCAAAGTAGGTGCGGTAATTCTTGCGACCTACGTGCTCGAACATACCCAGGCTGACAATGCGATCATATTGTCCTGTCAGATCACGATAGTCCTGCAATACAAACTGCACAGGCAGGCCTTCGCACAGCTTTTGCCCGTATTCGGCCTGTTCTTTGGAAATCGTGATGCCGGTGCACTGAACGCCATAACGCTCGGCGGCAAAGCGCATAAAACTACCCCAGCCACATCCGATATCTAGAACGGTCATACCTGGCTTGAGTCCCATTTTCTGGCATACCAGATCGAGCTTGGCTTCCTGCGCCTCATCCAGTGTGCTGGCGTTATCCCAGTAGCCACATGTGTAGGTCATGCGCGCATCCAGCATATCCCGGAAAAACTCATTGCCCAGATCATAGTGTTTTTCACCAACCTCCCAGGCTTTGGCGCGGCTCTGGTTGTTTACAAAACGGGCACGTAGCACATGCCAGAGGGTGGATGCGGTTTTGACTTCGTCATCAATCCGGTGTCTGAGCAGGCGGGCGATCATTTCATCTATCTGGTCGCATTCCCATTGACCGTCCATATAACTTTCGCCAAGCCCCAGGCTTCCCTGGGCAAGAATGCGGTCCGCTGCCTTGATATCCTTAAAGCGAAGGTCCCAGGGTGCATCGCCGTTGATGGTGACACCCGCTGTTGCAGCAAGTTTGCTCAGATGATCCAAGGATGCTGAATGTTGACTGCCCACGGCCATTTCCCTCTGCTCCTGTCTTTTTGAGAGTTACACAGAAAGTATTGCAACACGCTGCAACATAGAAAAAATTGATGTTTTTGCGCATTGCAATATTTTTTCCCTAAAGGAAATATATCTCTTTGACGCTATGGTTTGCAACCCACAAGTACATTTGCGTATGCATTTAGCAACTATGTGCAGCCGGGCGCGTCAGGTGGCCATACGAATGCCTGCCAGATGCTTGAACGAGATTTCCCGGGCCAGCTCCAGAAAGGCCTGAATATACGGCGTCTCCCGGTCTTCACTGCGAATGGCTGCATACAGTGTGCACCAGATGCCGGGGGCTTCACCCAAGTGTACGATTTTGAGCCAGTCCTGAGCCTGATACTCGGTAAGCGCCCAGTTTGGCAAAGCGGCCACACCACGATTGCTATTGACCAGTTGAACAATCATCGGCGTCAGCTCCGATTTACGGATGGCGGCAGGTTCCACGCCGGCGGGATCCAGGAATGCCGTAAAAATATCCAGACGTTCTTCTTCTACCGGGTAGGTAATCAGGACCTGATTGCTCAAATCTGCCGGTTTGATAAAGCGCTTGCGAGCCAGTGGGTTGTCGGCAGCCACTGCCAGTACGAGTTCATATTTGAATAGGGGAACATACTCTACGGATTCATCCGGCACAGGGTCCGAGGTAATGACCAGGTCCAGATCTCCACGCATCAGGGCGGGGATGGGGGCGAACGAAAAGGCAGCGGACAGATCCAGTGAAATGTCCTGCCACTGCAGGCGAAATGCATCCAGGGTAGGCATCAGCCACTGGAAGCAGGAATGACATTCGATGGCCAGATACAGCCGGCCCGTGCTGCCAGATGCCAGTTTTTGCATCTCACGTTCGGCGCTGCGAATGCGCGGCAGGATGTCGTCGGCCAATGTCAGCAGGCGCAATGCGGCTGTGGTGAAACGGGCAGGGCGAGTACGACGATTCAGCAAATTAAGGTTCAGTCTGCCTTCCAGTTCGCGGATCTGGTGCGAGAGTGCAGATTGTGTCACTGACAGGCGTTCGGCGGCATCCTGCAGGTTTCCTGCTTCCCGGATTGCCGTGAGCGTTTCAAGATGTTTAATTTCTATCATGGTATTAGGTGCCTGCGTGAATTTTCTTCATTTATGCCGGCATGCTATCAGGAAAGTGCCAGTCCGCTCTCTTTTGCATCGGACAGAACAGTTATAAGCATATCGGGTAGTGAAATAACGTTAAAAATCAGATAACTATAATAAAACATGAATTTTACTAATATTATATCAATGAATTTGAGCTGACTTCATCTTCCCGGCGCGGCACAATTTACCCACTTATTTAATCAACGCTTATGCGAGACCGCTTTCACTTTTAGTCCGAAATGACGGCGGTCAACTGGATATTATTAAGAGAGATTACATATGGCATTGACACATAACCTGGGTTTTCCGCGTATCGGTGTAAAACGGGAACTGAAAAAAGCACTGGAAGCGTATTGGGCTGGTCAGTCCACTGAAGCGCAATTGCTTGAGACGGGACGGCAATTGCGCGAGCAACACTGGGCCATCCAGCAAGCAGCGGGCAATGCATTTGTGACGGTGGGCGATTTTGCCTGGTATGACCATATTCTGGAATGGTCCACCACGCTGGGCATTGTGCCGCCACGGTTCAGGCATCCCCGGAATGCGCCGGTTGATCTGGATACCTTATTCAGGATGGCGCGTGGCCGTGCCCCTGTCGGCGAGCCGGCAGCCGCATGTGAAATGACCAAATGGTTTGACACCAATTACCACTATATTGTGCCGGAACTGGCTGCGGATCAGACATTTTTCCTGGCGCGTGCCAGCCTGTTTGACCAGGTGGCCGAGGCTCAGGCGTTGGGTCACAAGGTTAAACCAGTCATTCCCGGGTTGCTCACCTATCTTAGGCTCAGCAAGGGTGAATCCTTTTCGAGTGCAGAAGATGAGCGCAAACTGGCGCTGGTTCCGCAGCTTGTGCAAGTCTATCGGCAAGTGCTGGCGCGCCTGGCCGAACAGGGCGTGCAATGGGTGCAGGTGGATGAGCCGGCGCTGGTGCTGGATCTGCCCGCGGCCTGGCAGGAAGCGTACCGTCAGGTGTATGCAGAGCTGGCGACAACACCCGTAAGCATTTTATTGGCAACGTATTTTGGTGATGTGGCCGACAATACCGATTTGCTTGCATCGCTGCCCGTTGGCGGGGTGCACTTTGATCTGGTACGCGGTCCGCAGCAACTGGCGCGCGTGCTGCCGGCCTGGCCTGCTGATCGCGTGCTGTCGGCCGGCGTGATCAGTGGTCGTGATGTATGGCGTACAGACCTGGATCAGGCCGCCGCATTGCTTGCACCGGTACAGGAACAATTGGGCGAGCGTCTGTGGCTGGCGCCGGCGTCTTCATTGCTGCACGTCCCGGTTGATCTGGCAGAGGAAACCCAGCTGGACGACGAAATAAAAAGCTGGCTGTCCTTTGCAGTGCAAAAGCTGGATGAGCTGAGGCTGCTTGCTGCGACCCTGAACGGCACGGTGAGCGCGGCGCAGGATGAGGCGCTGGCCCGGCAGCGCATCGCTTTGGCCGAGCGCAAAGTGTCGCAGCGGATTCACAATCCTGCGGTGGCTGCAAGGGTGGCGGGTGAGGCGTCGGTTGCACGCGAACGGTCGCCGTTTGCCGAGCGCATCAGTAAACAGCGCGAGGCGCTGGGATTGCCAGACTTTCCTACCACGACTATCGGTTCCTTTCCGCAAACCCCGGAAATTCGCAAGATTCGCCGTGACTGGAAAGCCGGTACCCTGAGCGACGCCAAATATGAAGAAGCCATTCGTGATGAAATTCGCGAGGTGGTCAAATTCCAGGAAGAGGCCGGCCTGGATGTCCTGGTTCACGGTGAGCCGGAGCGAAACGATATGGTGGAGTATTTCGGTGAGTTGCTGGCGGGCTTTGCATTTACGCAGAATGGCTGGGTGCAGAGTTACGGCTCGCGCTGCGTCAAGCCACCCATCATCTACGGCGATGTGGCACGTCTGATCCCGATGACAGTCGAGTGGACTGCATTTGCGCAGTCGCTGACCGACAAACCCATGAAAGGGATGCTGACTGGCCCGGTTACAGTACTGCAATGGTCATTTGTGCGTGAAGATCAGCCGCGTCAGGCAACCTGCCTGCAATTGGCACTGGCATTGCGCGATGAAGTGCAGGATCTGGAAAAAGCCGGTATCCGGGTTATTCAGATTGATGAACCCGCCTTCCGCGAAGGCCTGCCATTGCGCAAGGCCGACTGGCAGGCTTATCTGGACTGGGCCGTCGATTGTTTCAGGGTCAGTACTTCAGGCGTGCAGGACACAACGCAGATCCACACCCATATGTGCTACTCAGAGTTCAACGATATTATCGAATCCATTGCGGCAATGGATGCGGATGTGATTACGATTGAAACCTCGCGGTCAAACATGGAGCTGCTTGAAGCGTTTGAACGCTTTAACTATCCAAATGATATCGGGCCGGGTGTTTATGATATTCACTCACCCAATGTTCCGGACCGTGAATGGATGATTCAGTTGATGAACAAGGCGGCAAGTCGGCTGGATCGCAAGCAGTTGTGGGTCAATCCCGATTGCGGACTGAAAACCCGTCAGTGGCCGGAGACACGCAGTGCATTAATTGAAATGGTCCACGCCGCACAGGCATTGCGCGCTGCAGTGTAAGTTCATCCCGTGCGATGAAATGCCCATCGCACCATGATGAGTGCACATACTGCGGTGATGAGTGCACATACTGTTTACCAACCTTTTCCACGGAGATATTGGCTTGTGGCCACTCCGTGGTTTTTTTGTCCGGCGCTGTCTGTATCCGTCCGGATTCGTGCC
The DNA here is from genome assembly GCF_000521505.1 of Advenella mimigardefordensis DPN7. Lineage (GTDB taxonomy): Bacteria > Pseudomonadota > Gammaproteobacteria > Burkholderiales > Burkholderiaceae_B > Advenella > Advenella mimigardefordensis. The sequence continues at coordinate 2,084,399 of NZ_CP003915.1, forward strand.
GGTATACCTCACGCTGATTTTGCTTTGCAGCAAAAATTCGCAAATTCGGCCTTTTTACAAGCGTGCGCGCAAGGGAGTACGCTATACTTTATCGGTTTACTGACCAATAACTCCTCAATCGCTCGAACATGTCTCTGGGTTCTTCGGCACGAAAGCCAATTCATACCCGCAGTATCACCATGGATTCCTATCTCCGGGAGGATGCACTCTGGGAGCTGGAAGCGCATCTGGTCGATGTCAAATCCTATGATTTTCCTACCAAAGTGGGTGCCATGCATAAGGCAGGCGACCCAGTGCACGATATGACTATCGTTTTGCTGGTCACGCAGGAAGGGTTGATCACAGATGTTCGGGCCAAATATCAGGCTGCGCCTTATAACGCCGCCTGTATGGCCATTGAGCAGGCCTACCGTGGTCTGGTCGGACTGCATTTGCTGCGTCAGTTCCGGGCTGCGGTGCGCGAGCGCTTTGGCCGTGTCGATGGCTGTACACACATGTCCGAGCTGGTCGTGCTGCTGCCTACAGTTTTTGTACAGAGCTTGTCGGCGCAGCGTCGTGAGCAGGCCGAGAAAACCGGAAAAAGACCGTTTCAGCTGGAAGGGTGTCACGCGCTGGCGGTCACTTCTCCTGTGGTCCGGGAGCATTATCCGGAATGGTATGTGAACCCCCAGGAGGGTGGTAAACGCAGGGCCCGGCAGTGATGATCGTTGTACAGGCTTCAACACAGTCTCAATTCGTGTGCTCGCTCAACGCTGAGCATTTGTTTTTTTATCCTACGTTAATAGGTAATACATGAAGATCCATGAGTATCAAGGCAAAGAGCTGCTGAAAAAATTCGGCGTGACGGTGCCTCGCGGCATCCCCGCATTTTCCGTAGATGAAGCGGTTGCAGCCGCAGAGAAGCTCGGTGGCCCGGTTTGGGTTGTCAAGGCGCAGATTCATGCTGGCGGCCGTGGCAAGGGCGGTGGCGTCAAGCTGGCCAAGTCCATTGACGAAGTGCGTCAGTTGTCTTCCGAAATTCTGGGCATGCAGCTGGTCACGCACCAGACCGGCCCCGAGGGTCAGAAAGTCAACCGCCTGCTGATTGAAGAGGGCGCGGACATCAAGAAGGAATATTACGTAGGGATCGTGACCGATCGCAGCAGCCAGCGCGTGTGCGTGATGGCGTCCAGCGAAGGCGGCATGGACGTTGAGGAAGTAGCGGAAAAAACACCGGAAAAAATTTTGAAAGTGTTTGTTGATCCTGCCAAAGGTTTTACCGATGATGAAGCACGCGAACTGGCACGTGGCATTGGTGTGCCGGATGCTTCCGTTGAGAAAGCAGCTGTTGAATTTCAAAAACTGTATCAGGCCTACTGGGATACGGACTCTTCCCTGGCTGAAATCAACCCACTGATTCTGACCGGCTCTGGGGATATCATTGCGCTTGACGCCAAATTCAACTTTGACTCAAACGCCTTGTTCCGTCACCCCGAAATCGTTGAGTACCGCGATCTGGACGAAGAAGACCCTGCCGAAATCGAAGCCAGCAAATTTGATCTGGCTTACATTCAGCTGGACGGCAATATCGGCTGCCTGGTCAACGGTGCCGGTCTTGCCATGGCCACTATGGATACGATCAAGCTGTTTGGCGGCGAACCTGCCAACTTCCTGGATGTGGGTGGTGGTGCGACCGCTGAGAAGGTCACCGAAGCATTCAAGATCATGCTCAAAAACAAGGAAGTCAAAGCGATTCTTGTGAATATTTTTGGCGGCATCATGCGCTGCGATGTGATCGCCGAAGGCGTGATCGCTGCCTGCAAAGCCGTTAACCTCTCGGTCCCTCTGGTTGTACGCATGAAGGGTACCAATGAAGAGATGGGCAAAAAAATGCTCGCCGAGTCCGGACTGCCAATCATCAGCGCCGATACCATGGCTGAAGCCGCGACTAAAGTCGTAGCCGCCGTTAAGTAAGCAAGGAATTTTTCATGTCAATTCTGATCAATAAAGACTCCAAAGTCATCACTCAGGGTATTACCGGTAAAACCGGCCAGTTCCACACACGTATGTGCCGTGATTACGCCAATGGTAAAGAAGCTTTTGTTGCTGGTGTGAATCCTAAACGCGCAGGCGAGGATTTCGAAGGCGTGCCTATTTACGCTTCTGTCAAGGACGCGAAAGAACAAACGGGCGCCAATGTATCTGTTATCTATGTTCCACCAGCAGGTGCCGCTGATGCCATCTGGGAAGCGGTAGACGCTGACCTGGATCTGGTGATCTGCATTACCGAAGGTATTCCTGTTCGCGATATGCTGGCTGTCCGCAACCGCATGCGCCAGGAAAACAAAAAAACACTGCTGCTGGGCCCTAACTGCCCTGGTCTGATTACGCCCGATGAGCTGAAAATCGGCATTATGCCAGCGCACATCTGCAAAAAAGGCCGCATTGGTGTGGTCAGCCGTTCAGGCACGCTTACATACGAAGCCGTTGCCCAGTTGACGGAGCTCGGCCTGGGACAATCCAGTGCAGTTGGTATTGGTGGTGACCCGATCAATGGTCTCAAACACATCGATATCCTGAAAATGTTCAACGACGATCCAGAGACCGATGCGGTTGTGATGATTGGTGAGATCGGCGGGCCGGACGAAGTCAATGCCGCCGAATGGGCCAAAGACAATATGAGCAAGCCAGTAGTGGGCTTTATCGCCGGTGTTACTGCTCCTCCAGGAAAACGCATGGGCCACGCCGGTGCGCTGATCTCCGGTGGCGCCGATACGGCCGATGCCAAGCTGGAAATCATGGAAGCTTGCGGTATCCGTACCACACGCAATCCATCTGAAATGGGCAAACTGCTCAAATCAGTACTGTAAGTACCAGCGGTCATTTGTCGCGCCTTGCGCTGCGATAAATGCTGAATCGCCCCTGAAAATCACAATCGTGTTTGTGTGATTTCAGGGGCGATTTCTTTTGTTGCATGCCTTCAAGTCAGCCCGCTGTAAGCAAAGATTCATAGAATGATGGCACGAATAAAAATGTGCTTGCTCCTGCAACAGGTCAGGCGATAACACAGACAACATTTTCTCATTTAAAGTCTCTTTGGAAGGTTCACTATGGATGTAGGTTCTTCGGCGTTTTGGCTCGCCCTGTTGGAAATCGTTTGGGTAAATATTCTGCTGTCGGGTGACAATGCAGTGGTAATCGCGCTGGCAGCTCGCACCTTGCCGGAAAATCAGCAAAAAAAGGCAATTGTGATTGGCTCGGGCGCCGCCATTGTGATGCGGATTATTCTCACACTGGTTGCCGCCAAACTGTTGATGCTGCCTTATCTGAAAATTATTGGTGCGGTGTTGCTGGTTTATATTGGCGTTTCGCTGGTTAAGTCAGACGACGATGAAGGCGGGCATGAAAAGTCTCATGCCTCACTTTTGAGTGCGATCCGCACCATTTTGGTTGCCGATCTGGTAATGAGCCTGGATAACGTGGTTGCGGTTGCTGCAGCAGCCCATGGCGATACCACTCTGTTGATTATCGGCCTCGCGCTGAGTATTCCGCTTGTCATTTTTGGCAGTACCTTGCTGCTTAGTGTTATTGAGAAATTTCCCCTTATCGTCTGGCTTGGCGCAGCGCTGCTCGGTTATATTGCGGGCGAAATGTTTGTGGCCGACCCTGTTATTGAGCCGAGCTCTGAAACTTGGGCATCGCTGGTGCACATGACGCACCATCAATTGGGTATCACCATGGGGGTTGTGGGGGCGCTATTGGTGGTGGTGTTGGGCAAAATTTTTGTGGCTCGCGCAAAAAGCTGACAGGTTACTGAATACTCTGTTTTATAATTGCTCGCAGTCTGGAGCGAAAAGGGCGCGCAAGCGCTCTTTTTTTTGCCTTCTCGCCTATGGCGCCGGCCTTCAGTAGCAGGACAGGCTGGCCGCTTTTTTCTTTGGCACAGCCGCGCGCCGATGCGCGGCTAGGTACGATGCAGGCGCAGGCACACGCAGGGGCTGGACCATGGTCGGCGTTGCCTGCTTATCATACAAATCTAACAGAGGTGATCTTTCATTATGCTTGAGTTTTTTCAAACCATGAGCTGGGCTGCAATATTCCAGATTATTCTCATTGACATTCTTTTGGGTGGCGACAACGCCGTCATCATTGCCCTGGCATGCCGCAATCTGGAAAAAGCGCAACGCATGAAAGGCATTCTCTGGGGGACTTTCGGCGCCATCATCATGCGGGTCATCCTGATCGCTTTTGCACTGAAGCTGCTGGAGATTCCTTATCTGAAAATTGTCGGCGGTGCGCTGTTGATTTGGATTGGCATCAAGCTGCTGATTCCCGAAGAGGATGAACATGGCAATGTGGCCGGCGGTACGTCAGTGTGGACGGCGGTCAAAACCATCCTGATTGCTGACTTTGTCATGAGTCTGGATAATGTGATTGCGATTGCCGCTGCTGCGCAGAAAACCACACCCGGACACGAAGTGGCTTACGTGGCGTTTGGTCTGATTGTCAGCGTGCCCATTATTATCTGGGGCAGTACCCTGGTGCTTAAACTGATCGACAAATATCCGCTGGTGGTTACGCTCGGCGCGGGTCTGCTGGGCTGGCTGGCCGGCGGTATGCTGGTTTCCGATGTATTTACCGAGAGAACATTCTTCAATGGCGAACATGCGCCGCAAACTGTTAAGATTGCGGTTGAAGTCATTGGCATTATCGTGGTTGTCGGTTTGGGTAAATGGCTGGCTGCTCGCAAGGGTAAATCGCAAGCCGCTGACACGCACTAAGCTGAACGCACAGATAGTCCGAGAGAACCGGATCCGGTATTGATCCGGTTGCTCGGGAAGGGAACCCCGCCAGGCTTTATGCCCCAGCGGGGTTTGTTGTTTTGCATGTCGGCAGGCGCCAGGTCTGCCACTCGTATGAAGGTCTGACATTATGGAAGAAAAACCCAAACGCACCATCCTGCAAGGACTGTTGATTCTGGCTGTGATTGGTATCGTCGTTACCGTTGCCGTTAACTATTTGCGTTAGCGGCAGTCGTGTGCACCCGTTAGCCAGCGGTGTGCATGATTCCGTGTGTAGCGGGCTTCTGGCAGAACTCAGTTCTGGTTTTGGCCACACGATGGCCGCCTTTTTCCGTGAATCGTGATCTTAAATAAAAATTTAGCAGGAACCTCGTGTGACCGAACTTAAAAAACTGACTATTGCAACCCGTGCCAGCCGCCTTGCCCTTTGGCAAGCGCATCACGTTCGTGATCTGCTTCAGACCCGTTACCCGCAGTTGCAGGTCGAGTTGCTGGAGCTGACCACTAAGGGTGACCAGATTCTGGACACTACCTTATCAAAGATTGGTGGCAAAGGATTGTTCATCAAGGAGCTGGAAACGGCGCTGGTAGATGGCAGGGCAGACCTCGCCGTGCATTCGCTTAAAGACGTGCCGGTCGATCTGCAGTCGCCTTTTGCACTGGCTGCCGTCCTGCAACGGGCCGACCCGACTGACGCCTTTGTATCGTCCAACTATCAACAGCTCAGCCAATTGCCGGCTGGCGCGGTGGTGGGCACTTCCAGCTTGCGCCGTGAGTCGCAGATCCGGGCCGTATATCCCCACCTGGTGGTTAAACCCTTGCGCGGCAATCTGGACACCCGTTTGTCCAAACTGGATAAGGGCGATTATGATGCTATCGTGCTGGCCTCTGCGGGCCTGGAGCGTCTGGGGCTGGGCGACCGGATCGCATCGCGGCTGGAAGTGGCAGAGAGTCTGCCGGCGGCAGGACAGGGTGCGCTGGGCATTGAAGTGCTTGAAACGCGCGCTGAATTGCTGGAAATCCTGGCGGGCCTTGCCGATCCGGCAACGACGGCCTGTGTAACCGCAGAAAGGGCGGTGTCCCGGACGCTGGGCGGGTCCTGCCAGGTCCCCATCGCTGCATATGCTACGTTAACGGATAACGCCGTCACGCTCAATGCACTGGTGGCAACGCCTGACGGTAAGCGCGTTTTGCGTAGTACCCGAACCGGTGGAGCCGAAGAGGCCGATCAACTCGGTGTAGAGGCGGCACAAGCGCTGCGGGAGCAGGGGGCAGACGACATTCTGGCAGCACTGCAGGATCCATCGCAGCCTCCAGCCGACAAGACGTGAGTTCTGGTCGTGCTTCAGCCGCACGCTACGGTCATTCTTACGCGACCTGAGGGAAAAAACCAGGCGCTGCAGGGGCGGCTTGAACAGGCAGGGCTGCGCGTTATCACGCTGCCGGCCCTGACACTGCAGCGACTCGCGGTCACTGAACCGGTTTTGGCGCCAGCCTCATTTGATCTGATATTCTTTGTCAGCGGATTTGCTGTTGATTGCTATTTTGCCCTGCTGGCCGAGCAGCATGTGCAATGGCCGCAAGGGCAGGTGGCCGGCTGCGTCGGCCCGGGAACGGCACAGGCGCTGCAACGCCGGGGCGTTGCGCAGCAGTACATTCTGTATCCCGCAGATCATCAGTCTTACGACTCCCATGGTTTCCTGACTCAATTAAAGGCCAGTCCTGCTTTTGCTGACCTGCGTTCGGTGTTGATTGTGTGCGGCACCGGTGGCAACCCGTGGCTTGGCCGGCAATTGCAGGAGCTGTCGATTGAGGTTACGCGCCTGCCTATATACAGGCGAGAAGCCAGGCAATGGGATCAGCTGCAGCAAAGTCAGATGGGCAGTTTGCTTGCCAATCCGACGGAGCAAAAATATGTGCTGCTCACAAGCCCCCAGGGGATAGAAGCGTTTGTGGGCAATCTGGCGATGGCGCAGATAGATCCGGCTTCTATTGCCCGATCCACGATCTTTGTGGTCACTCATCCGGGGCAGGTCGATCATCTCAGACTGACCTGGCAGCAAAAGCTGGCTGCCGACTACACCGATACGCTTCATATCGTGCAGACATTGCCGCAGGACGACGCAATTTTCCATACCGTTACAATCTCGGATTAAAAGCCTGCTGTAATCCACTACAATGTACCCATCTTTCACGAACGTATCGCCAAGCGGTGTATTGGTTTTCTGGATAGTAAGGAATTGAAAAATATGGAAAAAAAACAGGACGACGCGCGAAATACGGAAACGGAAAAAAAGCCGGGAGCGGCAGGTCAGCATGATCAGCCGGGAAGCGCAGCGCCGGATAAAGTGACGGATGTGGAACTGACCAATGAGCGATCCACGCCGGAGAAAACAACAGCGCAAGCTGACAAAACCGATAAGGCAGCCGCTGGTAAGCCTGTTGCCAGCGCTGCAGGCGGATCCGTTCCTCCAGCCGACGCAGATAAAGACGAAAGTAGTGCCGGCAAAGGCACAAAAGGCCCCTTAATTGGCGCATTGGTTGTGGTCGCGGCGATTGCTGCTGGCGGCTATTACTATGCCCAGAACAATCACTCCCAGTCAGAAAACAATAGCCAGACGACTAGCGAACCTGCAGCATCAGCACCTGCAGACACGCCAGCATCGGATGCCGCTCAGGCAGATCAGGGATCTGCCCCGGATACATCATCAAGTGCGTCGAGCACGACGGATAATGCCGAGCCGGCGCAGAACGGCGATACCGCGTCAGCGACGGCAAGTGGCAGCGACGCCCAGACCCCCGCAGGTGAGGGAACCGCAGGGGCTGATGCTGCTTCATCTGCAACGAACGAAGCCGATGGCAGCAACGGCAATGCGCCTGCAGATTCGGCAACAGCCAATAATGAGCCGGCTCAGACAGGGTCTGAAGCCACCACTGATGCAGCATCAGCGGCTGTAACCAATGAGCACAATGAGGATGCGTCTGCCCAGGCGTCGCCTGACAAGAGCGATACCACTGACGCATCTGAAACAGCGCCTGCGGCAACAGAGACATCGTCTGCAGGTTCGTCAGCGGCCTCAACCAATACGGCTAATGCCACTGACACTGCAGCGTCGGGAACAGGCGGGTTTGGCGGTTCATTACCGGCAGATATCCGCGATCAGCTTGATCGCCAGTCAGCACAGATCATCGCCTTGCGCGATCAGCTGGAGTCTTCACAGAAGCAATTGCAGCAGTTGCAAACCACCCGTTTGCAGGCCGCGCGTGACGAAACAACCCTATTTGTGGTGAATGATGTTAGTCGATTAGTGACCATGGCGCAGAATGAGCTTGCCATCGTTGGCAACCTCGAGAATGCCGTGACTGCCCTGGAAACCGGCATCAAGGCCATAGACCAGGCTGATGCGCCGGTACTTGCGGGTTTGCGCGGCGCTCTGTCAGCCGATATCGTCACCCTGAAAAGTGCGCCCGCCATCGGCGTGGATGCGCAGTTTGCCCAAATCGCGGCCCTGTCCGAGAAAATAGATGCGCTGCCAATGCTGGCGCCAGATCAGGCAGGAGCAAAGCCCATGGCCGGGCAGTCTGCTCAGGGCGCATCCACTGGGAGCGACACGAACGAAACAAATTCGGCTGCCGCTACAGAAGCGTGGTATGAGCGCGCCTGGAATGAAGTGAAAACCTGGCCGGGTGCGGCCTGGGATGGGTTGCGTTCCGATCTTGGCGGTATTGTCCGCGTAGAAAAGCTGGCCGACCCGAACCAGCTGTTGCTCACGGTTGATCAGGCCGCGCAACTGCGGGGCAACCTGAAACAGTATTTGCATTTTGCCCAGCAGGCATTGCTGAACGGGCAACAGGGTATCTGGACGGCTTCGCTTGAAACTGTGGTAAAGGGCATTAAACAAAGTTTCAATCAGGATTCGGTGGAAACGCAACAGGTGCTTGCCCAGCTTCAGCAATTGCTCAAGGCAGGTGTCAGACCTGAATTGCCATCGATCACGCAGAGCGTGAAGGCAGTTGAGGAAACCCGCAAGCAGCTTAAATCCACGAATCCCGGACAGGAGTAATGCATGCGAACCAGTTTGAAATTACTTGTCCTGTTTGCTGTTGCCGTTGCTGCTGCGCTATTGCTGCGTGATTCCAGTGGCTATTTCATGGTGGTGACCGGCGATGAACGCCGGACGGTTTCGCTGGCGGCGGGCCTGGTATTCATCGTCATTGCCTTTTTCATTTTTTATCTGGTCTTCCGTTTCATCGGTGTTCTGATGGATGCGCCAACAAGATGGCGTAACTGGAATCAGCGCCGTCATACCCGTAAGGACTACGATCTGCTGGAGCGCGGCTGGGTGGAATTGCTGGAGGGACGCAGCAGCCCTGCAGAGAAGGATCTGACTCGTTTGCTCAATCGCAGTCGTGATAACGGTCGTGCTGCCCTGGCCAGTCTGGCGGCAGCCAAGGCGGCGCATAATCAGTCGCGCTATGCCGAACGTGATGCACTGCTTTTAACGGCACAATCCAAGGCCCAGGGTAACCCCAGAATGCTGGATGCCACAACCACCATCCGTGCAGAAATGCTGCTGGAGCAGGGTGAGTCCAAACAGGCACTGGCATTGCTTGAACCATTGGCACAAGCCGGGGGCGCGAATCAGGACCATCTCCAGCGGCTGCTGCTGCGCGGCTACAAGCAACTTGGCAATCAGGATAAATTGTTGCAGGTCGCCCGTACGCTCAGCAAGAAAGGTGCTATCGACACGTTCGAGGGGCAACGCCTTATTGAGCACGCCGGTGCGGCGGTCATGAAAGCGACGACGCGCGATAGTTGGGCCAATACCTGGAAATCATTCAGCAGCGCCGAGAAAGCCATGCCGCTGGTCGCACTGGCTGCGGCCGAGAAAGCACAGGCGGCAGGCCACTTCGACACAGCAGGACAGATTCTGGAAGCGTCGTTACGCGAACATATTGACGCCCGGCTGCTCAACGCCTACGTACAGTGTCCGGCCGATCAGGTGAATGGGCGTCTGACCAAAGCACAGCAATGGCTGGAAAAAGACGAGAACAATCCTGATCTGCTTAACGCACTGGGTTTTCTGTGCCTGGCTGCGCAGTTATGGGGGCAGGCCGAGCGTTATCTGACACGCAGTCTCAAGTTGCGTGAAGATCCGCGTACACATACCTTACTTGGCGCGCTTTATGACCGTCTGGGCAAGCCTGCCGAGGCAGTCAAACATTGGCGGTTCGCAACGGCATCGATCTCCATGCTACCCACGGTGGAGGGAGAAAAATATCTGCCGGCAGCCGATACCCGTATGGATCCGGACGGCCCGCCTGATCGCAAGCGTGCCGAGCAGCAGGTTGAGCCGGAACGCGCAGATGAAGCATCTGCAAAAACCATTTATGCCAAACGACAGGAAGCCGATGATGAGTACTTTGATAGTGCGCCTATTCCCGGTATCCGCGCCGATGAATTGAATGAAAAATCGTAATTCCGAAAACCGTAACTACAGTAACCAGAAGAGTTGACTATGAGCTTGAAAAATGTCCCGGCCGGTTCCAAAACACCGGAAGAATTCAATGTTGTAATTGAAATTCCGATGAATGCCGATCCGGTTAAATACGAAGTAGATAAAGACACCGGTGCGGTGTATGTTGATCGCTTCATGATGACGGCCATGCATTATCCCTGCAACTATGGCTATATTCCGGATACACTGGCTGACGATGGTGATCCGGTGGATGTGCTGGTGATTACACCGTTTCCCGTTGCCGTTGGATCAGTTATCAAATGCCGTGCCCTGGGCGTGTTGCAAATGGATGACGAAGCAGGTGGTGACGCTAAACTGCTGGCCCGTCCGGTAGACAAACTGTATCCTCCCTATAGCTCCCTGAATGCCCATACTGATCTGCCAGAGCTGGATCTGCAGCGTATCCAGCACTTTTTCGAGCATTACAAAGATCTCGAAAAAGGCAAGTGGGTGAAAGTGAAGGGTTGGGAAGGCATTGATGCGGCGCATGCCGAGATCACCAGCAGTATCGAACGATTCCAGAAAGGTAAATAATCCACTGGTTTCCAACCATGTTTAAAAAAGGGCACGGCAGTACACGACCGGGCCCTTTTTTGATGGCGCGCACCAGAGCAGCAAGCTGGCCTGCCGCAATGCTTTATTGATTAACGATAACCAAGACCATGAAGAGACTGCTATGACTTATGTATTTCCCGCCCCTGAGGTGGTTTCCCTTGCGATTGCTGGTAGCGATGCACGTTTCCCGGTGCGTCGTGTTTACTGCGTAGGACGCAATTACGCCGAGCATGCCAAGGAAATGGGTTTTACCGGCCGTGAAGATCCGTTCTTTTTCAGCAAACCTGCTGACGCATTGCTGCCTATCGCCGATGGTGAAACCGGACAAATGCCGTATCCATCCAAAACGTCCAACCTGCACTACGAAATGGAATTGGTTGTCGCCATTGGCAAAAGGGGCAAGGACGTGTCTGTAGAGGAGGCTGCGCAGATGGTTTTCGGCTACGCACTGGGTCTGGACATGACCCGACGTGATCTGCAGGGCGAGGCCAAGAAGCAGGGTCGGCCCTGGGAAGTGGGCAAGGCCTTTGATCTGTCAGGCCCTATCGGACCTGTGCATCCGGCGGCAACGGTTAAGGACATTGACACGGCGGCAATCTCGCTGGATGTGAACGGTGAAACGCGTCAGAGCAGCACCATCGCGTCGCTGATCTGGTCCATTCCGGAATCCATTGCGTATCTGTCCGGCCTGTTTGAGCTGCAGCCCGGCGATCTGATTTTTTCCGGCACCCCCGAAGGCGTGGGCGCGGTCGTTGCCGGCGATGAGCTGGTCGGTAAAGTTGAAGGACTGGGCCAGTTGAACGTGCGAATCGTCTGATGCATTACCTGCATCCCTGCGCCAAAAGCGGGCAGGGATGCAAGAAAACGCCTTTTTTCTGTGCATGCAGAAGCTGCGCTAAAAGCCATTTTCCGGCGCTTCTGCACTGAATCAGACAGCCTGCCACCGGTACAAAACGTTAAATATTAAGACACCGGCAAAATCAGGGATTCAGCCTTTTGCAAGCTAAATCAATCAGATAGCCTCATTGACCACGATCTGAAAAAATTGCAAATGTTACAAATATAAGCACTTTATAGTCGTTCTGTAATGACCTTTCGAGCGAAAGTGCGAATAATGGTTTGTACTGATTTCGCAATTCAAATAAAGAGGTTAAGTCATGAAAGTTAATACGACACGCTCAATAGTTTTGACAGCAGTATTCGCCGGTCTGTTAGGTCTGGCGGGATGCGATAAAGGTGCAGATTCCTCGGCTCCTGCTGATACGCCAGCCGCATCATCTGAAGCACCGGCTACATCGGCACCCGCTGATTCCGGCACAACGCCTGCGCCGTCTGGCGAAGCCCCCGCTTCTGGCGAAGCCCCTGCGTCTGGCGGCAGCCAGCCACAATAAAGAAGAGGGATGTATGAATTTAAATAAAACACGTCTGGCGGTGCTGGCTGCCGTCATGGCTGGCGTTGTTGGGCTGGCCGGGTGTGACAAAGGCTCGGATTCTGCCGCACCCGAAACGCCTGCGGCGACATCCGAGGCGCCAGCCACGCCGGCGCCGGCTGCGGAGCCTGCAGCACCTGCTGCGCCGGCAGAGTCTTCACCGGCGCCGGCTGATTCCGGTACTGCATCTTCCTCTGCTGCAGGTGAGACGCCAGCGCCAGCGGCCGATTCTTCGGCTGGGGCAGACAGTAACCTGCCGCAAACCTGCCAGGATTACTTCAAAAAGGCCGAGGACCTGGTTGCGAAGGCAGGCGGTTCTGCTGATCAGATGAAACAGATGATGGATCAACAGCGCTCACAGATGGCCGCGATCAAGGATCAGGCGCAACTGGAGTCCAGCTGCAAGCAGGCACTGGATATGCTGGATCAGCAGATGAAACAAATGCCACAATAAGTATTAAACGTTGGGCGCATTCCTGCGGGGATGCGCCGCTAAAACAACGATGGAGTTTTTGCAAAGTCTCTCCATCATGGTTACTCTCTCTGGGCGACTCGACAATCATATTGTTGGTCGCTTTTTTTTGTGCTGATACCGGCAGTGTCACGCGCCGCCGGTATGTTAACTGTCTGCCTGGCTTCAGGTTTTTTTCAGGCACGTGCTCATGAATGTTTTGCGCGCGTCGCCGGTGAGGGATTTGGCTTTTGCGTCCTTGTTGCAGTCGGCCATCCGTTGCTGGGAACTGCTTAGCGGTTTGCCGTCTTTGGTCGTGCTGTTATTGCTCAGGCATTCTTTCATAAACTGCTTACGCTGGTCGCCATGCAGATTTTTGGTTTTGGCATCTGCATTGCAGGTCGTCATACGGCTTTGCTGACTATTTTCTTTTTTTGCCGGCGCGGCTGTTTGCGCCATGGCGGTCATGCACAACAGGCTGGCAGCGACTGCTGCAGCGCAGGCTGATTTGCTGACAATATTCATTTTCATTCCTTTCTAACGGGATCAAAAATACGACATGATCGGATGGTCATGCTGCGCATAGCATACGCTCAAATCATAAAATCTGGCGAGCAAAATTTAGCAAAATCCGCCTGTGATATTTTCACGCCGTTGCATGGAGGATGTGAGGCAGAATTTTTCTGCCCGTAGACAAAAAAATACCTTCGCAACGGAAGGTATTTTCAGTCTACAGCAAGGTTTTCTTATTTTTTCATCATATCGAAGAACTGGTCGTTGTTCTTCGTGGACTTGATCTTGTCCAGAATAAATTCCATTGACTCGACTTCGTCCATATCATGAATGAACTTGCGCAGTACCCAGACGCGCTGCAGCTTCTCGGGCTTCATCAGCAATTCTTCGCGGCGGGTACCGGATTTGTTCAGGTTGATGGCAGGGTAGATACGTTTTTCTGCCAGGCGGCGTTCCAGATGAACTTCGCAGTTACCAGTGCCTTTGAACTCTTCATAGATGACTTCATCCATACGGCTGCCGGTTTCAATCAGCGCGGTGCCGATAATCGTCAGGGAGCCACCTTCTTCAATATTCCGGGCAGCACCAAAAAACCGTTTGGGGCGTTGCAGCGCATTGGCGTCTACACCGCCGGTCAGCACTTTGCCCGAAGAGGGCACGACCGTGTTGTAGGCGCGGGCCAGGCGAGTGATGGAGTCCAGCACAATGACCACGTCTTTCTTCAGTTCGACCAGGCGCTTGGCCTTTTCGATCACCATTTCGGCAACCTGTACGTGGCGAGTGGCCGGTTCATCGAAGGTAGAGGCAACCACTTCACCACGCACGGTACGGGTCATCTCTGTCACTTCTTCGGGGCGTTCATCAACCAGCAGAACAATCAGGGTTGCGTCGGGGTAGTTGGTGGTAATGGAATGCGCAATATGCTGCATCATGACCGTTTTTCCCGATTTCGGGCTGGCGACGATCAGGGCGCGCTGACCTTTACCGATAGGTGAAAAAATATCCAGAATACGGCCGGTGTTGTTTTCTTCGCTTTTGATATCGCGTTCAAGCAGCAGCGGTTCGTCCGGGTGCAGCGGCGTCAGGTTCTCGAACATGATGCGATGTTTCATCAGTTCCGGAGAGACACCATTGACGTTTTCTACTTTGACCAGGGCGAAATAGCGTTCGCCGTCTTTGGGTACACGTACTTCGCCTTCAATCGAATCACCTGTGTGAAGATTGAAGCGGCGGATTTGTGAAGGGGAGATATAGATGTCGTCGGTGCTGGCGAGGTAGGAAGTTTCAGGGGAGCGAAGAAAGCCAAAGCCGTCTGGCAATACTTCCAGCACACCATCCCCGAAAATTTGTTCGCCCATTTTTGCGCGACGCTTCATGATGGCAAACATTAATTCCTGCTTGCGGAAGCGGTTGGCGTTTTCGATTTCCAGGCCGGCAGCCATATCGAGCAGCTGCGACACATGCAGTGCCTTTAATTCATTAAGGTGCATTATTTATGAGTAGGATAGATAAGGATTGATATAAGAGTCGTGGCGGCGGGCTGACGAATGAGCCCGCGCGAAAAAAATAATTTAAATGGATTCGTCAATGAACCCGGTAAGCTGGGTTTTGTTGACTGCGCCGACTTTGGTGGCGACAGCTTCACCGTTTTTGAAGACCATCAGTGTCGGGATGCCGCGAATGCCGAATTTGGCAGCCACTTCAGGGTGGTCCTGGACATCGACCTTGACAACGTGGATACGGCCTTCGTAGTCGCGGGACGCCTCTTCCAGCAGAGGAGCAATCGCCTTGCATGGACCACACCAGGGTGCCCAGTAGTCTACCAGCACCGGCAGCTCCGACTTGAGCACTTCGGCTTCAAATGTTTTCTCGGTTGCGTGTTTGATCAGATCGCTCATAATGTTTTCAGATGACAATAGTCAAGAATAATCAGAAATGAAATAGTACGTATTTGGGATGCCTCGATTTGAGGTCGATCAAAGCGGATAGGTTTGATGTGAGCTGCGACGGAATGGATTTATCAGTTTGAATTCCGAAGCCGGCGTATGAAGCCGGGCCGGTCAGGGAATGGATAGACCTGACAGGCTAACAGCAGCCAAATGCGTCTGTAGTTAAATGTAAGAATACCATTTATCGATAAAGATTGTTTAAAAGCGTGATTATTAGGCGACAAAAAACACATTGAGCACGTAAAATGTCTGTTTTTTTGAACAGTATCGAGAAACACGTGGCCGCCAAGCAAAGCTATGACGAAGCATCAATCCGGGTCCTCAAGGGTCTGGAGCCCGTGCGCGAACGCCCGGGCATGTACACCCGCACGGAAAATCCGCTGCATATTATTCAGGAAGTCATCGACAATGCTGCCGACGAATCCCTGGCGGGTTTTGGCAGACAAATTACTGTTACCGTCAACACAGATAACAGCGTAACGGTAGAAGACGACGGGCGGGGCATCCCCGTTGGCATACACCCCGAGGAAAAAGCGCCGGTAGTGGAAATTGTTTTTACCCGACTGCATGCAGGCGGCAAGTTCGACAAAAAAGCCGGCGGGGCTTACGCATTCTCCGGCGGTTTGCACGGTGTGGGGGTGTCCGTCACCAACGCGCTGTCAACCCGAATGGAGGTGACCGTCTGGCGCGATAGCAGTGAGTACCAGCTGGTATTTGCCAAAGGCGGGGCGCTTGAGTCCCCGCTAACCCGTCTGGGTGATGCGGTCCCCCGCAAGAAAACCGGCACGCGCATCCGCATCTGGCCCGATCCCAAATATTTCGATACGGCCCAGATTCCAATGAACGAACTGTTGCGCCTGCTGCGCAGCAAGGCCGTTCTAATGCCGGGTGTGACCGTTGTTTTGAACAACGAAAAAACCGGCGAGCAGAAAAAATGGCTGTACGAGCGTGGGCTCACCGGTTATCTGAGCGAGTCGCTGGCGGGCGAAGAGTTGCTGGTGCCGGTGTTTGCCGATAGCCAGTACGCCGACAAGTCGCACGAGTACTTTGCCGATGGCGAGGGTGCTGAATGGGCCGTGGCCTGGACCACCGAAGGACAGGTTGTACGTGAATCCTACGTGAATCTGATTCCCACTTCGGCTGGCGGCACGCACGAGGCCGGCTTGCGCGAAGGGCTGTATACGGCGCTCAAGAGCTTTATCGAATTGCACAATCTGCTGCCCAAAGGCATCAAGCTGCTGCCTGAAGACGTATTTTCCCGGGCCAGTTTTGTGCTGTCGGCCAAGGTGCTGGACCCGCAGTTCCAGGGGCAGATTAAAGAACGGCTGAATAACCGCGACGCTGTCCGTCTGGTGGGCGGGTTTGCCAAAACGTCATTTGAATTGCGTTTGAACAGTAATGTGGAAGCGGGCCGCAAACTGGCCGAACTGGCGATTCGCCAGGCGCAGGTACGCACCCGTTCCGCGCAGAAGGTTGAAAAACGCAAGAGTTCCGGCGTGGCGGTGTTGCCGGGCAAGCTGACCGACTGTGAATCGTCCGATAGTACCCGTACCGAAGTATTCCTGGTTGAGGGCGACTCTGCGGGTGGCTCTGCCAAGATGGGTCGCAATAAGGAATTTCAGGCCGTGCTGCCATTGCGCGGCAAGGTCCTTAATGCCTGGGAAGTGGAAAAAGACCGTCTGTTTGCCAATAATGAGATTCACGACATTGCCGTGGCGATTGGCGTAGATCCACATGGCCCCAATGACAATCCTGATCTGTCCGGGCTGCGCTACCGTCGTATTTGCATCCTTTCCGATGCCGACGTTGATGGTTCGCATATTCAGGTACTGCTGCTCACGCTGTTCTATCGCCATTTTCCCCGGCTGGTAGAAAATGGCTTTGTGTTTATTGCCAAGCCGCCCCTGTTCCGGGTAGATGTTCCCGCACAGGGCAAGCGTCCGGCACGCAAGCTGTATTGCCTGGATGAGTCGGAACTGGAGGCCGTCCAGGAAAAACTGGTGCAGAAAGATGGGGTAAAACCGGGTAGTCTGAGCATCAGCCGCTTTAAAGGTCTGGGCGAAATGAGTGCGGAACAGTTGTGGGAAACAACCATGAATCCGGACACGCGCCGTTTACTGCCGGTGGGCTACGGCGAATTGACGTCAGACGAAACGAAACAAATGTTCAATATGCTGATGGGTAAAGGCGAGTCTGCGCAGCGACGCAGCTGGCTCGAAGACAAAGGTAATTTAGCTGAAGTGGATGTGTAATGAGTGATCAAGACCAGACGGACCTGTTTGACGCAGCGCCTCCCGAAGACGAAACCATCACCCTGGGTTTGTATGCCGAGCAGGCATATCTGGACTACGCGGTATCGGTCGTGCGCGGCCGTGCCTTGCCCGACGTAGGTGATGGTCAGAAGCCCGTACAGCGGCGTATTCTGTATGCCATGAGCGAAATGGGTCTGCGTGCCGGCGCCAAGCCGGTCAAGTCGGCCCGGGTGGTGGGCGATGTGCTGGGTAAGTTTCACCCGCACGGCGACCAGGCCGCCTACGATGCACTGGTGCGGATGGCTCAGGACTTCACCTTGCGCTATCCGCTTATCGATGGCCAGGGCAATTTCGGTTCGCGCGACGGTGATGGCGCTGCCGCCATGCGATATACAGAGGCGCGCCTGACGCCTATTGCCGATGTGCTGTTGGGTGAAATTGACGAGGGCACGGTTGACTTCATTCCCAATTACGATGGCAGCCAGCAGGAGCCGCAAATGCTGCCTGCGCGCCTGCCGGTCATGCTGCTTAACGGCGCCTCGGGTATTGCCGTGGGGATGGCAACTGAAATTCCTTCGCACAATCTGCAGGAAGTGGCGGCGGCTGCTGTGGGCCTGCTGCGTCATCCGCGCATGAGCGACGAAGAGCTGTATGCGCTGATTCCCGGGCCGGATTTTGCCGGTGGGGCCCAGATTATTACGCCTGCCAGCGATATCGCAGCGATTTATTCCTCGGGCCGCGGTTCGCTCAAAGCGCGCGCCCGCTGGGAATTTGAAGAAATGGCGCGGGGCCAGTGGCAGCTGGTCATTACAGAATTGCCGCCCAATACCTCCGGGCAGAAAGTGCTGGAAGAAATTGAAGAAATCACCAACCCCAAAGTAAAAGCGGGCAAGAAAGCGCTGACGCCCGATCAGCAGGCAAACAAATCCGCCATGCTGGGCATGCTGGATGCCGTAAGAGATGAGTCCGGACGGGAAGCGGCAGTGCGGCTGGTGTTCGAACCCAAATCCTCGCGCATTGATCGTAACGAATTCGTTAATCTGTTGCTGGCACAAACCAGCATGGAAGGGACCGTCTCGGTCAATCTGGTTTGTATTGGTATCGACGGCCGGCCGCGCCAGCGCAATCTGCGCACCATCCTGGAAGAATGGCTGACTTTCCGCACCCTAACGGTTACCCGTCGGACACAGCACCGCCTGGATAAGGTCATTGACCGCATCCATGTGCTGGAAGGCCGCATGGTGGTGTATCTGAACGTCGATGAAGTGATTCAGACCATACGCGAGTCCGATGAGCCGCGTGCGGCGTTGATGGCACGGTTTTCGCTCACGGAACGACAGGCCGAAGATATTCTGGAAATGCGGTTGCGTCAGTTGGCAAGACTTGAAGGTTTCAAGATCGAGCAGGAGCTTAATGACAAGCGTGATGAAGAGAAAAAACTGCAGGAACTGCTGGATAATCCGTCAGCGCTTAAACGCATGATTGGCAAGGAGATTGAAGCCGATGCCAAAAAATACGGAGACGCGCGCCGCACGATCATCCAGGAGGCCGAAAGGGCAGTGCTGGAAACCCGTATCGTACAGGAACCGGTGACTGTCATTGTGTCGGAAAAAGGCTGGCTGCGTTCGCGTCAGGGGCATGGTCATGACCACACCCAGTTCGGTTTCAAAACCGGCGATCGCATGTACGCCGCTTACGAATGCCAGAGTACCGATACACTCATCGCGCTTGGCAGCAATGGTCGCGTCTATTCAGTGGCAGTAGCGACGCTGCCATCGGCACGCGGCGACGGCCAGCCTATTACCAGTATGGTTGATCTGGAGCGTGGCACGCAGGTCACTCAGTTTATCGCGGGCGCTGCCGACAGCCGCTGGTTGCTGATGCAAAGCAACGGGCTGGGCTTTACCGCAAAACTGTCTGATATGATCAGCCGCCAGAAAGCAGGAAAACAGTTCGTAACGGTCGAGGCCGAGCAGCATTTGCTGCGCCCCATCCCCGTATTCGATAGCAGTACCCATCTGGCGATGTATACCGCCAAAGGGAAAATTCTGATCATCGATTTGGGAGAAGTGAAATCGCTTGCGGGCGGTGGTCGCGGCACCCAATTGATGACACTCGATGCCAGTGACAGCCTGGCCCAGATTATACCGGTGGGCGAAGGCGGTATTGTGGTGTCGGGCATTTATCGCAATAAGCAGACCGAGGACACGCTCTCGCTGCAGGCGCTGGCCGAATACATCGGCAAGCGCGCACGCAAGGGGCGCCTGTTCGTTGTGCGCATGAAAAACATTACACTGTTGCCGGTTCTGGCAGCAAACAAGGAGTAAAGTCGTGGGATATAAAGTGACGGTGCATCCCAGCAACCATCAATTTGAAACAACAGAAGGGCAGACGATTCTGGACGCCGCGCTGGCTGCGGGCTTTGTGCTGCCTTATAGCTGTCGCAGCGGGTCCTGCTCTACCTGCAAGGGTAAAGTGATTAGTGGAACTTTTGATGCCGGCCCGGCGCCTGCCCAGATTCTGTCAGCCGACGAGATCAGCGCAGGTTACACCCTGTTCTGTCAGGCGCATGCGACCAGCGATATGGATATTGAAGTGCGCGAAGTGCGTATGGCCAGCGATATCCAGATCCGCAAAATGCCTGCCCGTGTGATGGCGCTGGACAAGGTCGCCGATGATGTCATGGTGATCAGCCTGCAGTTGCCGGCAACCGAGCCTTTTCGATATTACGCGGGGCAGTATATTGAGTTCATTTTGAAGGACGGCAAGCGTCGCAGTTTTTCCATGGCCAGCGCGCCTAACGGTACCGAACCAGTACAGTTGCATATACGGCATCTGCCGGGCGGCGTATTCACCGATCACGTATTCGGCGCGGGTGCAACGCAAATGAAAGTGCGCGAAATCCTGCGCGTAGAAGGGCCGCTGGGTTCATTCTTTCTGCGTGACGACAGCGACAAGCCAATTATCTTTCTGGCCAGTGGGACTGGTTTTGCGCCGATCAAGGCGATGATGGAACACATTATCGAGAAAGGGATCATCCGTCCTGTCACGCTTTACTGGGGAGGTCGGCGTCCGCAAGACCTGTATATGAACGAGCTGGCTCAGCAATGGGATCGCGACCTGCCATTTTTCACCTATGTGCCGGTCATTTCCGATGCGACCCCGGAAGACGCCTGGACCGGCCGCACCGGCTTCGTGCATAAGGCAGTGATTCAGGATTTTCCTGATCTGTCCGGTCACCAGGTGTATGCCTGCGGTGCGCCTATCGTGGTTAACAGTGCCCGCACAGAATATACCGGGCTGTGTGGCTTGCCGGAAGATGAGTTTTTTGCTGATTCGTTTACTTCGGAAGCGGACGCCATTCATAACTAGCGTCGCGCGTAGTCAGTAAAACGTAGTTAGTAATTTAGGCCGGTGTGTCGCAGTGGCGAGCCGGCCTTTGCTTTATCTGGCGAATGTGTTGCCTGAGGCACATCAACGCGGCCAATAGACTGAATAATAGGGTCATTCGAGGCCAGGAAGCGACATATTACTTTGACATTTGCTGTGCTGTTGCGTGCAATTGCTAAAAGTCATCTTATAATAGCAGGTTACCAAATTTTTCTGCCATTTCTCATAATGAAAGTCGCTGATATCCGCCAGAAATTCCTGCATTTTTTTGAATCGAAGGGCCACACCATTGTGCCGTCTTCTTCATTGGTGCCGGGAAACGACCCTACCTTGCTCTTTACCAATTCCGGTATGGTGCAGTTCAAGGATGTATTTACCGGCAAGGAAACGCGTCCGTATTCGCGCGCCACAACGTCGCAGCGTTGCCTGCGTGCCGGCGGCAAGCACAATGACCTGGAAAACGTCGGTTATACCGCCAGGCATCATACCTTTTTCGAAATGCTGGGTAACTTCAGCTTTGGTGATTATTTCAAGCAGGATGCCATTCGCTACGGCTGGGAGCTGTTAACCACGGTCTATGGCCTGCCGGCCGAGAAATTATGGGTAACGGTCTACCAGGAAGACGATGAGGCCTATGATATCTGGCTTAAGGAAATCGGCGTTCCGGCAGAGCGTATTATCCGTATCGGCGACAACAAGGGTGCACGCTATGCGTCCGACAATTTCTGGCAAATGGCCGATACCGGCCCTTGTGGTCCGTGTTCCGAAATTTTCTATGATCATGGTCCCGATGTCTGGGGTGGCCCACCGGGATCGCCTGAAGAAGACGGCGACCGCTATATTGAGGTCTGGAATCTGGTGTTCATGCAGTTTGAGCGCGATCAGCAGGGCAATATGACGCCGCTGCCGCGCCCCTGCGTTGATACCGGTATGGGCCTGGAGCGTATCGCTGCCGTGTTGCAGCATGTGCATTCGAATTATGAGATTGACCTATTCCAGAACCTGATTAAGGCAGCGGCACGCGAAACGGGTACCAGCGATCTGACCAACAACTCACTCAAGGTGATTGCCGATCATATCCGTGCCTGCAGTTTTATGATTGTAGATGGTGTTATTCCGGGTAACGTGGGGCGCGGCTATGTGCTGCGCCGTATCATTCGCCGCGCCCTGCGTCACGGTCATCAACTGGGTAAGACCACACCGTTTTTCCACCAACTGGTTACTGATCTGGTTGAGCAGATGGGCGAGGCCTATCCTGAACTGGCCAAATCGGCTGAACACGTGGCTTCCGTGATCCGTCAGGAAGAAGTACGCTTTCAGGAAACCCTGGTCAACGGCATGCGCATCCTGAACGATGAGCTGGCTGCGCTGGGCAAAGACGGCGTGCTGGATGGCCAGACTGCCTTCCGCCTGTATGATACTTTCGGTTTTCCATTCGACTTGACCGCAGACGTCTGTCGTGAACGCGGTTTCGGCGTTGATCAGGCTGGCTACGACCAAGCCATGGCTCACCAGAAGGCGCAGGCCAAGGCCAGCGGCAAATTCAAAATGGCGGCGAACCTGCAGTATGAGGGCGCGCAAACCCGTTTTGAAGGTTACGAACATCTGCAAACCAGCGCAACCATACAGGCGCTTTATGTCGACGGCACGCTGGTCGATGCGGTCCAGGAAGGGCAGGATGCCATTGTGGTGCTGGACACTACGCCGTTTTACGCTGAATCCGGCGGGCAGGTCGGAGACAGCGGTACGCTTACCGGGTTCGGTTCGGCTTTTGATGTAGTCGATACACAAAAAATTCAGGCCAATGTATTCGGTCATCATGGTGCGGTTAGCCTGGGCAGCCTCAAGGTGGGCGATCAGGTTCAGGCGCTGGTTGATACCGACAGGCGTCAGGCCACGATGCGCAATCACTCAGCGACACACCTGTTGCACAAGGCGCTTAAGCAGGTTTTGGGCGAGCATGTACAGCAGCGCGGCTCACTGGTTGATCCTGATAAAACCCGCTTTGACTTCTCCCACGGTGCACCGGTAACGGCTACGCAGATTCGTGATGTGGAAGCGATCGTCAATAACGAGGTGCTGGCCAACAATGCGGTGGCAGCACGCGTGATGGCTTTTGATGATGCAGTGGCGGATGGCGCCATGGCGCTGTTCGGCGAGAAGTATGGCGATACCGTCAGGGTTCTGGATATCGGTTTTTCACGCGAACTTTGCGGCGGCACACACGTTGCGCGCACGGGCGATATCGGTCTGTTCAAAATTGTTTCCGAAGGCGGTGTGGGCGAGGGCGTGCGCCGCGTGGAGGCCATTACCGGACACAATGCGTTTGGCTGGGTGCAGAACCTGAATGCATCGGTGCAGCAGGCGGCTGCTATTTTGAAAACCAGTCCTGCTGATCTCGTGGAAAGAACACGCTTGCAGCAGGAGCAGTTGCGCGCTGCGGAAAAAGAAATGGATCGCATCAAGGCCAAGCTGGCTGCCGCGTCCAGCGCCGATTTGTCATCGCAGGCCGTGCAGGTCAAAGGCACACAGTTGCTGGCCCTGGTGGTTCCCAATGCTGACCCCAAATCGCTGCGAGGTCTGATCGATAATCTGAAGAACACTCTCAAGAGCGGCATTGTGCTGCTGGCGACCGAAAGCGATGGTAAAGTAAGCGTTGCGGCTGGTGTTACCCAGGATCTGACCGGTAAAGTGAAGGCAGGAGACCTGGTGTCCCATGTATCTGCACAAATTGGCGGCAAGGGCGGTGGTCGTCCCGATATGGCCATGGGTGGCGGTACCGATACTGCGGCCTTGCCGGGCGCTGTGGCAGGCGTTCAGGAGTGGGTGGAATCACGGCTGTAAAGGGCTGCGGTGCATCCGGCCTGGTCAGGCCCTGTGGCTGTTTACGCGGCGTGGCAGGCTTATCTTAGGAAAAAATGATGTCAGAAGAAGTTGCGTTTGTTCAGGTGGTTGATGCGTCGGGCTTAACCTGTCCGCTGCCTATATTGCGGGCAAAAAAGGCGCTGGCAACCATACAAAGCGGTGAGGTGCTGAAAATTATCACCACAGACCGCAATGCGATTCGTGATTTTCAGGCGTTTTCCAAACAGACGCACAATCCGCTTTTATCCCAGGAAGAAACCGAGACAGGGGCCGTCCATTACCTGCAGAGACGCTAAGTCTGTTGTTTTAATTCGGTTTTTCATGGCAATTACAGGAATTTTCTTGGCAGGTGATGGTAATTAGTGCTATCATCTTCTGTTTTAAGAATTCCTGAACTCATTCACAAAGGTCTACCTATGGTGGTTATTCGTCTGGCCCGCGGTGGCTCAAAAAAACGTCCGTTCTATAATCTGGTTGCTGCTGATTCTCGCAACCGTCGTGACGGTCGTTTCATTGAGCGCGTTGGCTTTTACAATCCTGTAGCCAAAGAAGGCACAGAAGCCCTGCGCATCGCATCTGACCGCGTTACATACTGGGTTGATAACGGCGCTCAGCTGTCTCCCGCTGTTGCTCGTCTGGTTAAAGAATACGCGGCAAAAGTAGCCAACGCTTAAATTCAAAGCGTTCAAAGCAGCTTTATTCAAAAGCAGATTTTGCTTAAGGTTTGCTTCTGAATCAAGCGTCGGCGTGGCTTATGCCCGTCTCTAACGGGTAAAAGTACTGGCCCTGGCTTCATGCCGGGGCTTTGCCATTTGCGCTGTAGCTACACAACGGATTTGAGCCACAATCCTGATGTTGTCTTTATTGCATTGTGGCGTGTTGTGGTTCTGATCGTGCCAATTTTTATCATTATTTGAATTTTTACTGCCTGGAGCTGGAATGAGCACGCTACCCGAGGATCTGGTCGAGCTTGGTCGTATTGTATCTGCCTATGGCGTTAAGGGGATGGTAAAAATCCAGCCCTATTCAGATGACCGCAGTGCATTGCTGGATATTGACCAGTGGTGGCTGGCCCGCGTATCGCCTCGTAATGGTGCGCTGTTGTCTGCGCATACGCCGATTCGGGCGCAGCGGGTGCGGGAGCAGGGTGCGGATCTGGTGGCTGCCCTGGAAGGGGTCACTGATCGCGATCAGGCCGAGGCCATGAAAGGCACGTCGGTTTTTGCATCTCGTAGCCAGTTTCCTTCAGCACCGGAAGATGAGTATTACTGGGTCGATCTGATCGGCAGCCGGGTCTATCTTGAAGATAGCGGTGAGCTTGCGGGTGTTGTCCTTGAGGTAATGGATAATGGCGCGCACGGTGTGCTGCGGGTTGCCCGGCACCAGGCTGATGCGCAGGGTGAGCCGGCGCCGGTACTTGATGCCAAAGGGCGCGTCCTGGAATGGCTGGTGCCATTTGTGAGCGAGCATGTGCCAGAGGTAGATGTGGCGGCTCGCCGTATTGTGACCCGTTTTCCGCTGGATTTCTGATGCGGTTTGACGTTATTACCCTGTTTCCTGAGTTATTCACAGCGGTGAGTGACTCAGGGGTCACGGGCAGGGCGCATCGGCAGGGTATCTGGTCGGTCAATACCTGGAACCCCAGAAGCTACACGACAGACGTGCATCATACGGTCGATGATCGTCCCTACGGTGGCGGACCAGGCATGGTCATGCTCAGTCAGCCACTGGAGCGTGCACTGCTGGCAGCGCGTGCCCATCAGCAGGAGCAGGGGGCGCCCGCTTTGCCGCTTATTCTGATGAGTCCTGTGGGGCGCCGGTTTGATCAGGCGGTGGCGCAATCACTGGCTGCCGGCCCGGGTGCTATCGTGCTCTGCGGTCGTTACGAAGGTATTGATCAGCGATTTATTGATCAGTATGTCGATGATGAGCTGTCTATAGGGGATTTTGTGCTCTCGGGTGGGGAAATTGCCGCCATGGCTATTATGGATGCCACTGTTCGGCTGCTGCCCGAGGTATTGCATACGGCTGATTCGGCCATTCAGGACTCTTTTCAGCCATCCTTGTCTGGATTGCTGGATAGCCCTCATTACACCCGTCCGGAACTATTTAATGGTGTGCCAGTGCCGCCGGTGTTGTCTTCGGGCCACCATAAAAATATTGCGCGCTGGAGGCGGGAGGCCTCGCTGTCGCTCACGGCCAAACGGCGTCCGGACCTGATTGATGCTGCCCGACAGAAGGGCTGGCTAACCCGCGAAGATGAGGCATTTTTGCGGACACTGCCGTCCGGTGCCTAAATACCGGCAGTACAGTCATGCTAAGCGCAGGGTTTTTATCGCATTAAATCCTTGCTTGCATTACTATTGCTTAGTCAACTAATTTTGTGCAAATCGGTGTGACCGGGCATGTGTTCTACGCGAGTGAGGCTGGCCGGGGGCAGAGCGCCGATCGTCTGCACTTTACTGCATTTACTATCGGGCCTGTCAAAAGCGCCTGCTGTCTGATTCCTGCGAGGCCATTGTGATTCCATTTTCAGTTCTAGATTTATCCCCCGTTAACGAAGGCGAAACCACCCGCGAAGCGCTGCAGCATTCCCTGAGGCTGGCGCAAACTGCCGAGCAGCTGGGTTATCGGCGCTTCTGGATGGCCGAGCACCACAATATGCCTGGTATCGCCAGTGCGGCGACGGCGGTGGCGCTTGGTTTTATTGCGGGTGGCACGCAATCGATCCGCATCGGTTCGGGTGGCGTCATGCTGCCTAATCATTCGCCGCTGGTCATTGCGGAGCAGTTTGGTACGCTTGCGTCGCTGTACCCGGATCGCGTTGATCTGGGGCTGGGGCGGGCACCTGGTACTGATATAACAACGGCCCGGGCGCTACGACGCGACATCTATGCGGCTGCGGAGCGATTCCCTGAAGATGTGCAGGAATTGCAGGCCTATTTTGAGGATGAGCAACCAGGGCAGGCTGTGCGGGCCGTGCCGGGCAGCGGCCTGCGGGTACCACTGTGGTTATTGGGTTCCAGTCTGTATAGCGCTCAACTGGCGGCGCATCTGGGCCTGCCATTTGCCTTTGCTTCGCATTTTGCACCTACCGATCTGATGCCTGCGCTGTCGGTTTACCGCAGCATGTTCCAGCCGTCCGCCTATCTGGATAAGCCGTATGCCATGGCCTGTGTCAATGTCATCGCTGCCGGGACCGATGAAGAGGCCCGGTTCCACTATACCTCCATGCAACTGGCGTCGGTTCAGCTGTTTCGGGGCAAGCCGGGCAAAATGCCGCCGCCGGTAGAGGATATTGATGCGCTGGTCACGCCGATGGAAAAAGCCGGAGTAGAGCAGAAGCTGGCTTACTCCATGATTGGATCGCCCGCTACCGTACAGCACGGTATCGAACGTTTCATCGAGGCGACGGGTATAAATGAGCTGATGATTACTTCGCGTATTTATGATGTCCAGGCCAGGCTTACCTCACTGGCATTGACGGCGCCCATATTTAATCCAGGAGCCGGCGCGAACCTCGATTCCAGCGCGCCTGCAAACGCTTAAGTCAGTTCATCCGGCGTTGTTTGAACAGTACGATGCCGACACGGTGAGTGCATTGCAACAACTGTTTTTGCGCAATGCCCTGTGCTGGTGCAGAGATTGCATGAAAGTTGTGCTCTGCACTAAATATTTGGCTTTTGGCTATTTTCACTTGAATTTAAAGCGTGTATGATTTAAGTAAGTTCATGTGATTTCAGGCATGGATCTTACCATCTTGATTTTTAAGAAAAAATCTCTATATAACTCACGTTGAAACGTAAATAACGCTTGCCTTTCTTAGGGTTTTCCATCACACTATATGGCTATGGTCACTAAAGTTCTTTTTGTATGCATGGGCAATATCTGTCGCTCTCCCGCTGCGGAGGGGGTCTTTCGTCGCCTTGTCGAAGAGGCGGGCTTACAGGACTCTATTACGACAGATTCGGCCGGAACACAGGACTACCATATTGGTGATCCTCCGGATGGTCGTGCCCAATTGGTGTCAAGAAAGCGCGGCTACGATATTTCCCAATGTCGCGCACGGCAGGTCACTCCCAATGATTTCAAGGAGTTCGACCTGATTCTTGCGATGGACTGGGAAAACCTGTCGTATCTGCAGCAAATCTGCCCCAAACCGCAACAGCACAAGCTGATGCTGTTAATGCGATTTGCCAACGACTACGAAGAGGCAACCGTGCCGGATCCCTATTATGGTGGTCTGGACAGCTTTACACGTATGCTCGATTATCTGGAAGATGCCTGTCAGGGCGTGTTCGAAATCATCAGCAAGCGCGTCAAGCAATATCAGGCTGCCTGAGTACCCTAAGGGTTTCGGTCAGGGGTGCAGCTTAACAGTATGCACCATAATAAGGCAGGGCAGTATACGCTGTGCATTCAGGTGCTGGCTTGTGTGCTCAGGTCAGTCATGCGGAGCATCGAACCGGCGGTCTCACCTGCCTTCGGTTCCGGGGGAGCAGGCAATCTGATATCCCCCGATTTTGTGCCCGGTTTGTTTCCTGGCGGGACGTAACAGTTTCTACCTGTTTCTGTCCATTCCCTTTTCGGTTGGCACCATCCCCTTCGTTGGGCTTTGCACAACACCTTTTTATTGCATCGCATTAAACCCTAGTAAATTACTAAGGATTTTGCTATACTTGAGTAAATTACTCGGTTTATTGGCAAAGGATTCGCTATGCGTCTTACTACAAAAGGTCGTTTCGCTGTTACCGCCATGATTGATCTCGCCCTGCGCCAGAATGGCGGGCCCATTACTCTTGCGGCAATCAGCGAGCGGCAGAATATTTCCCTGTCCTATCTCGAACAGCTGTTTGGCAAGTTGCGTCGTCACGAACTGGTTGACAGCGTACGCGGGCCGGGCGGAGGCTATACATTGGCCAAATTCGCCCGTGAAATCACGATTGCAGACATCATTTTTGCAGTAGATGAGCCGATTGACGCCACCAGTTGTGGCAGCAAGACAGACTGTTCTACCGGCAAGAATGGGTCGCTTAGCGGCAAATGCATGACGCATGACCTGTGGACCCGGCTGAACCGCACCGTTGTAGATTATCTTGACTCGGTCTCATTGCAGGATCTGGTCGATCAGCAGCGCATGCGTCAGCTTGAACACCAGGCCGATTCTCCGGTTGTGCAAATGAAAAAGACACCTGATGCCCTGGCATCTGTTATCGCTTAATCAGTGGAGTATAGAATGCTTAAATTACCCGTTTATCTGGACTATTCAGCAACCACCCCGGTTGATCCTGAGGTAGTTGAGAAAATGGTGCCATGGCTTTATGAAGAGTTTGGTAACCCCGCATCACGCAGTCACTCTTTCGGCTGGACGGCAGAAGAAGCCGTTGAAAACGCCAGAAAGCAGGTGGCCGATCTGGTTAACGCCGACCCACGTGAAATCGTGTGGACGTCGGGCGCAACCGAATCCGACAACCTGGCCATTAAGGGCGCTGCCCAGTTTTACAAAGAGCGCGGCAAGCACCTGATCACGGTCAAAACTGAACATAAAGCAGTGCTCGATACAATGCGGGAACTGGAGCGCCAGGGCTTTGAAGTAACCTATCTGGACGTTCAGGAAAATGGTCTGATCGATATGGACGTGCTCAAAGCAGCCATTCGTCCCGACACCATTCTGCTCTCTGTTATGTTTGTGAACAATGAAATCGGCGTGATTCAGGACATTCCTGCGATTGGCGAACTGTGCCGCGAAAAAGGCATTATTTTCCATGTCGATGCAGCTCAGGCAACCGGCAAAGTAGATATTGACCTGTCTACCCTGAAAGTAGATCTGATGTCTTTTTCTGCTCATAAAACGAATGGTCCCAAAGGGATCGGCGCGTTGTATATCCGCCGCAAACCACGTATTCGTATTGAAGCGCAAATGCACGGTGGCGGCCATGAACGTGGCTTTCGTTCCGGTACCCTGGCAACGCATCAAATTGTGGGGATGGGAGAAGCGTTCCGCATTGCCCGGGAAAAAGGCCATGCTGAAAACGAACGTATCCGCGCCTTACGCGATCGCTTGTGGAACGGTTTATCCACGATCGAAGAAGTGTATCTGAATGGTGATATGGAAAAACGTGTACCGCATAATCTGAACGTCAGCTTCAATTATGTGGAAGGCGAATCGCTCATCATGGCAATCAAGGAATTGGCGGTATCCAGCGGCTCTGCTTGTACCTCTGCCAGCCTTGAGCCCTCTTATGTGCTGCGTGCTCTGGGCCGTAATGATGAACTGGCACACAGTTCCATCCGCTTCACCATCGGTCGCTTCACAACCGAAGAAGAAATCGATTACGCAGTCGAACTCATCAAATCCCGCGTCGACAAATTGCGCGATATGTCTCCCTTGTGGGAAATGGCCAAGGAAGGCATCGATCTGAACAGTGTTCAGTGGGCAGCGCATTAACAGTTTCAGGAGAAATTATCATGGCATACAGCAACAAAGTTCTTGATCACTATGAAAATCCTCGTAACGTAGGCTCGTTCGAGAAAGGCGACGAATCTGTCGGTACCGGCATGGTTGGCGCTCCTGCCTGTGGTGACGTTATGAAACTGCAGATCAAAGTCAACCAGGAAGGTGTGATTGAAGACGCACGTTTCAAAACCTATGGCTGCGGCTCCGCCATTGCTTCCAGCTCACTGGTTACCGAATGGGTCAAAGGCAAGACGCTGGATCAGGCGCTGGACATTCGCAATAAGCAAATTGCCGAAGAACTGGCCTTGCCACCGGTGAAAATTCACTGTTCTATCCTGGCTGAAGACGCCATCAAGGCAGCGGTTCAGGATTATAAAGACAAACATACGGTTTAAGCACGATGGCAATTACCTTATCTCCGAAAGCGGCGCAGCACATTGAACGCTACCTCCAGAAGCGTGGTAAGGGGATTGGTCTGCGTCTGGGTGTGCGCACTACCGGTTGCTCCGGTATGGCGTACAAACTTGAATATGTTGACGAACCGGATACGGCCGATCAGGTATTTGAAAGCCACGGCGTGAAGGTTTTCGTCGATGCGAAAAGCCTGCCCTATATCGATGGCACCGAGCTTGATTATGCCCGTGAGGGATTGAATGAAGGCTTTAAATTCAGCAATCCCAATGAAAAAGCGGCCTGCGGCTGCGGCGAATCATTTACGGTGTGAACGTGACAGAGCCGGCAGCATCGCATTTCTCGTTATTTGGCTTACCTGAGCAGTTCGCCGTGTCATTGCCCGATCTGGAACAGGCATGGAAGACCGTGTCTGCCAGAGTGCATCCCGACCGTTACTCGACCGCATCGGCGGCCGAGAAACGGGTTGCCATGCAATGGTCATCGCGCATTAATGAGGCCTATCAGGTCCTTAAGAATCCTTTGGCACGGGCACGTTATTTGTGTGAGCAGGCGGGAGCCGACATTGGCGCTGAAAATAACACAGCGATGGCTCCACAATTTTTGATGGCACAAATGGAGTGGCACGAAGCGCTGGACGAGCTACGGGATGCGCCCGATGCAGAGCGCGTACGTGCGTTTCTGGATACTCTGGAGCAAGCCGAGACCGATCTGTATGCGCAATTGCAGACGCTGCTCGATGTTCAGAAAGACATTCCGGCGGCGACCGCAAAAGTGCGCGAAGGCATGTTCATCTCGAAAATCCATCAGGACGCCAAAGCGTTGCTGCGTCAACCTAAATAGAATTTTCAAAGCATGGCACTCTTACAGATTTCCGAACCCGGAGACTCTCCGGTCCCTCATCAACGTCGTTTTGCCGTAGGTATTGATCTGGGCACGACCCACTCGCTGGTCGCAGCAGTGCGCAATAGCATTCCCGAAGTCCTGGCCGACGAGAACGGCAAGGAACTGTTGCCGTCTGTTGTCCGTTATCTGGACGGTCAGGGCGTGGAAATCGGCTACCCGGCCGTTCGCAAGCAAAACACCGATCCCCTGAATACCCTGGTTTCTGTCAAGCGGCTGATGGGTCGCTCCTATGACGAAGCGGTCAGCATGAAACTGCCTTACGAGTTTTCTCCTGGCGAGGGCACAGTGCGTATACGCACCCGTCAGGGCGATAAAACACCGGTGGATGTGTCGGCACAGATCCTGGCCAAGCTGCGCCAGCGGGCGGAAGATGTGCTGGGTGATGATCTGGTCGGGGCCGTTATTACGGTGCCTGCTTATTTTGATGATACGCAGCGTCAGGCGACGCGTGATGCGGCGCGTGTGGCGGGTCTGAACGTCTTGCGCCTGCTCAACGAGCCTACTGCTGCAGCGATTGCCTATGGGCTGGATAATGCCTCTGAAGGGGTGTTTGCCGTATATGACCTGGGTGGCGGCACTTTCGATATCTCGATTCTGCGCCTGAGCAAGGGCGTGTTCGAAGTGGTTGCGACGGGTGGCGATACACAATTGGGTGGTGACGATTTTGATGAGGCCATTGTGGCCGATATCATGAAGCACCATAGCCAGGAACAATTAACCGCGGCAGACCGCCGACTGTTACTGAGTCGCGCGCGTCAGATGCGGGAAAAGCTGTCTGCTACCCCTAAGGCCGCCTTTGAAGTGTCTCTTTCCAATGGCCTGAATATCGACCAAATGTTCCCACAGAACCATTTCGAAAATATCAGCCGGCATCTGATTACGCGCACGCTGACGCTGGTGGACGATGTGCTGCATAGCGCCGGGCTGACTGCGGAACAGATCAATGGTGTTGTGCTGGTAGGCGGTGCAACTCGTATGCCGATCGTACGCAATCGCGTTCGCGAACATTTCAATCAGCAACCCTTAACCGATCTGGACCCCGACAAAGTCGTGGCGCTGGGTGCTGCGCGCCAGGCACATCTGCTGGCCGGCAATCGCGCCCCAGGCGAGGATTGGCTGTTGCTGGACGTGACGCCACTGTCGCTGGGACTGGAAACCATGGGCGGCCTGGTAGAGAAAGTTATTCCCCGTAACAGCACCATTCCCGTGGCGCGCGCACAGGAATTTACCACCTATAAAGACGGTCAGAGCGCCATGAGCATCCACGTGTTGCAGGGTGAGCGCGATCTGGTTACCGACTGTCGCTCACTGGCGCGCTTCGAACTGCGCGACATCCCGCCAATGGTCGCCGGTGCAGCGCGTATCCGGGTGACGTTCCAGGTGGATGCAGATGGCTTGCTCAGTGTGACGGCCACCGAACAAAGTACCGGCAAAGAGGCGCAGATTACCGTCAAACCTTCTTATGGTCTGACTGACGAGCAGATTACCACCATGTTGCAGGAAAGCATGCAGAACGCCGGCGAAGATTCGGCGCAGCGCATGTTGCGCGAACAGCAGGTGGATGCGCGCCAGTTGCTCGATTCAGTGAAATCCGCCATGGACAAAGATCGTGATCTGTTGAGTGAAGACGAGATTCGCGAGATTACCGAGCACATTGAATCGCTGTCGGGCCTGTCCGATACCGATGATATTGTGGACTGGCGGGATGCCACCGACAGGCTGGCCAAGGCAACGGAAGATTTTGCTGCTCGTCGCATGGACAGAAGCATTCGCAACGCGCTCGCAGGCAAATCGCTTAATGATATCGCTTAAAGAACCAAAATAACGGACCAACGTTTATGCCCAAGATTACCGTATTACCGCATCCCGATGTCTGCCCTGACGGCGCTGTCATTAACGATGCACCTGAAGGCACTTCCATTTGCCGGATTCTGCTGGACAATCATATTGAGATTGAACACGCGTGTGAACTGTCCTGTGCCTGCACCACCTGCCACGTTGTGATCAAGGAAGGATTCAATTCACTGGAAGAAGCGACTGATGATGAAGAAGATCTGCTGGACAAGGCGTGGGGACTGACCTCTGTGTCGCGCCTGTCGTGCCAGGCAATCGTGGCAGATCAGGATCTGGTCGTGGAAATTCCTAAGTACACCATCAATCATGCCAAGGAAAATCATTGATGGCAGGTCGCACCTGAATCCATTTGTATTGTGAAAAACACCCCAAAAGTTATACATTAATTCAACCTTTGGGGTGTTTTTTATTGTGGGCGTGTTGCTGGCGCTTTGTCCAGGATACTGCAATGCAGGGCTGTCAAAGGAGACGCGAGCGGCATGGCGTGAGTTCGAGAGCTGCTGCCGGCAATCTGCCGTGTTGATGCGTTTGCTTCCCTGTCATACCAGGAAAAGGCAGCCCGCAGCGCAGCTTACTTCTCGGGCTCTTATGTTGATTGTATTAAAAGGCGATCGTCATTATTAAAAGGCGATCGTCCTTAAAACAACTCAAGGCAAAGTTGCTCTTCATCAGCACCGAATTTCCTCAAATTGTAGCTGCAGTAGATCAGGCCAAGCACCCCAGTGACAAGGGCAGGCGGAATGGCTTGTGGGTACCGGTGGGTTGGCGGTGTGACAATGGTTAGTCGATAAATGACAAGTGAAAACAATAAAAATACCGCCCAGTTCTTAACGTTCATGGGTCACCCACAGGACGGATTGATAGGCAACACTATTGAGTTGTTTATTGCTCATATCGTTGTCTTTTTCTCAAGGTTTGCTACGCGTGCTGCATCGGTCGTGCCTGGGCAGTGATGGATGCAGCGTTGATTTCAATTTGAAAAAAGGGTATAGCCGTCTATCTACGGTATTCCATTCACGGCATCTGAGAAGCTATGAAGGCTAAGGTGCTGCCGATGCATGTGAGCGCGGGAAGGCCGCAGATGTGCAATTATGACGGATGTAATGTTGAAATGAATTGATGTCGATCAAGAAATCAGTCGGTGCGATAAGATTTTTTACAGCGTTATCGAGGTCGCCTGAAAGTGACTTCTGACGTGTTCGATATAATAGTCAATGTCGACTTCCGAATAGCCCAAAATTTGGCCGATTTCTCGTTCGGCTGATTCAACATAACCATGTTGCCGTCCAAATCGGACAAGTTCAGCTAATCTAAGCGCCTTTTGCTCCGCACCCGGGAGCCACACAATCAATCCATTGTTATCTTCCAGCTGCAGAGATTCAAAGCTGCCGTTTTCAATATTTTTTCTGATCTCTTTTAAGTATTCTTCGGGATAGTCCGCGTAGAAAAAAGCCACTTCCTTTTGGCCCAAGCGCATAAGCTCGGCTTCTTTTAATTCATGAGGCCCCAGCCGGCCGCGTTGAGGGTTATTCAGCGTCATTTCCAAATTCCTGATTGCATCAGGTAACCATTGAATTGTCCAAGGTGCATTGATGAATATTAAGAAACGGATTTGATCAGCGTTCTGCGCAAAGTTTGTGAGCGTGCTCAGTCAGGGGCATGGCGGCTTTCCAGGCACCGGCAGGATGCTTCATTGAAAAACCCTTCGCCACACTATAGAAGTGGTGAGCGAAGGGTTCAAGGCAGCCTTAAGACACCGCTTTTACTTAAACTTTAACGGCTTTTTCCTTGCCGGTCAGGTATCCGACGCAAGCGCTGAAGCGATCATGATAGTTTTCATCGATCAGCGGGGCGACTTTGTCCTTGACCACATCGTGCAAGCCGGGTTTGCCGCCTTTGCCTTTTTCCCAGTCACCGGGGTGCTGGAAGTTGCTCATGATATAGGTCCAGCCATTGAGCTCGTCTACGGACTGCAGACCGGTGGATTCGGCGCCGGCAGGGCAGGACAGCAGGCGTGCCAGCTGTTTGGTATCCACGTTGTAGGCCCACAGGAAGTTGTTAACGTGGGTGCCGCTATCTTCGCCAATAAACAGCGTACGCAGTGTTTCGGAAAACTTGATATTATCCGGGTTGGCAATTTTGTCGGCGTGAGCCAGGTTGCCCAATGCATCCGGTGTTTTCAGATCTTCACCTACCAGTTCTGCTGGCGGTTTCATATCCACCGGTACCCATTCGCTGTTGATGTCCTTGCCGGTGTGATCTTTTTGTCCGGCTTTCAGATTCAGTGCATAGACCGCACCGGCATAGGGGCCCTGGACCTTGACATCGCTGGAACCATCCAGCATGGCGTCGCGCACATAGGACATGGCGGAGTAGGCAATTTTGTCCTTGGCATTAACCGTTGTGCCTTCCATTTTTGAAAAGCCCATGCTACCACCGGCTACAGCGGCGTGGCGGTGCGTTTCCAGGAATGTAGCGGCTTTTTCCATACCGGGTTTCAGTTTGACCCAGTTCACTTTTTTGTCGAAGACGATTTTCTTGAAGGAATCATCATTAGGATCTTCGTATTTCACTTCCATGATGTCTTCAGGTTTGAGCTTGTCAGCCAGCGCTTCAATTTCGTCGCTGGTTGCGTGACCCAGGTGAATCCAGGTCAGGTCAGCCGAGCCAGGGCCTTCGCCGCTGGTCTGGTGCCATTTGGCAACATACAGATTGCCGGCAGACAGATCTTCTTCTTTGTCTGCAACAAACATGAACAGGCCGCCGTGGTTGGCATCGTCGCCCATCAGCGCGGTACGTTTGTCGGGCATTACCTGGATCAATTCATGTGAGATACGGCCCAGGTTGTAATGTTTCTTGATGGAGCCAGTGCCGTCGGGGTTAACCGTGACTTCAGGCAGGTGACCGTAGTGGTATGGGTTGGCTTTTTTCTCGTCGCCGAACAGGGCTTTGCTGAAGCCTTTGAATTCGTCGTTTTTGGCGATTTTGAAGGCGTCGGGTTCGTACTCTTCGCTGGACAGGTGGGTATTCCAGGGCGAGAGTGAGGCACCACAGGTAATCCACAGACCGTGCACGCCTGATGTATCGACGTTGTGATATTTAACCAGAGACAAATGACCGGTAGCAGGATCCTGGTCCAGTGTCAGTACGGCGATAGGAGAGGGCAGTTTGCCGTACATATCGTCGCCATTCTGATTGCGTGTGGTGTATTCGAACTGAACCACCGCAAATACCGGATTGCCTTTGACGCCATCTACCTTGGCGTTGTCCAGCTTCAGCAGTGATGTGCCATCGGGACAGTCCGAGAACATCTGGCGCTCTTTGCCGGCAACAGAGGCATCCATAATTGGCTTGTTGTTGATGTCGAAATAACCGCCAGCGATGATTTCGCCACCTTTGCCATCCGGCACTTTATCGCCTGTCAGAAAGAACGGCTTGTAAGCCAGTTCATACGTGGTGTTGGTATTGTCGGCCCAGTTGACTTTCAGGGAAGAACCGACAGTGGTTTCGGCCAGCGAGGCAGGATTATCCAGTGTGGGTGCAGCCATACCCGTAAATTCAGCAGAAGCGAACGCCTTTTTTACGGCATCGGCGGTCTGGGCGGTGGCAAACCCCGCGAAACCGGCCAGAACGCCAGTGGTAAGCGGCAGCATAGGCGCACTGGCCAGGGCCTTCAGGCTGCGACGACGGGAAGGAGAGAATGGAGCGGATGTCATGATACGTGATCCTGTTGAGAACAATGCGCTGATGTTACAGGTTTAATATGACAGGAATTCGTACGGTCGGCAGCAAAGATCGTCAGTACAGCACTGGGGGATCCGGGAGGCGATTCAGGCGCGCAGCACCAGAGCCTGCAAGAACCCGTCCATTTGCCCAAAGGCATCCTGCTGTCACTCACTGCGAGGGCTGCGGTTCTTTGGCGCTTGAGTGTACAACCACTGTTGAGCGCCCGGAAAAAATCGTATGCCGCTTGCTACTTGTTCTGCATCAATGAAAACGGACAGATAAGGCACTATATTTATGCGCTTTGAATCTATTTTCATCAATGCCAGACTGGATACCATCCGCGTGGCAGTATCGCTGAGCAATGATCAGACATTGAAAATTTCACTTCAATTTACGATACCTTATGAAATTTCACCGGCAAACCCGCAAGCGCTATTACGAGGACGGTTTTCTTGGCAGCTGTCAGGCCAGCGTCATTAAAATTGAAGCCGACATGATTGAGCTTGATGCGACGGTCGCGTTTCCGGAAGGCGGAGGACAGGAGGCTGACCATGGCACGATCACGCTGGATAATGGTTCTGTGCTAAGGTTTATCGATGCGCGGAAAATGTACGGGCATTCGCCTGGTATTGATGGTTTTCCTGATGTGCAGGTCGGCGGTGTCATCTGGCACAAAGTCCATCCTGATGATGTCTCACTCTTAAATCAGGTACGCATACACGATAGCGTCACGGTGCATATTGATGTCGATCGCAGGGCCTGGCTGACCCTGAGTCATACGGCTTCACATATTCTGTATGTGGCTGTTGCTGCGGTCCGGCCGGATGCCGTACAAGCCACCCTGGGATGTCATATCCGCAGCGATGGCGCGCGGTTTGATTTTGGCGTCAACGAACGCTTTACCCCGGATCAGGTGAGTCAGATCGAAGCCTATGCCAATGATCTGGTTTTATGCGATGCCGCTATCACCATGAGCGCGCACCCGCAAGAACCGGATTTACGCAGTTGGCATTGTGAGCAACATCGGATCGCCTGTGGCGGTACGCATTTGGATCGTACCGGGCCGGTTGGTCGGCTGGTGGTGAAACGCAAGAGCCTGGGTGCCGGCAAAGAGCGTTTAAGTTGCAGTTTTCCTGATGCCGTGGTTGATACGGCCCGCTTTGGCTGAGCGCCGACGCGCTGCGAGCCAACTGTCCGGGTCAGCATCCAGCCCGTCCATTTCTCCTGCACCAGGACATGGCTGTTGTGCGGTCATCAGTAAGGGGTTGGCCGCTGGTGCAGATGAGCAGGGCACTTATCACATTTGTCACGCCGGACAGGACCCGAGGAGGCCGTTGCGCCGGCAAACGCCATCAATGGCGGCGATGGTGACCATGATGACGATGACGCGACCGATGGCCGCGATACTCTCTGTGGTGGGAGCGGGGTCGGTAGTATCGATGACGTTTGTGATAATTATGTTTTCGTTCGTACTTCGGACCGCTGTAACGATAGCCGTCACGGTAGCCATAATGACGATCGTGTACCACACAGCCACTCAAAAAGATGGCCAGAAAACCGATAACTACAAGCAATTTTTTCATTAATGTTCTCCCTCTTTCATTTGCCGATATAGTAAACAGGATGGCGCGGCAAGTGTGTTGCTCAGTTGTAAGCCAAATTTCAGGTGGGTACAGCTTAGATGCAAGCAGCAGGTGCTGCTCAATACGGGCTGAGCTCATCTTTGTCATAGCCAGCGCGTCTCAAAATGCCGATTCCCAGTTCATTTTTAAATATCAGTCAATCTCCGGGAAGATGGTATTGATCAATATATCCAGTTAGTTATTTTTTATTTGAATTTATTATGTTCTGAAAAAACTATAAGTCAGATCGATATTCAGAATACGACAGCGCTGCAAGATTGTGGCACTCTTATGAAAAATCATAGGAGAACGTATGACAGCATTCGATCTGGTCGTGACCGGCCATCTGGTATTGGCGCATGGAGAAATTCCCAATGGCTATGTAGCGATACATCAGGGTAAAGTAGCCCATGTCGGATCCGCGCAGGCCGGGCTGCCGGCGGCAAAACAGACGGAACGCTTTTCCGACTGCTACGTCTTTCCGGCAGCCATCGATTCGCAAGTGCATAGTCGTAGTCAGAAAGGGCAGGAGGATTTTCTCTGGTCAACGCGCTCGGCCGCCGCCGGCGGCGTCGGAACAATTGTGGATATGCCCTACGATGCGGGGATGCTGATTTGCAATGCGCAGCGATTTGAGCAGAAAAAGCAGGAGGCGCAGCAGCAGGCGCGGGTCGATTTTGCGCTTTACGGGACGGTGCATCCGGACGAAGGCGCGGGCAACATCGATGAAATGGTCGCTGCCGGTGCCATTGGTTTCAAGTTTTCAACTTTCGGTACCGACCCGCAGCGTTTCCCGCGCATTCCCCCATTTACCATGCATGACTGTTTTGCTGCCATCAGCCAGTATGGCTTGATCGCTGGCGTACATAATGAGGACGACGAGGTCGTCAAGCACCTGATCGATCGGGTGCAAAGCAAGGGCCAAACGGATTACACCGGCCACTCGGCCAGCAGGCCTGTGTATGCCGAGAACCTGGCTGTGCTTCAGGTGTATGAGCTGGGCGCCGACACCGGCTGCCGGGCGCATGTTGTACATTGCTCCAACGGTCGCGGTTATGAGATTTGCGCGTCATACCAGCGCCAGGGGTTCCCAGCGACGATGGAAGCCTGTCTGCACTATTTAGTGTTATCCGAAGAAGATGATGTAAGCCAATTGGGCGGGCGAGGTAAAGTTAATCCACCCATTCGAGGTCGGGGCGAGCGCGAAGCGCTCTGGCAGCATCTGGTCGCAGGCAACCTCACGGTGGTATCAACCGACCATGTGAGTTGGTCGCTGGATCGCAAGTCCCATACGAATATGTTCGAGAATGCCTCTGGCGCGACCGGTCTGGAGGTATTGTTGCCGCTGATGGTCACAGAGGCTGCCAGGCGCAATATACCTTTGAGTAAGATTGTGCAGGTACTGACCTACAATGTGGCGCGACTTTTCAGCATCCACGATACGAAAGGGGCGCTAGAGGTCGGGCGGGATGCGGATCTGGTCATCCTGAAAAAAGATCCGTACGTATATGAAGGCAAGGCAAGCGGGCAGAATTTCTCCGATTGGAGTCCGTACGATGGTCGTACGATTGACTTCAAAGTGCAGAAAACCATGGTGCGCGGCAACTGGGTATTTGATGGCCATACGGTCACCGCCGAACCGGGTAGTGGCCGGTTTGTCCGGCCCTTATCGACAGCAGGATTATCATCATGATGA
Organism: Advenella mimigardefordensis DPN7; assembly: GCF_000521505.1. Classification (GTDB taxonomy): domain Bacteria; phylum Pseudomonadota; class Gammaproteobacteria; order Burkholderiales; family Burkholderiaceae_B; genus Advenella; species Advenella mimigardefordensis. The sequence goes on from NZ_CP003915.1 coordinate 2,124,776, forward strand.
AAGCCAATCAGCAACGTTATTGGGACGCCCTGATGGAACTGGGCACCGTGACAGAGGCATCTTTACCGTATACAAGGCGCTCCTTTAGTGACACCTTTCTGAAAGGACGCCAATGGATAGCCGATAGAATGCAACAGCTGGACATGAGGGTGCATGTCGATCCGGCCGGCAATCTCGTGGGGCGGCTGGACGGCGCCGATAGCACGCGCGGGGTGATCGCTATCGGTTCACATAGCGATACCGTGCCAGGCGGCGGTCGCTTTGATGGCGTAGCCGGTGTTGTTGCCGGGCTGGAGTGTGTTGCTTCGCTGCGAGAGCGCGGTATCCGGCTGAATCATACGCTTGAAGTAATCGATTTTCTGGCTGAAGAACCCAGTGAATGGGGCCAGTCCTGCATAGGCAGCAGGGGTATCAGTGGTCATTTGTCAGACGATATTTTGCAGTGTGCGCATCCGCAGACCGGCGAATTGCTTGCAGATGCGATTGTTCGTATGGGCGGCAAGCCGACTTCCCTGGTCAGGCGAGAAGATATCAAGGCGTTTTTTGAGCTCCATATCGAACAGGGATGCGTGCTGGAAAACGAAGCCTTGCCGATCGGCATTGTCAGTGCGATTGTGGGCATCATCAGGGTGCGCCTGACATTTAAGGGGCAGGCAGCACATGCGGGAACGACCCCCATGCATATGCGCAGCGACGCATTACTGGCGGCGGCACAGACAGCCTGTGATATTCGCCATTTTGCAGCACGCATGTCCGGTGAGCAACCGGAGCATTACGTTGTTGCCACTTGCGGCCAATTCAATGTCAAACCCAATGCCAGCAATGTGGTTCCAGGATTCGCTGAAATTTCAGTTGAAATGCGATCGGATCATCGGCCAAGCATGGAAGCCTTGCATCGGCAGTTGGAGAAAATAGCAGCTGAGGCAGCCGCCACGTATCAGGTGACCCTGCTGTCTTGCGAGACTGTCACCGATACCCAGCCGGTTGTCTGTGCGCCGCAACTGATGGCCCATATCCGTGATGCCAGCGATAGCCTGGGCTTGCCGTATAAGGTGATGCCCAGCGGCGCTGGTCATGACGCTGCATTTTTGAGTCATATCAGTCCTTCAGCAATGATTTTTGTACCCAGCAAAGAAGGTAAAAGTCATTGCGCACAAGAGTGGACATCTGCAGAAGAACTTGCGCAGGGCATCAGTGTATTGATTGATGCAATAGAACGATTCGACGGTGCAGTCAACAATTAAAACAATCAATCCGGCGCTTAGCGCTCAGTATCAAAGGACAGGATATGGAAAAAATTCAACCTTACGGCGGAGCCGGAGCAACCGCCGTCGGCATGCAGGCGCATACAACTGCGCCGATAAAAGGCGACAGCAAAACGGGCAGGGCGGTGGCCGCGGCCTCCATTGGCAATGCGCTAGAATGGTATGACTTCAGTGTTTTTGCCTTTTTTGCCAGCTATATCGGGCATAGTTTTTTTGAGGATGGCAATGAAGTATCAGCGCTGATCAGCACTTTTCTTGTATTCGCTGTCGGGTTTATTGCAAGGCCCATCGGGGCATTGTATTTGGGCGCGTATGGCGACAGGGTAGGCCGCAAGGCAGCATTGACGCTGACGATTGGTATTATGGCGGCAGGTACGCTGATTATCGCGATTGCGCCGCCTGTCTGGATGATTGGCGTGGGTGCTCCCATTCTTCTACTGGCCGGGCGGCTGCTCCAGGGGTTCTCGGCCGGCGGTGAAATTGGCGGTGCCACAGCTTTCCTGGTGGAAAGTGCGCCGCTGGAGAAACGGGCCAGTTATGCGGCCTGGCTTCAGGCCAGCATGGGCATTTCGAATATTCTTGCCGCCTTTATGGGCATGATGATCACGACTTTTTTCGATGATAAGACTATTTCACTGTGGGCCTGGCGCATTCCCTTTGTGGTTGGTTTACTCATCGTCCCGCTGGGGTACTATATCCGTCGTACCCTGGATGAAACGCCTGAGTTCGAAGCGCAAAAGCGCAATCATCCGGCAGACAAAAAACCGTTGCTGGATATTGTCCGGCTTTATCCGCGCCACATGATTCTCGGCATTTTGTTTTCGATTCTATGGACAGTCTGTGTGTATGTGCTGGTTATTTATATGCCAACCTATTATGCGTCACCGACGATCGGGTTGGGATTTTCCCGAAACCAGGCATTCACCGCATCGCTGTTGGGCAATATATTCATGGTGATCGGCTGCGTATTTGCCGGCAGGCTGGCTGATCGGATCGGCGCGTTCAAGGTGTTGCGGGCCGGTTGTGTGATTCTGATGTTTATTTCCTGGCCACTTCTGACCTGGCTGCATCAATCACCGACCGTGACCCATCTGATTGTCGTCCAGATCCTGCATTGCTTTGCTGTGTCACTTTTTGCCGGTGTTGCGCCGTCGGCGCTCGCGCAATTGTTTCCGATACAGGTCAGGTCTACCGGTATGGCTGTTTCGTACAATATTGCAGCGATTTTCTTTGCTGGTTTTACGCCAGCGTTAATGACCTGGGCGACCACGATTGATGTGATGGCACCGAGCTATTACCTGTTTATTGCATCTGCAATTGGTCTGCTGGCAACAATAGGAATGTTCAGGCTCACAAGGTAAGTCATAATAGCGTAATGACCCTTAAGCCAAGCCATATCCTGCAGCAGCTGGAGTTTCGGAATCTTATCCGTTTCTGCCACTTGTGCCAGACGCGAAGTCTGGCACAAACAGCTGCACAATTGGGTATCGCACGGTCGGGAATGAGCGATTCAATCAGCACACTGGAGCAGTTGTGCGGTTTGTCATTGTTTCGACGAGAAGCTCGACAATTCATTCCCAATGATTCAGCGCTGGTTCTGAGCCACCATTTTTTGCGGCTATGCCTGCTCGAAGACTTCGCCTGCCGATATACCCAAAGCGCCTGCCATGAGCTGGGCTGGATCAAAATTCGCTTTCCGTATACCGCTTATCGCGGACAGACCAGTGCGGCGTTTTTTGATGCGGTGTTAAGAACTCAGCGCCAATACCAGAATACGCTTTTCTGTATTGAGTTTTATGACAGCTATCTTCAAGAGTCCGATAGCCGGGAGGACTGGGCGCCCCCATGGCCACGACTTGCCCAGTTTGATATTGTCATCAGCCCGATTCTGGAGCGTTCTGGCGAAAATTCATTTCTCAAGGCCGGTGGCTGGCTACTGTTGCATTCGCAATCGGTAGAAATTCTACCAGGCCGAGCTGGAACCGATAATGCGTATAGGGGCAGGGTGTGCATTCCCCGCATGCCCTGGGCACTATTGCAACAGGCCACCCAGGTATGTGCGCAATTGCAGCTGGATTATGAATATGATGATCGTGATTACCTGCAGGTCATGATGCGGCCGCCCCAGGATAACCGTGTTTTTCTGGTTAACCAGCTGTCTCTGGACGCGACGTTTGATGCGAACTGGCAGCTGAGTCCCGTGGACAGTGCATTGATGTCCGCCATTGAATTGCGCAGTTACGAGGATCACCCAGGCGCACAACTGCTGTTGAACAACTGGCGGCGTGTTCTGGATCGACCCGCCTCCGGTTCACAGCCATTTTCACCACAAACAACGCTTAAACAATGGCACTATTTTGGTCTGGTCGCCGGGCAGAACTCCATTCGCAAGGCCGCTGCTCAGTTATATATGGCTCAGCCAGCATTGAGTACTCAACTCAAACGCTTTGAGTCGGTGCTGGGTTCAACCCTGATTGCCCGGCATCAGGGGGCGCGGCAACTGGCTCTGACCCCGTCCGGGACGTTTATATTTCAAGTGCAGCAGGGCATGAAGCACCTGCTCGCGTCAATGCAATCGTTCCTGCATGCCCGACGATTACAGCAACATCAACGGTTGTCCCTGGGCGTCGTGCCAAGTGCAGATGTCAATAGCAGGCTGAGTGAGCTGATCGTCAATCAGGTGGCAAAATGGCAGGTGCATTATCCGGATGTGCGACTTGAAATCGTCGAGGACAAGCAGCAGGCGCTGGTCGGCCTGTTACGTAGTCAACATATTCATTTGGCATTTGTCGAAGATAATGTCTCCTGGCTGGTGCAGGAAGCAGTGTCAGCGCCGGAGCCCATTGGTCTGGTCATGGCTCCGGATCTGGCAGGCCGATTGGGTATCAGGCAGGGACAATCACTCGATTGGCGGTCATTACGTGGATATCCACTGGTTTTACCCAGACGAGATTCCGGGTTGCGCAAATTGATCGATGATCATTGCGTCAGCCAGAACGTGACCTTAATGGCAGACGTGGAGTCCGATAGTCTGAATATCAATCAGCGCTGGATTGCAGAAGGAAAGTATGGTTCGCTCTTGCCGCGCTCGGCTGTGGAAAGCCTGATCAGCATGAACAAAGCATGGTTCATCGCGTTGACGCCAGTACTGGGCCGCACGATAAGACTATCGTATCTGAAAAATCGGCAATTGAACCCGGTGGAAAAAAATCTGATCGATTATCTGCGGCTTGAACTGGACAACGGTCTGGAATAAGTGGCTGAAGCTGCATTATTGAGCCAAGGTTCCGGCTTTTGCCTGTTTGCCGGTGACCGGCGGGTTAGCGCTACCGTGTATTGGGCCTGCCGCGTATTGGGCTCTACCGTGTATTGGGCCCTGCCGCGTATTGGGCTCTACCGTGTATTGGGCCCTGCCGCGTATTGTGTAAACGCCAATAAAAAAGGTGGCATGATCGCCACCTTGCTTGTGCAAATAATGCTTAGGAGCCTTACTAAGCGATCAGTCTTCCTTGCGCAGATGCGGGAAGAGCAATACGTCGCGAATAGTCGGGCTGTCGGTCAGCAGCATAATGTATCGGTCAATGCCGATGCCGCAGCCGCCGGCCGGCGGCATGCCGTATTCAAGCGCACGGATATAGTCGGCGTCGTAATACATGGCTTCTTCGTCGCCGGCATCCTTGGCAGCAACCTGAGCCTGGAAGCGCGCTGCCTGGTCTTCCGGATCATTCAACTCGGAGAACCCATTGGCAATTTCGCGGCCGGTAATGAACAGTTCAAAGCGTTCGGTGATATCCGGGTTGCTGTCCGAAGCGCGCGCCAGTGGAGAGACTTCTACCGGATAGTCTACGATGAAGGTCGGATTCCACAATTGTGATTCGGCCGTTTCTTCGAACAGGGCCAGCTGCAATGCGCCGATTCCTGCGCGCGCCAATACCGGGCCGTCTACATCGGCACCCAGTTTGCGTAATTCAGCTTGCAGGAAGGCAACGTCATTCAGTTGTGTTTCGGTGTACCCGTCAGCGTACTTCATGATGGCCTGCGTGATGGTCAGTCGATCGAACGGCTGGCTCAGATCCAGCGGCTTGCCCTGATGAGTGAGCACTGCGCTGCCGGTGGCAGCAACGGCGACATCACGCAGCAATTGCTCGGTGAAATTCATGAGCCATTGATAATCAGTGTAGGCCGCATAAAATTCCATCATCGTGAATTCAGGATTATGTCGCGGGCTGACCCCTTCGTTGCGGAAGTTGCGGTTGATTTCAAAAACGCGTTCAAAACCGCCCACTACCAGCCGCTTCAGATACAGTTCCGGTGCGATGCGCAGGAACATTTGCATATCCAGCGCATTGTGGTGTGTCACAAACGGTTTGGCCGCGGCGCCGCCGGGAATAGGGTGCAGCATGGGCGTTTCCACTTCCAGAAAGCCCGAATCGTTCATGGCTGATCGCATGGCAGCAATAGCCTTGCTGCGTACCTTGAAGGTGTTGCGTGAATCTTCAGTCATAATCAGATCGACATAACGCTGGCGATAGCGCAGCTCCTGATCGGCAATGCCGTGGAATTTGTCGGGCAGGGGACGCAGCGATTTGGAGATCAGGTTGATTGATTCGGCGTGAATCGACAGTTCGCCCTTATTGGTTTTGAAGACGCGACCACTGACCCCGATGATGTCACCAATGTCCCAGGTTTTGAACTGTTCGTATACGTCTTCACCCACGCCTTTTTTGTCCAGATAAATCTGTATGCGTCCGCTGGCGTCCTGGATGGTGGCGAAACTGGCTTTGCCCATGACGCGCTTGAGCATCATCCGTCCGGCAACACGGGCCGGATTGGCCTGCGGGTCCAGGGTTTCTTTGTCGAACGGGTCAAACTGCTCGTGCAATGCCTGCGCCTTGTGTTCCGGCCTGAAGCTATTGGGATAAGCAATGCCGGCTGAGCGCAGGCGCGAGAGTTTTCCGCGTCTTTCGGCGATGAGTTTGTTTTCGTCCACTTCGGTAACGGGCGCGTCTTTCTGGGTATCGTTCATAGGGTTTACTGGTGTTTTAGCTAGGCATGTCAGACTCATGTGACATGTCAGGGTGAATGGGTTACTTCATGGCGGCGCGCCACCCCCAACAGGGCAATGCCGTCGCCTACGGCCGGTTTGCTAACTGTACTGCCTGATGTCATCCAGCTCTTTACTGGCAAAGTCCTTGCTGTTGACATACTGGAGAATACTTGCGGCCACCGCTTCCGGGCTGCGCAGTGCACCTGTTTCGTTCAGTGTATTAAAGCGTGCCAGATCGGGGAAATCATCTGTATTGGCTGAACGAATGGTTGCCTGCATATTCGTGTCGATTACCCCGGGAGCCAGCGAAACCAGTTTGGCTTGCGGCGCTTCAAGACGGGCGACACGTGTGTACATATCCAGCGCTGCTTTGGTGGCGCAATAAACACCCCAGCCAGCGGTGGGTGAGCGTCCGGCGCCCGAAGATATATTGACCACTCGTACATCGGCGTCCAGCTTGCGGGTTGCACGCAGCAGAGCGGTGGTGAGCAACATGGCGCTGGTTACATTCAAATTGAACGTATCGGAGATCGCATGCGCATCTTTCAGCGTGTCGAACTGCCCGACAGGGCCAAGTGAGCCGGCATTGTTAATGAGCAGGTAACGGCTTGCCGTCTGATCCAGCTGGGCGAAGATGCCTAACGCGGCTGCCTCGATATGCTGTACATCTGACAGGTCGTGACCGTAATGAACATGCTGGCATCCTGAGGCGTCAGCCAATTGTTGTGTTTGCGGGTCGATGTTGCGCGATACGGTAATCAGTTGCTGCACGCTGCCCGCCAGCTGGCGGGCCAGTGCCGCGCCCAGGCCACGCGAGGCGCCGGTAACGATTGCAATAGTTCCACCACTCATCTCAGACTCCCTGTTTCAGACTGGCTTCGATAAACGGATCAAGATCGCCATCCAGCACTTTCTGGGTGTTGGAGATTTCAACGTTGGTACGCAGGTCTTTGATGCGGCTATTGTCCAGCACATAAGAGCGGATCTGATGCCCCCAGCCCACTTCCGTTTTGGCGTCTTCCAGCTTCTGTTGTTCCGCCAGGCGGTTACGCATTTCCAGTTCATACAGTTTGGAGCGCAGCATGGACATGGCTTCAGCCCGGTTGCGATGTTGCGAACGGTCATTCTGGCACTGAACCACAATGCCCGTGGGCGCATGGGTGATTCGCACGGCTGAGTCTGTTTTATTGATGTGCTGCCCCCCCGCACCGCTGGCACGGTAGGTATCGACCCGCAAATCCGCAGGGTTGATTTCAATCTCGATGGAGTCATCGATTTCCGGGTACACATAGACACTGGCAAAGGACGTGTGACGGCCATTGGAGGAGTCGAACGGACTTTTGCGCACCAGCCGGTGCACGCCGCTTTCGGTGCGCAGATAGCCGAATGCGTATTCGCCTTCTACCTTGATCGTGGCTGATTTGATACCGGCGACGTCGCCGTCTGACTCTTCCAGTACTTCGGTTTTGAAGTCTTTGCGTTCGCAATATTTGAGATATTGGCGCAATAGCATAGAGGCCCAGTCCTGGGCTTCGGTACCACCGGCGCCTGCCTGGATATCGACAAAGCAATTGAGCGGATCGGCCGGGTTGGCGAACATGCGGCGAAATTCGAAGTCGTCGATGATCTTGCCAAAGCCATCGGCATCTTCTTCAATGGCGAGCAGTGTCGCATCATCATCGTCGGCACCGGCCAGTTCAAACAGCTCTTGCGTATCGCGGATGTTTTGCCGGAGCTCGTCCAGGACCAGGACGACGTTTTCCAGCGTTTTTTTCTCCCGACCCAGATCCTGGGCTTTTTCGGGGTCATTCCAGACGTCGGGATTTTCCAGTTCCAGATTGACTACCTGCAGTCGTTCCGATTTGGATTCGACGTCAAAGATACCTCCGAAGCGCGTCCTCGCGCTCAGCGTAGTCTTCAAGACGGGCGGCGAGTTGGTTTTGACGTTCTGCTTCCATGCGTGTTATTCCCTTGCTGTGTAATTTTGCTTAACCCTTTATTTTAGCGCACCAGACCCTCATGGCTGAGCGAATGCCGTTCTTTGGCTGCAAAACTTGTTCTACGTCCGGCTGCCTCGATTAAGGCTGCGGATGTACGGGTCAGTGTGCAGGTCGCTGACCGGAAACATTGCCGAAGGCGCCACCGACCGTACCGACTACGCCGTCGATATGCTGTCCGGGCGTGCCGGTTGTGGTGCAGGCGGTTAAAGCCAGAAGGGCAAGCAGAAGCGTACGGTTAAATTTCATATGTGATTTTGGCTAAATATAAAAATGGCAGCGTAACAAATTAGCGGCCTCACCCCTTGTCGAGCCGGTAAACGTTGTAACAAGAATACCGGAAAACCGTTAGTCTGATAGCAATCGTAATAAATGGCGTGACCCTGTGTTGTCTTTAGAAGACAGCAGGCTCGGCGTGACGTACCATCAGTTGCACGTTTACAACGCCATTCCAGGCATTGGGCGCTATTTCGTAGATAAGATCGGTATATTCCGGCAGTGCTTCAGCGTGATTGAACCAGATCGCATCGTATTGCTGGTTCATGCGTTCCAGGCGCAATTTGAGGTGTTTTTCCTTGAGCAGGCGCTGATTCAGCACCCTGAACGTATCCCGGAATAGTGGCGGGGGAAAGCCTGCACCCCATACATGCTGATGCAACATCCCGGCCACTTCAGCCGTCGTAAAGAGCGGGTCGAGCGACCCATCCGTTTCGATAAGGGGCTCAAAGCTGTCTTTACCGCTAATGCGGCGCACGGCCAGATCAAAGGCTTCCTCGAAATCGGCGAACGCCTCTTCACGCAACGTCAGCCCGGCAGCCATGGCGTGGCCACCGAACTTGAGAATCATGCCGCTATGGGTTTTGGAAACCAGATCCAGTACATCGCGCAAGTGGACATCGGGTACGGATCGCCCTGAGCCTCGCAGTTCGCCTGGATCTCCCGGGGCAAAAGCAAGCGTTGGCTTCCAGAATTTTTCTTTCAGTCGTGATGCTACGATGCCTACCACGCCCTGGTGCCAGTCCGGATGAAAAACGCAGACGGTCGCATTGCGGGCTTTTTCCGGCGCCTCCAGGCTGGCCTGGGCCTGTTCGCTCATATCCTGTTCGATGGTGCGGCGCCGATGATTCATGGTATCCAGTTCGCGGGCCAGCGCCAGCGCTTCCGCTTCATCATCGGTGGTCAGGCAGCGGATCCCAATACTCATGTCGGCCAGGCGGCCGGCGGCGTTAATTCGGGGGCCAATGCGAAAACCCAGATCCAGTGCCGTTGCTTCACGGTGATCGCAGCTGGCGACCAGGAACAGGGCTTTGAGGCCGGGCTGCAACTGGTTACTCCGAATTTTTTTCAATCCCTGGGAGACCAACAGGCGGTTGTTGGCGTCCAGCCTGACCACATCGGCGACAGTTCCCAGTGCGACCAGATCGGCCAGCGCATCAAGCCTGGGGCCTGCCTTGGCATCGACCCAGCCACGGCGGCGGAACTCCGCGCGCAACGCCAGCAGGACGTAAAAAATGACGCCGACACCGGCCAGATTCTTTGACGGAAACTGGCATTCAGGATGATTGGGGTTCACAATCGCAATGGCCTGTGGCAGAGCATCTCCCGGTAAGTGATGGTCAGTTACCAATACCTGCATGCCCAGGTTGTTGGCAGCCTGTACCCCTTCGATGCTGGCAATGCCATTGTCCACCGTGATCAGCATATCTGGCTTGCCTGCGTGATGCTTGCTGGCGAGTTCGACTACGGCAGGTGACAGGCCATAGCCGGTTTCGAAGCGGTTTGGCACCAGGAAGTCCACATCTGCGCCAAATGCCCGCAGGCCACGCAGGGCGACTGCGCAGGCAGTGGCGCCATCACAGTCGTAATCGGCAATAATCAGCAGTTTTTTTCTGGCAGCGATGGCATCGGCAAGGATAGATGCCGCGGTGCCGGCCTGATTGAGCTCGGACGGATTGATCAGGTCAGCCCAGGATAGGCGCGTTTGCTCGGACGAAGTCACGCCGCGCGCGGCCCACAGGCGCGCCAGCAAACTGTGAATGCCACTTTCCTGCAGTTGCTTTTCGTAGTCCGGATTCACCGAACGGGCTGTAATTTTTACTGAGACCACCATTGTTTCCATTGCTTGCGTTTACCAGGCAGCCATTTGAGCAGTGCTGGTGTGGGTTCCAGGGTAAGCGAGACCCATCGGTTGTCACCGGTCAGAATCAGATTGACTGGCAGGGTAACTGGGTTGCCGCTGGCTTGAGGGTTGAGGGCTGTTGCCAGTTCACCTGCAATTTTTTGCTCTACTGCAGGCAATAGCGCCAGCCATTGGCCCCATTGGCGTTGCCGATGAGCCGCTTCCAGGTCGCGTATGACGATTGGCATGGGCGTTGCAGGCGCAGACAGTTGCGCTGGCGTGGCGCCGCCAAACAGCCAGCCACCGTTAATGAGCGGCATTTGCCTGTCGCGTCGCGCTTCATTAACGGGGTGATGGTGCCATGCGATCTGCAGTTCGCTGAGCAGTCGGCGCAAGGGTTTGTAGTCCTCTTCCTGAGGCCAGACGTGTGCCAGGTCGGCGCTGGCAATCAGTGCCGGACTGCGTGATGGCAAGCTGAAACCCGCCGGTACAGCGACCAGCCAGCCTTCAGGGCGGTTGCCGATGAGCGTAAACGGGGTATCTGTAAAGATCTCGGCCGCGCTTTCATACAGGGCCTGGCTTTCCTTCTCGGTTACAGCGATGTCACTTGCGGTCAGCATATGCGCGCCGCTGTTGCTCAGGCCGAAGTGGGCAAGCTGAAATAGCCAGACAGGGGCGGCGGCTGGTGCGTCCGGCACCAGAATCGGCGCCAGGGCAGCACAGGGGGCCTGATCAGCAACGGGTGCAAATTGATAGCGTTGCACCAGCCAGGCTTCGTACGGTGTGCAGCCAGTCAGGTCTTGATCGGCAGGGTGATTATGCGGCGTGGCATATTCAAACAATCGACGCAGCAGCGTGGCCGTTTTTTCCAGATGGATAGCGGTCTCGTCGGCCAAGGATTGAGGGGGCAGCGCCCCGGAAATGATCAACTGCATGCCGGACACACGCTTAAAATGAACGCCGCGGTTCGCTGCTGCACCGGGGCATCTGGTTGATCAGGGCATACTGAAAATGAAATCGCTTGGGACATGGATATACTTAAGGCGCCGTTGCTTGCCGCTGTGACTGAACGTTCTGTGCAACAGTAGGCAAAGGGAGCAGGGCGCGTAGAAAACGTCAGGAAAGTGACCGATCAGGCCATTATAACGGCTAAGCGGTGGCCCGCAGCGTCTGGTTGCCAGTCACCAAAAGGTTTCAGCATTCGCCAGTGCTGTTGTGCCATGTGGGTTTTGTTATGGTTAATCCACGATGAACAGCTTGACGCCGGTACGGGTGTAGGAGCGATGGGCGGCGTCACCGAAATCCGAGACCTGATAGCTCATACCGGCGGTAAGCGTAAATGTGCGGCCATCTTTTAGTTGTGATTCCAGTTCGCCTTCCAGAACGTACAGAATATGTCCGCGATCGCACCAGTGGTCGGCCAGATAACCCGGTGAGTACTGGACCATGCGCACGCGAATATCTCCGATATTCAGTGTGCGCCATAACGCCGTGCCGTGCTCGCCCGGGTGTTCGGTAGCCGGTATGTTTTCCCAATCGGTGACGGTAAAGGGCAGGGCAGGTATTTTCAAAGCAGGCCTTTATGTAAAGTAACTTTTGTCGGCAAGTATAACCCGGCGACTTCATCTGCAGCAGGCAAACGGGAACGGAATGACACCGATGGCAATGGCCATCAATGCCGCCTTTTTGCCGTCCTGGCTGTGGCACACAGGGGCAGAGCATGCCTGACACGAAAGCTGCGCCAAACCGGTTTTCTGTGCTCCAGAGCTGCCGACTGTGCAGCGTATGCTGCTGTCGGCAGTTGCCCTGATATTAATGGAAATACTGATTGGCCACGTAACGCCGAATGCGTGGCGTATTCAGAAAATCAATGTCCTGCCGATGACGCTGTTTTTCAACCAGTGCAATAAACTGTTCGGCTTCGTCGTCGCGCAATGTACGGCTTTGACCGTTTTCATAATGAAACTTGACGCCAGGCTGGCCATATTCATAAAGTACGCTTACTGATTCAATGTGGTTCATAGAGACCTCCGGATGAACTGATATAAGCGAGGCGGTACATTGTTGATTTTGGTCGCCGTCACTTATATGGGATCACCTGTCGTCCCTCATTTTCCATATGTGGTCATGTTTGAGAAAATCAAGCCCGGGTGTGGGCTGGAATCATGGCGTTTCGTGCTGTTAAAGAGTGCGCCGCCTGCTGTTTCGGTTGCGGTAATGTGGCTCAATCGAATCCGCTCTCACCCGAGCAATAGGGGTGCAGACGACTCATTCGATTGTCTATGATGGACAGAAACAGCGGCCAAATGGATGATAAATGCGTGATCACAAATGAAATGATGTGAGGTCGTCGGTGCGAGCACGCCTGTATGCAGCTCTTCGTAAGGTTGTATACAGATGTAATAATTGTCACGCTGTTGCCATATAGCGATATGGCAACAGGCGCATCAATATAATCGGCGTATGGGTGGCGACTGTTTACTGCTTACCTTTCTTGCTGCACCTATCCCGATACCCTGATCCCCCGAAACCGATACCCACCCGACTGACCAACGAGGACTACTATCAGATGAAATTTCGCACTGTCGTCACTTCGCTTTCTTTACTTATTGCAGCCACACTTCCACTCTCGTCTTTTTCGCAAACGGCTGCGCCACAAGCCAAGCAAAATTCGCTGGCTAGCGGGCTGGTGTCCGACGGCGGTATCTCCGCAGAGCTGACTTCGGTTGTAAAAACGGGTAATCGCGTCACAGTCAAAGTGCGCTTCATGGAAACAGACCCGGATGCAAAAAAGATTAGCGTGCTGTATTCGCGTCTGGATAAAGCCGCGTACGAGAATGATTTTTACCTTCTGGCTGGAGATAAAAAGTATCTTCTGCTGAAAGATTCAGCAGGCAAACCGTTAGCGCCGGAAAAGCTGGTATTGTCCAACAAGGGTAAATTGCGCGGCATTTGGTATGGTACTTTTCCTGCGCCACCGGAGGGCGAGAGTCTGATGTTATTCCTGCCGAATATCGAGCCGCTGGGTCCGTTCTCAATGACGGGTGAATGAACCAATGCGGCGCATTTATCTCACCCGTTTCGGGCGGCGCTCCGTGATGGTGTTGGCGCTCGTCATGTCGGGCGCAGCGAGCGCGCAAACCGATGACGATTCCAATCAGTACATTCTGGATCTGGTACCTCAGGTGCTCGATTTGCAGGTTGCTTCTTCTGATTTGAATGCGGCAACCAGCGATTTGTCCGAGAATGCGCAAAAGCTTATCGAAGAAAATGGCCGCATTTCCGTGCGCAAGGCCGATGGCGGCACGGTTCTGTCCGTTGCCAGCGATATTCTGTTTGCGTTCGATAGCGCGAATTTATCGCCGAAGGCTCAGGCAACCTTGAAGGATATCAGCACGATTATCAACGATAGTAAGGTAAAGGTGGTTAAAGTAATCGGGCATACGGATGCCAGGGGTAGTGATACCTACAACCGGAAACTGTCCAAGGCACGCGCTGAATCTGTGGCGGTGTTTTTAGTCAAAGAAGGGGTGGCGCAATCACGGATAAGAGCGCAGGGGCGCGGCGAAGCCGAACCTGTGGCTGAAAATGACATCGACGGTAAGGACAATCCGTCAGGACGTGCAAAAAATCGGCGGGTTGAATTCGTTCTGCCCAGGTAAATCATTTCCGTTCCGGGCCAGTGCAGTTCGTTATTTCCCAGCCAGGCCTGGTTGAGGGGATTGGCATAGCCCTTGCCGGAGGGGCGGCACACCCGCCTTGCGTATTCAGTCATACCCGGTAACGACTATCAATGTTACGTATTCAGATCAAACGGAACAAAATACACTGAAATATAATCTTATGGGCGTGTCATGCCTTGCCTGTCAGCCATAGTGGTTTTCAGATATCATCGGGGACTTGATGACTGCTTGTTGCCCCTGTCGTTGTTCTCTGAATTGGCAGGTTGCGCGGTAACTGCATGATAGATATACGAAATATATTTTTAATTATTGTTGTTCCAGGCTGGAATGATCGTCTTTGTAAAGATCAATATACGTGAAAATACCTTTTGAATTATGGATTGGTGCCCGGTACGCCGGCCTGACACGCACGCGTGGTCGGGGCAGGAAAGGCGATCGGTTTGTCTCTTTTATCGCAGGCACCTCCATGGTCGGCATTGCATTGGGCGTAGCTGCGCTGATTATCGTGCTGTCGGTCATGAATGGTTTCCAGGTTGATGTGCGCGATCGCATGCTGTCGGTGTTGCCGCATATCCAGCTGGTTGTGCCCAATGAGGACCCGGTTGCGGTCACGGACAACTGGCAAAAGCTGGCTGATCAGGCCAAAGAGAATCCGGAAGTACAGGGGGCTTCGGCCTTTGTGGCAGCAGGGGGTATGCTGGCGCGTGGGGACGTGCTCAAAGGCGTGGAAATCCGTGGCATAGATCCGAAAAACGAAGGTAACGTGTCGGAATTGCCGCAGCAAATGATCAGGGGCTCGCTCCAGACCCTGGAGCCAGGTAGTTTTAAACTGGTAATCGGGATTAATCTGGCCCAGTATATGGGGGTCAATGTGGGCGATACGCTGTTGTTGATGACACCGCAAGGCTCGATCAATCCTTCGGGCTTTTCTCCGCGCATGCGCCAGTTCACCGTGTCTGGTATTTTCTCATCCGGGCATTATGAATATGATTCCAATATGGCCTTTGTCTCGGTCAAAGATGCGGCCGTGCTGTTCCGTGATGTGGGGTCTGCCGGTGTCAGGTTGAAAATCCGTGACATGATCAGTGCGCCCGAGGTGGCAACGCAATTGACCAATTCACTGCCGCCAGGCGTGGTGGCGCGTGACTGGACCATGGATAACCGAACCTGGTTTGCTGCGGTCAAAACCGAGAAGCGCATGATGTTTCTGATTCTGGTGCTGATTGTTGCGGTTGCTGCCTTTAACCTGCTGTCTTCACTGGTGATGGCGGTCAAGGACAAGCAGTCCGATATTGCCATTTTGCGTACTCTGGGCGTCAGCCCCTTCCAGATCGGCAAGATTTTTCTGGTGCAAGGCTCTCTGATCGGCTTTATCGGCACATTCCTGGGCGTGTTGTTTGGCTGTCTGGTTGCCTACAATATCGATGTGGTCATCCCTTTCATTGAGCGCCTGTTTGGTATCCATTTCCTGGATCCCAGTATTTACTTTGTCAGCACGCTGCCGTCGCATCCCGAAGTGAACGATATCGGCCTGATCGGTATCACGTCGCTGGTGCTGTCGCTGCTGGCTACGATTTACCCAAGCTGGCGGGCTTCCCGTCTGCAACCTGCCGAGGTGCTGCGTCATGATTAAGCCGGATAATATCTCCATCCAACAAAGCACCTATGCACTGGAATCGCGCGATGTAGTGAAATACTATGATGATGGCAATGCGCGCCTGGATATTCTGAAGGGCGTGTCGCTGCAGGTGTCTGCGGGCGAAATGGTCGCCATTATTGGCGCATCCGGTTCGGGCAAAAGTACACTGCTGCACATGCTGGGTTTGCTGGACAAGCCTACCTCGGGCCAGATTCTGATCAATGGCCAGCAAACGCATGCGCTGTCAGAAAAGGCGATCAGTCATATTCGTAATGAAAGCCTGGGCTTTGTCTACCAGTTTCATCATCTGCTCAACGAGTTCAATGCGCTGGACAATGTGGCCATGCCGCTGATTGTGCGGCGCATGGATCGCAAGCAGGCGCGTTCCCAGGCCGAGGCCGTTCTGGAGCGCGTCGGTCTGAAAGAACGCATTCACCATACACCTGGGCAATTGTCCGGTGGCGAGCGACAGCGTGTGGCATTGGCGCGCGCGCTGGTAACGCGACCGGTATGTGTACTGGCCGACGAACCGACAGGGAATCTGGATCGTGAAACCGCGGCCAGTATGTTTGCCTTGCTCAAGCAGATGAACGCCGAATTCAAAACGGCGTTTGTTATTGTGACGCATGATGCCAAGCTGGCGGCGCTGGCCGACCGGCAATTAGTCATGGAACGGGGCGTATTGCAGGCGGCATAATCGCCTGCAGCGTTTCGCCAGGCGAAGGAGAGGTCATGTTTATTGATACGCATTGTCATCTCGACGCATCCGAATTCAATGATGATCGCCAGGCCGTCATCACACGCGCTGAACAGGCCGGCGTCGGGCAGATTGTCATTCCTGCGATTGGCCGCTGTAATTTTTCCACGGTTCGGCAACTGGCTCACTCGTTTGCCGGTGGTTACTATGCACTGGGGATTCATCCCTTGTTTGTGGCACAGGCCGCCGATGAAGATCTGGAGATTCTGGCGCAGGAAGTAGCGCGATCGCTGAACGATCCGCGATTTGTCGCTATCGGTGAAATTGGTCTGGACTTTTTCGTGAAAGATCTGGTGCAGGGGCCGCTGCGGGAGCGTCAGGAGTATTTTTACCAGCAGCAGTTGAAGCTGGCACGCGAGCATCACTTGCCGGTGTTGCTGCATGTGCGTCGCTCTCAGGACGTGATTCTGAAATATCTGCGTCGCTACAACGGCGTTGGCGGCATTGCCCATGCCTTCAATGGCAGCGATCAGCAGGCGGATCATTTCGTTGATCTGGGCTTTGCTTTGGGGTTTGGTGGTGCAATGACCTTTACGCGCGCGAACCAGATCCGTCGGCTGGCCAGTCGTCTTCCGCTATCGAATATGGTGCTGGAAACCGACTCCCCGGATATCCCTCCGGCCTGGCTGCATGACGCGCATCCCCGTAATACGCCGGAGCAGATTCCTGCTATTGCACAGGTGCTGGCGCAATTACGAGAGCTGCCGGTGCAGGACATTGCCCAAACTACCGGTGCCACAGCCCGGCGGGTGCTGCCGCGCTTGCCAGCCTTTCCCGCCTCATCAACTGCCTGATCCGTGCCTGATCCGTGCCTGATCCATGCCTGATCCATGCCTGATCCATGCCTGATTCCTGACTGATCAATACATCACGTCCGTCTTGCAGTACCGGGCGACAGGTTGAACAATGAAGTTTGCACGATTGTTCAACCGCCAGCCCCAGGTATGCGAGCTTCATTTTCTTTTATCCATCAATTCATTCCTGAGCATTTCGCGTCTGCGTCAGCCGCGTGCAGCGTATTGCCTGCTGATACGCACAAGCCGGTAGTGCAGCCCTTGCATTTACCAGCCGTCGCCTGGATGTGCAGTATTGCGTGTGGGATTGCCATGGTTCAATGGCTCCCGAAGCTGCCGTCCACGATGAAGCTGATGGCTGCATGGTTGATTTGTCTGTGTTGCTGCTGGTTGTTGATGGTGTCATTACATGCCTCATCAAACGGGTTTCATGCGCCGTGCGCTTTGATACTGAAGCACGTGTTTGTGCGCAATCGGCTTCTCATCAGGATCGTACTGCCACTTTGCGTGCTGGGTTTATGCCTGATTAGCGGTATGCTGTATTCGGTATGGCGAGCGCAATCTCGTCTGGCAGACAGTCTTGACCGGCATCTGGAAAATCGTCCGCTAACCGTGCAGGTACAGGTGGCGGGTTTACCCCGGGATCTGATTAACGGATGGGCATTCGAGGCGCGCATTATTGGCGGACCATCTGCGGCGCGGGTGCCGGAAAGGGTGCTGCTGCGCTGGTATAGCGGCGCGCGTGGCGGGCCGTATTCGCCACCGCAACGGCCGCAGGCAGGTTTGCCTGATCTGCGGCCCGGACAGATCTGGCAAATGACGGTAAAACTCAGACGCAATCATGCATCACGTAATTTTCATGGGTTCGACTACGACGCCTATCTGTTTGCGGCAGGTCTGCGCGCCAGCGGAACAGTCATAGGCCCGGGACGGCTGTTGCGTGATGAACTTTGCCGGGATTGGGGTTCCTGCATTGAACGGGCGCGGTTTTCGCTGCGTCGTGCATTGATCCAGGTGTTGCAAGACAAGCGCTATGCTCCGGTGATTATTGCACTTGTCATGGGGGACCAGGCCGGTATCAGCAAGGACGACTGGAACGTTTTCAATCTCACGGGCATCACCCATCTGGTCTCTATCAGCGGCTCGCACATTACCATGCTCGCAGCCCTGGGCAGTGTGGGCGTATTTCGCTTGTGGCGACGGATGCGTTTGCAAGGCAAGCAACTGGCCGAACGCAGACCTGCCCAGATTGTTGCTGTCAGCGGTGGCTTGGTGGTTGCGGCCATCTATTCGGTGCTGGCAGGGTGGGGCGTGCCGGCGCAGCGTACTTTTATGATGCTTGTCATATTCTGGCTGTCTGCAATCGGTCGTGTGCGGGTAAAAGGACCAACTCTGCTCGCGCTTTCAGCCTTGTGTATCCTGTTGCTGGACCCGTGGGCGGTGTTGTCTGTCGGATTCTGTCTATCCTTTGCCGCTATTGCCTGTCTCATGCTGTGGGGAGCACGTAGCGAGCGCCGCGTGACCGTCACGTCGGGTCTGGTGCAAAAGGGCCTTCAGCGGCTTTGGGACGCTGCAAAAATGCAGCTGTTCATGAGTGTTGCTCTGGCGCCGTTGCTGATCGGCCTGTTTCAGCAATATGCTTTTGTGTCGCCGCTGGTCAATGCGTTTGCGATCCCTGTCATCGGTGGCATGGTTACGCCGCTCGCGCTGTTGCTGGCGGTACTCTGCGCTACCGGCTCATGGCCATCGGCAGCCGTATGGCTGGCCGATAGGGTGCATTGGCTGCTGGAGCAGGTGCTGGCGGTGGCCCATGCCTTAGCGGGCATGGAATGGGCGGCGGCCGATTTTCCAGCGGTGCCTGGCTATTGGGTGGTGCTGGGTATGGCCGGGCTAGTGGTGTTTGTTTTGCCCCGGGGATTGCCGGGGCGGGCATCGGGTCTGGCACTCATGATTCCGGCGCTGTTTTTTCGACCCGCCAGGCCATTGCCGGGAGAGTGGTTCATGACTGCACTGGATGTTGGTCAGGGTGCTGCTGTACTCGTCAGCACACGGGAACATCATCTGTTGTTTGACACGGGCTTGCGTACCGGTATGGAAAGCGATAGCGGCAATCAGGTGATTGTTCCTTATTTGCGTGCGGCAGGCATTGATACGCTTGACGAGCTCATTATTTCCCATTCTGATCTTGATCACGCGGGCGGTGCGGGCAGTGTATTGCAGCAGGTTAACGTCAGGCACGCCTATGCTTCGTTTGCACTGAATCAATATCTTGAACGCGAACAGGATGCGCTGCAGCGGGATCTGCTTGTTAAAAACCGCCAGGCAACATTTGACCTTTGCCGGCGCGGTGTGCGCTTCGCGTACGATGGCGTGCAGTTCCGTTTTTACCATCCTTCTGAAACAGGGCACATACCACTGAAAGCGGACAATAATCACAGTTGTGTACTACGAATACAGGGCAAACATCAATCCGCATTGCTTACCGGTGATATTGACGCGAGCGTCGAAGCCAGGCTGCTGCAGGCACCAGAGCAGCTACCTGCCACGGATGTCATCATGGCGCCGCACCACGGTTCGGCCAGTTCGTCGTCGGTCGCCTTTGCCCGGGCAATGCAGCCGGCTCTGGTCTTCGCGCAGGCAGGTTATCTGAATCGTTACGGTCATCCTGCAGGAGACGTGGCGGCACGCTGGCGCGCTACCGCGCAGTTATATCTGGATACCATAGAAGCGGGCGCGATCCGGATTCGCTCCGGTGCCGATGGCCTGTGGGTAAATTCAGCCAGGTCTGCGCGACGGCGCTATTGGGATGGCTTTTAGCTTATGATAATCAGGCCCGGGCACGCCCATGCTGACCACAGATTTTATTCTGTCTCGTCGTTATTCCCCCAATGCACCGCCGCTCAGGATGCGCTGGCATGCATTCCGTTTTAACGCTAGGCCATTCAAGGAGTTTTTATGCAATCACCCCGTTTGAATTTCGTCAACTGCATGAGTCCTGCCGGTATTCATCGCATGGCCTATAAGGAATGGGGCGACCCGGCCAATGGACGCGTTTTGTTGTGCGTGCACGGGCTATCGCGTAATGGCAATGACTTCGATGAAGTGGCCAGGGCCATGTCCAAAGAATATCGTGTTGTCTGCCCGGATATCGCCGGACGCGGCGCATCCGATTTTCTGACCAATCCCGCCAGTTATGTCGTGCCTCAGTATGTTTCAGATATCAATACCTTGCTGGCACGGCTGCAGCCGCAATCGCTCGATTGGCTGGGCACGTCCATGGGGGGGCTGATTGCACTGGCCTTTTGCGCGGTTGTAGGCGCCAAGGATGCAGCGATTGCCGCGACAGGCAATAGCGCATTGCCCGGGACCACGGGCCTTGCGCTGGGCAAGCTGATTCTGAACGATGTAGGACCGGCGATTGAATTGGCGTCGATCGAGCGGATCGCCAGCTACGTTGGCGTTCCCCTGCAGTTTGACTCGTTTGAGGCCGCGGTTAATCATATGAAAACCAACGCGGCGTCTTTCGGTCCGTTAGGCGATGAAGAATGGGTGGACTTTACCAAGGCGGTCATCGTGCAAAAAGGTCAGATCTGGACCCAGCATTACGATCTGGCGATCGCCCAGGCGTTTGCCGGCCTTAAAGATGAAAAAATGCTCAAGGCTGGAGAGGCCATGTTGTGGCGGGCCTTTGAGGCATTGCAATGCCCGATTTTGCTGATTCGGGGCGAACGGTCCGATTTGTTAAGCAAAAGCACGGCGGAACAAATGCAGGCTCGCAATCCGCACCTGCAAATGATTGAAATCCCTGAAACCGGCCATGCACCTTCATTATTGCCGCCTTCACAGGTGCAGGCCGTGCGCCGGTTCCTGTTGTCGTGAACGGTAGCGAATGCGCCTTCGCGCTCTAAAAACGCCTAAACGATGTCTTTGCCGGGCGGAGGGCGTAAAATGTCAGGTAGATGACAGCTGTTTTGTACCCGGACGCTTGCCTGGCGTCGGGACTGGGCGGTCATTCGCAAGAACCCGGCATATGCAACAACCCGGCATATGCAAGAACCCGGCTTATTTGGGTTGCCGGGCATAAACGAGTATTTATCGGTATTACAGGAAGCACCATGACTGAGTCGCAGGCATTCAAGGCGGATCTACACTGCCACTCTACCGCATCGGACGGCGTATTGACGCCAGCCGAGGTGGCCGCACGTGCGCACGCCAATGGCGTGACCTTGTGGAGCCTGACCGACCATGATGAAATCCGCGGGATTCCTCAGGCCCGGGAGGCGGCCCAATCACTGGGCATGCAGTTCGTTTCGGGTATTGAGATTTCGGTGAGCTGGGCGGAACGCACCTTACATGTGGTCGGATTGAATATCGATATTGAAAACACCCGGCTTAACCAGGGGCTGGAAAAGATTCGGCATGATCGCGAAACGCGCGCCCATGAAATGGCAGACAAACTGGCTGAACTGGGGATTACCGGTTCCTATGAGGGGGCGCTTGGCTATGCGGGAAATCCGAATTTGCTGAGCCGCACGCATTTTGCGCGTTATATGGTGGAGCAGGGGTACTGCAAAACCATGCAGGACGTATTCGATCGCTATCTGGCCGATGGCAAACCCGCCTATGTGGCCGGTGATTGGGCCGGGCTGGACGAGGCGCTTGACTGGATCCATGCCGCTGGCGGTATCGCGGTTATTGCACACCCCGGTCGTTATAAGTATTCGCGCCGGGAATTTACGACACTGTTTCGCACATTCAAACTGATGGGGGGCAGGGGGATCGAAGTGGTTACCGGTTCCCACACGCCCGATCAGTACCACCAGTATGCCAATGTAGCGCGTCAATATGGTTTTCTCGCATCTTGCGGATCAGATTTTCATAGCCCCAAGGAAAGCCGCATGGATCTGGGCCGTTTGCCGCCCATGCCAAGTGACCTTGTTCCCGTGTGGAAAGCATTCAACTGACATTATGAATAAAGCATTTGTAAAGGAAAAGGAAGACGACGACGAGGACGATCAGAGTCCCGAGGCCGTTGTTCTGCCGGCGGGCACCCGCAATTACATGACGCGCGATGGCTACAATACGCTGCGTGATGAATTGACGCATCTGATGAATGAAGAGCGACCCGACGTCGTTCAGATCGTTTCATGGGCTGCGTCCAATGGCGATCGCTCAGAGAACGGCGATTATCTTTACGGGAAGAAACGGCTGCGTGAAATTGATCGGCGCATCCGTTTTCTTACCAAGCGGCTGGAGATGGCCGAAGTGGTAGACCCCGGCAAACAGCCTGATCGTGACCGGGTCTTTTTTGGTGCCCAGGTGCTTTATTGCGATGAGCTGGGTGAAGAGTTTCGCATTACCATTGTGGGCGTTGACGAAGCTGAGCCCCTGCAGGGGAAAATCAGCTGGATCTCGCCGGTCGCCCGGGCGCTGCTCAAGGCCCAGGAAGGCGAGACGGTTACATTGCGTACTCCGTCAGGTGTGAAACAACTGGAAGTGCTGGAAATTATTTATCCAGATGAGTAAGTGAAAACTGTGCCTGATCATCCTGGGCCAGTTGCTGTTCCAGTACGGGCATGGCTTCGCGCAGGGCAGCCACCAGTGTATAAGGTGGATTAACCACAAACATGGCGCTGCCATACAGGCCGTACCCGTTTTCCGGCGGTTTTTTTACCGCAAGGCGTGCATGCACCCAGCCTGAATCGCTGATTTTTTCCAGCTGCTTTTGCATGTCGTGTACCTCCTTGCGTCGTACCAGTGGATACCAGACCGCAAAGCAACCCGTAGCGAATTTTTTTAATCCGTCCTTTACTGCCGTAAGGGTATGGCGATAGTCGTTCTTGTCTTCGTAGGATGGATCGATCAGAATAATGCCGCGGCGCGGGGCCGGGGGCAGTTGCGAGAGCAGCCCGGTAAATCCGTCTTTCTCAAAGATGCTGACCTGCCTTGCCACGTCCCGTGATTGCATCTGGATGTTTTCTTCAAGATGCGTAATTTCAGTGGGATGCAGTTCGAACAGGCGCAACCGGTCTGCCGGGCGCATCAGTTGCAAAGCGATCCATGGCGAGCCGGGGTACACATTCAGCCCGCCCTGGTCATTGAGTTGCCGCACGTGATCAATGTAGTTGGCCAGCAGCTCAGGCAGCGCTGGCTGGTGCCACAGCCGTTCAATTCCATCACGAAATTCGGCGGTTTTTTCCGCCCAGGCGTCCGTCAGGTCATACACGCCGGCGCCGGCGTGTGTGTCGATCACCCAGTAGGGCGCATCCTTGCGATTGTAATAATCAAGAATGTGCAACAGGACGGCGTGTTTAAGTACGTCGGCGTGATTGCCGGCGTGAAAGGCATGACGATAACTGAACATGTGTTGGTGCTTTTATTAGTGCTTTAATAGACGCCGAGATCGGCGGGAATGCGGATGAGTTCATCCGTAAAGATAGCATCGCAGCCCCAGCCCAGCAACTGCCTGGCCCGACGGTAATCATTGACAGTATAGGCGCAAACCTTGTAGCCGGCAGCGTGGATGCGTGCGATGGAGGATTCGTCCAGATATTTCTGGTTCAGATTGATGGCCTGGCAGCCTAGCGACACCAGAATGGCTTCAAAATCCTCGGGCAGGGAGTCGATCAGGAACGCACGCGGTACATCAGGCGCTTGCTGTGCAAAGGCCGCCAGCGCTTCCTGCGAAAAGGACGACACCAGTGGGGCCACACCGCCTTTTGCCCATAATTGCTTAACGGCCTGCGCCACTGCAGCACCGGTTTGCGCTTCGCGACCCGGGCATGGCTTGATTTCGATATTGCAAAGCAGGCCGTTTTCCAGAATGAAGCGGGCAAACTGGCTGAAGGTGGGCAGTGATTCTCCTGCGTACCAGGCTGAATGCCAGCCCCCCATATCCAGTTGGGCCAGTTCGGTGAAGGTCATGCCGGCAGCGGCGCCGGAACCGTCAGAGGTACGGTCTACCGTATCGTCGTGCAGCACAACCAGGACGTTGTCGCCGCTGAGCTTGACGTCGAACTCTGACATGAGAAAGCCATGATCATAGCCACAACGCAGGCCGGCAAGTGTGTTTTCGGGAGCAATGCGGCCACCACCACGATGGGCAATAACGGCAGGATATGGCCAGGAAACAGGGGATTTCGAAGACATGCGATCACCACGGAGCGTGAAATAAGGGGAAGCAGACAGCATTAACCGGTATGGTCACATGGTGGCCCACGCAGCAAGCGCCGCAGTCCCATGTCTGCCAATTGCCTGAATTGATGCTAAAGTTTTATTTTAATGGAAAAACCGCTTAAAATAAGCGGTTACTCTGGGAAGCTATGCCATCAGGTGGCTTTTCGCTTTCGCCTCAGACATTTATTTTGGTCGGGAACACAATGCTAGAATCCTTTCGCACGCATAAACGTTTATTGCTCATCGTTCTGTTCGTTCTGGTCGTGCCTTCTTTCGTCTTCTTAGGGATTGCCGACTACCAGTCGTTTACCAATAATGACGTGAAGCTGGCCTCGGTACGCAAAAACGACATTACCCAGGCGCAGTTTGATCAGTCCTGGCGTGAACGCCTGAATCAGTTGCGCGAGCAAAACGGCAGCAATTTCAATATCAATGCAGTCGATACACCAGCCAATCGCCAGGCCTGGCTTGACCAGCTGGTAGACAATCAGGTGCTGCAGCAGGAAATGCTGGACCGGCATTTTAACGCCACCGACAATATGGTCCGGCAGGCCATTGCCAGCACGCCTGATTTTCAGGACAACGGCAAGTATTCTTTTCAGAAATACAGCCAGTTTCTGGCCGAGCGCAATATCCGTGACGTTGATTATGAGCAGTACGTGCGCCAGCAACTGGCCTTTGCTCAGCTGCTTGAGCCTGTCGCCGGCACGGTAAGTATTCCCGCACAAACGGCGGCCTTGCTGCAGACTGCCATGACACAGGAGCGCACCGTCAGACTCAAGACCTTTGAGGCCGCGGCCTACGAGCAGTCGGTGCAGGTCAGTGACCAGGAAATGACCGATTGGTATGAAAAGAACAAGCAATCGCTGCAGGTGCCGGAGTATGTCAATGTTGACTACATCGTCCTGAACCAGGATGCAGCCCTCAAAACGGTGGGTGACATTTCCGACGCCGATATTGAAAGCTATTACAAGGCCAATATCGCCAAATACACCAAAAAAGAGCGTCGCCAGATCAACCATATCCAGATCCAGATTCCTGCCGGCGCCGATGAAGCCGCACAGAAAGCAGCTCAGGACAAGGCCAATGAAGTAGCCGAAAAGGCCAGGCAAGATCCGGCATCTTTTGCCGAACTGGCCAAGACCTATTCCGATGATGCAGGTTCAAAAAATCAGGGTGGTAGCCTGGGTACGATTTCCAAAGGCGACATTGCCTCTCTTGACGCCGCGGCTTTTGATCCGCAGGCGCCTGGCATTACCGATCCGGTCAAAATCGACAATGCCTGGCATGTGCTGCAGATCGCCAATATTGAGCCGGGCGAGGTTCAGCCACTGGCGCAACTGAAAGATACCCTGAAAAAGGAAATTGCCTTACAGCAGGCGTCTGAAAAATTTGCCGATCTTTCAACCAAACTGACCCAGTTGTCCAGTACAGAACGCGATTCGCTGCAACCGCTGGCCGATGCACTTGAACTGGAGATCCACCATGTGAACGGTGTGAGTCAGACGGCCTTGTTGCCTAAAGATCAGGTGGGCGACAATGCTGCGGCCGATAGCAAAGATGCCGCTTATTTTGAATCAGGCCGGGTGCGCGAGACGCTGTTTTCCGACGAAGTGCTTAAGCAGAACAAAAATTCCGGTGTGATCGAGATTTCGCCATCGGAGCTGATGGTGGTGCATGTGGCCAAGGACGTTCCGGCAGCCGTGCCCGCACTGGATGACGTTCGTGAAACGGTCCTGAATCGCATTCGTGATGAGAAGGGTAAAAAGCAGGCAAGCGAAGACGGTATCGCCGAACTGGCCATGCTTAAGGAAAAAGGCCCGGGCGAGCTGACCGGATTTGGCAAGGAAACCACCATCAGCCGTCTGACACAGGCGCAATTGCCACCAAGCATGCTTAATGCGATCATGAATGCGCCAGCCGACTCATTGCCCGCTTTTGTCGGCTTTGAAGTGCCGAATGGTTATGCCATTGCCCAGATCGAGAAAGTCACCGAGCCGACAGCAGATGCCCGTAATATGTTTGACCAGTATTTGCGTCAGGCCATGGTGGCCGGTACCGGGGCGCAAACAGCCCAGAGCGTGACCCGCATGATTCGCCAGACGCACGACGTGAAGGTGTATCCGGATGCAGCGAAAGTGATTAACGACGCTGCCGGTAATCAGTAAGCGCCTGTTGCAGAACCGGCCACACCGTCTGCGCCATCAGCGGCTGGGCCTGTTCGGCCGGGTGGATGCCATCATCCTGATACATATCCCGCTGCAGGGCAAATGATGCGAATAGAAAGGGCACCAGATGGGTGTCCTTTTCTTTTGCCAGCGTGGTGAACATTTCCTGAAACTGGCGGGCATAATCCGGCCCGAAGTTGGGCGGGATCTGCATGCCGATCAATACCACTTCGGCGTTGATGCCCCTGGCGCTGTCTATCATGCTTTGCAGATTGTCACGGCTGGCATCCAGCGAGAGACCGCGGAGCGCATCATTGGCACCCAGTTCAAGTATCATGACAGCAGGCTGATGTTTTTTCAGCAGGGCAGGCAGGCGGCTGCGTCCGCCCGCAGTGGTATCGCCGCTGATACTGGCATTGATCACCTGCGCATTGCCCAGCGCCTCTTTTTTATTCTCCGCCAGCCACTGCACCCAGCCGGCACCGCGTCTGATACCATATTCGGCAGACAGGCTATCGCCCACCACCAGGATGACCGGAGCATTGGCCGGTTCCGGCTGCTCCTGGGCCCGGACCGCTTGCGGCCAGATGAATACCCACAAACTTATCAGAATGGATAGAACACGAATCATGGACGCAGATGTTGTCATAGAAGTTTCTCATTTAAAAAAACACGTTGCCGAGGCAACTGGTACGCTGGACATTTTAGATGATATTTCCTTTGCGCTTGAGCGCAGTACAACATTGGCTATTACAGGTAGTTCCGGCTCTGGAAAATCAACGCTGCTGGGCATTCTGGCGGGCCTGGACACGCCGTCTTCCGGGCAGGTGCGTTTGATGGGAAAAAATATTTTCGAGATGGATGAAGATGCCCGTGCCGTATTGCGGGCCCAGAATATCGGTTTTGTGTTTCAGTCGTTTCAGTTACTGCCGAATCTGACCGCGTTGGAAAATGTCATGCTTCCGCTGGAGTTGCAGGGGCAACCGGCACGTGAGGCCGCCCAGCAGATGCTTGAGCGGGTAGGGCTGGCTTCACGCATGAATCATTATCCCAAAACCTTGTCCGGGGGAGAAAAACAGCGTGTTGCACTGGCGCGTGCCTTCGTGGTGAGTCCTGCGATTCTTTTTGCCGACGAGCCTACCGGCAGCCTGGATACGGAAACCGGCCAGCGCATTGCCGATCTGATGTTTGAAATGAATCGGGAAAAAGCGGCCACACTGGTGCTGGTCACGCATGACCAAAAACTGGCAGCCCGCTGTGATAACACCATTACGCTGATTTCGGGCCGTCTGGCAGCTACAGTACCGGATCCTGATTGGGTCTGACTTTCAGGCGCGCTACTTTTTGCACCTGCGATACGTGGCGGACCATGCGAAATACGCGTGCCAGGTGCTTACGGTCGTGGACCTGGATGGTCAGGTGCACTACGGCCAGGTTCTGCGCGTCTTCGTTCATGGACATCGTAAGAATATTGGAGTCTGCTGCTGAGATTTGCGCCGCAATTCGGCCCAGTACGCCTTTTTCGTTACGAATCACAATTTCCATGCGTACCGGCAGATGGGAGGCCGTTTCTTCATCCCAGTACACCTGCACCCAGCGGTCCGGTTCCCGGGAGCGCAGGCGTGCCGCAGTCGGACAATCGTCAGTATGGACGACCAGGCCGTGACCCGGACGGATTAAGGCGACCAGGCTGTCACCGGGAATAGGGCTGCAACAGCCGGAAAGCTGTACGGCCTGGCCCTCATTGCCCTGAATGAATATCATCCCGGCGTGGGCGATGGATACTTCATCAATCACTGCGGCGCTGGTGGCCAGCATGGCGTTTTCAACTGCAAAGCGGCGAGCCACAACCGCGGCCAGCCTGCGACCCAGACCGATGTCGGCCAGAATCTCTTCGCGCGACGATGCGCCGGAGCTGCGTGCCAGTTTTTCCCATTCGGCATTGTCGGCATCCGGCAGGGGAATGTTCAGTTCCTGCAGGGCCTGCCTGAGCATTTTTTCGCCAAAATGAATGGAGTCTTCATATTTGACGGTTTTCAGGAAATGACGGATTTCGGAACGGGCCTTGCCGGTGCGTACATGATTGAGCCACTGAACGTTGGGTTCGGAAGCCGGCGACGTGATAATTTCGATGGTATCGCCGCTTTTAATCTCGGTTTTCAATGGAACAAATTCGCCATTGATTTTTGCGGCCACCGCCTGATTGCCAATGTCGGTGTGAATACCGTAGGCGAAATCAATAGGCGTAGCGCCACGCGGCAGGGAGACGATTTTTCCCTTGGGCGTGAGTACATAGACCGCGTCGGGGAACAGGTCAACTTTGACGTGTTCCAGAAATTCGCCGGAATCCCCGGTCTGGCTCTGGATATCGAGCAGCGACTGCAGCCAGCGATGCGTCTGCTTTTGCAGATCATTCAGCGAAATATCGTCTTCCTTGTACATCCAGTGCGAGGCGACGCCTTTTTCGGCAATGTGATCCATGTCCCGCGTACGAATCTGAAATTCAATGGGCGTACCATAGGGGCCCACCAACGTGGTATGCAGGGACTGATAGCCATTGATTTTCGGGATGGCAATGTAGTCCTTGAACTTGCCGGGCACCGGCCGGTACAGCTGGTGAATGGTACCCAGGGTCAGATAGCATTCCTGCAGGGTGTGCACGATAATGCGAAAGCCATAGATATCCAGTACTTCGGAGAAGGATTTTTTCTGTTCACGCATCTTGTTGTAGATGCTGAACAGCGATTTTTCCCGACCGCTTATTTCTGCTTCAATGCCATTGGCCGGCATGGCAGATGTAATATTTTCGGCGATACGGGTGAGCACTTCGCGACGATTGCCACGCGCGGCCAGCACGGCTTTTTTCAACACATTGTAGCGATTTGGGTGGCTGGCTTCAAAGCACAGATCCTGTAATTCCCGCACCAGGGCATTCAAGCCAAGGCGGTGAGCAATGGGTGCGTAGATTTCCAGCGTTTCGTTGGCTACCCGGCGGCGTTTTTCCCCACCAACGGCATCCAGCGTGCGCATATTGTGCAGCCGATCGGCCAGTTTGATCAGAATGACGCGCACATCTTTGGCCATGGCCAGCAGCATTTTACGGAAGCTTTCCGCCTGCTGTTCGGCCTTGGTCGCAAAGTTGAGTTTTTCCAGCTTGGTCAGGCCATCAACCAGATTGGCCACGTCCGGATTGAATTTTTCGGCCAGCTCTGCCTTGGATACGTTCTGGTCTTCGATCACGTCATGCAGCAGGGCCGCCATCAGGGCGTTGGAGTCCAGCTTCCAGCCTGCGCAGATTTCCGTGACCGCAATCGGATGGGTAATATATGGCGCGCCGGATGAGCGGAACTGGCCCAGATGCGCCTGGTCGGCAAACCGGTAGGCTTCCCGTACCTTGTCGATTTCCTTGCTATCCATATAAGTGGATAGCATTTCGGTCAAATGCGCCAGCGATGCAATGACCGGTTCGTGGCGCGTAGTGCTGTTGGGAATCGCTTGCGGCGGAATACGCTGTTCGTCGGCTTGCGGTGTGGACACACCGACACTGGCCGTGTCCGCCTGTGCTGTCGGCCTGTGGCCGTTACGGTTTCGGCGGCGAAAAGGGGACCCGGCACGCAGCGCGTGCAAGAGCGAGGAAGAGGCGTCCTTGAGTCCCATGTAAGCTGCCGCTATCTACCAATCAGGTAGGTACTTTGCGAAGCATTTCCGCGCCAGTCAGGCCTTTGGCAATTTCACGCAACGCAATCACGGTAGGTTTGTCCTTGTCCGGATCAACACGTGGTTCATGGCCCTGAGCCAGTTCACGGGCACGGTAGGTGGCGGCCAGTGTCAGATTGAAGCGGTTGGGGATGTGCGTCATGCAATCATCGATAGTAATACGAGCCATGGTAAAGTCCTTAGCGGGTAAGCAAAAAAGTTAATGTCACATTACCGAGCAGAGTCGGAAATGCCGAGTTGGGAGAAGAGTTGGGCATGCCGGGCGGCCTGGGACTGGTATCGGAGCCTTGCGGCTGCAACGATTTTCTGTAATTCACTCAGGGCTGTGGCAAAATCTTCGTTGATAATAACATATTCGCACTCCGGCGCGTGCGCGATCTCGTTTCCTGCCGCCAGTATTCGTCGCGTGATGACGCTGGCCGAATCCTGTCCGCGCTGGGTGAGACGGGTTTCCAGTACGTCGATGGAGGGGGGCAGGATGAAAATGCCGGTAACGCCGGGGAAATGCTGCCGTACCTGGCGCGCACCCTGCCAGTCAATTTCCAGAAGAATATCCTTGCCCTGGGCAATGGCTTTTTCTATAGGTGAACGCGGTGTGCCGTAAAAATTGCCGTGCACTTCGGCCCATTCAAGCAATTGATCGGCGTCGCGCAATTGCAGAAAGTCCTGCTTGGTGGTGAAATAGTATTCGCGACCTTCCTGTTCTCCCGGCCGCGGATCGCGGGTCGTGCAGGAGATAGACAGGGAAATATTGTTGTCCTGCGCCAGCAGCGCATTAACCAGACTTGATTTGCCCGCACCGCTGGGTGCGATAATCATGAAGACATTACCGGGAAATTTAAGCATAATGATGACGGTGGCGGCAAAAGAAAATCATAGCAAAAAATACATCATTTTTCGGCAATTGTTCGAACTGGTCTGTTTTTTCTCGCTATGACAGGGCCCGATCCGACCAGGGCATGCGTTCTGGATGGTGTCTGGCCTGTCGCATGAAACAGTATGAAAAAAACAGGCGCCGCGCGCCTGTAGCAATGATTTCAAACCTGATAGCATAGCGGTTCCGTTTCCAAAGGAGCAAGAAGAATGAATACACCTCCCCTTAAAGTCGCCGTGGTCACCGGAGCAGGATCCGGCGTCGGGCGTGCAGTGGCGCTGGAGTTGCTGGGCACCGGCTATGCCGTTGTGCTGGCAGGCAGACGCGAGCAAGCCCTGGAAGAGACCCGCACGGCGGCCGGTGCCGATGCGACCCGGGCATTGGTGGTACCAACCGATGTGACCAAAGAAGAAGACGTACGTCGGTTGTTCGATACCGCTCAGCGTGAGTACGGGCGCGTCGATGCGCTTTTTAATAATGCGGGGCGGGGTGGTACGCCGGTACCTGTCGATGAGTTCTCGGTACAGGAGTGGCGGGATATTGTGGATGTGAATCTTACCGGCATGTTCCTGTGTGCGCAGGCAGCGTTTCGCGTCATGCGCTATCAGGATCCGCAAGGGGGGCGCATTATCAACAACGGTTCCATTTCGGCCCATGCACCGCGGCCCATGAGTATTGCCTATACGTCTACCAAACACGCCGTTACCGGGTTAACCAAGTCGCTGTCGCTCGATGGACGTGCCTACAATATCGCCTGCGGCCAGGTGGATATCGGTAATGCCGGTACCGAAATGACGCAGCGCATGCAAAAGGGCATTATTCAGGCAAACGGCGAAACGCGTGTGGAGCCGGTGATGGATGTGGCGCATGTGGCCCAGACGGTGCGCGCCATGTGTGAATTTCCATTGGAAACCAACGTGCAGTTTGTGACAATCATGGCTACTAAAATGCCGTATGTCGGACGTGGCTGATCTGCGCTGCACACAAGCCGCAGTGCATGATACAGCAGGTGCTGCGGCTTGCCTTGGGATACAACCGCCACTGCAAATGACGGTTATCTATCGAACATTCATCGTACATAACAGGAAAACGGCATGACTATTCAGAAACTCAAACCGCGCATCGCCGATGTTGGCGGTATTCCCGTTGCCCGCGCCTTACCTAATCGTGAGCGACGTACTATCGGATCCTGGTGTTTTCTGGATCATGCCGGGCCGGCCCGCTTTGAAGAAGGCAATCCGGGTATGCAGGTGGGTGAGCATCCGCATATCAATCTGCAGACCTTTACCTGGATGCTTGAAGGGGAAGTGTTACACAAAGACGGCCTGGGCAACGAGCAGGTGATTCGTCGCAAGCAGGTTAACCTGATGACCGCCGGGCATGGTATCGCGCATACGGAACAGACGCCGCCGGGAATCGATGTGCTGCATGCGGTGCAACTCTGGATTGCCTTGCCGCAGTCGGAAACGCCCATTGCACCGGCCTTTGAGCATTATCCGCAACTGCCGGAGTGGCAGCAGGCCAATACGCGATTTACCTTGCTCACCGGCGAATTTGCCGGGCAGCGGGCACCGACCCGCCAGTTCACGCCACTGGTTGGGGTGGATATCGAAGCGCAGGGGCCTGACAGCATTGAGCTGACGCTGAATCCCGAGTTCGAATATGGTCTGTTTCTGATTACCGGTTCACCGGCCAGTATTGACGGTCAGTTGTTTGAGTTGAATGAAGTGGCATTTCTTGGCACGGGCAGAACGAGTGTGCACATTGAGACCACAGCCGAATCCCGCCTGTTGCTGCTGGGCGGCACGCCGATTGATGTGCCCGATTTTCAGATTTGGTGGAATTTCGTCGGTTCGCGCAAGGACATTATTCAGGCGCAGAAGGACTGGAACGCGCATGATCCGCGGTTTGCAAAGGTGAATACGGATATGAAGCGCCTCACGCCGCCTGATCTGCCGTGGGTAGATAAGGCCGCGCCCGCATCCTGATGGCGGCAGGCCGCAGCCGTCTGTTCTGTTGTCGGCGCGGCTTATTTGATCTGTCTATTCAATCTGTGTATTCGATCTGTGTATTCGATCTGTGTATTCGATCTGTCTATTCGATCTGTCTATTCGATATTCTGTGCCTGTTCACGCAATTGTTCGATCAGCAGTTTAAGATCAATGACCGATTGCGTGATTTCCAGAGAACTGGACTTGGATCCCAGTGTATTGACCTCCCGGTTCATTTCCTGAAAAAGGAAATCCAGGCGTTTGCCCAGGCTGAGTGACTTGGCTGCCGATTTTGATTCCGATTTGCCGGTAGACAGAATAACGCTGAGCTCCTTCAAATGGGAGTCCAGTCTTGTCAGTTCTTCTGCGACGTCAATGCGCAGCGAGAACAGGGATGACTCCGAGGCGATGCGTGCTGACAATTCGGCGCCACTGATCTGTTCAAAACCGTTGGGGCAGGCGGCGTTCAGGGTATCGGTCAGTTTTCCGGCGAGCTTCTTGCGGTATTCTTCCAGAATCCCGGGCAGTCGCTCTTCAATAGTGGCAATGACTTTTTTCATTTCGTCGGCTGCCTCAAGCATGGCGGTCGCCAGACGCGTGCCTTCCCGTGCCCGGGCAAGGATCAGCTCCTGCAGCGCACTGCGTCCTGCTTGCATGCACTGATTCAGCCACATGGCCGGCGAATCATCTTCGTTGTATTCATTGGGAGCAGGCCAGTGCAGCAGATCGCTCATGCCCGGTGCCGCAAGATCCGGAATAATTTTGCGTGCCGCCAGGTAGCGTTCGTTAATCAGCGTGAGCTGATCTACTTCGAAGGCCCGCTGTTGCAGGCTGCCCGAGCGGGCAAAAGAGACGCGCACTTCCAGTTTGCCGCGTTTCAGATGGCTGCCAAGCAGCTCCCTGAGGGCGGTTTCCGCATGACGCAGTTCATCGGGAATTCTGAAGGCCAGATCAAGATAGCGGCTATTGACGCCTTTGAGTTCTACGCTTACGCTGCCAAGCAGGAATTCGGAACGGGCGCTGCCGAAAGCCGTCATGCTGTGAATCATATGTTGTCCGGTATTATTAAGATTAGGGATACGGGGTAATGTTTCTTTCCAGCAGATTCAAAAAGTAAGGCTGGACGACTGATCAGATTATAAGTGATGCAAATGACCAATTTATGCGCACGGCGCACTACAATGTAACTATTGATAATCAATGAGGATATTATGCCCAGCGCAGATCTCAACCTTAATTTCGCTCGTCCTTCAGGTCGGGAACACGATATGATTCGTCCGCTTGCCGTTACACGCAGTTACACCAACTATGCGGAAGGGTCCGTACTGATCGAAGCTGGCAACACCCGTGTACTATGCAATGCCAGTGTGCTCGAAACGGTGCCGCCTTTTCTGCGAGGCAAAGGCCAGGGATGGGTAACGGCTGAATATGGCATGTTGCCGCGCTCAACCCATACGCGTTCTGATCGCGAAGCTGCGCGCGGCAAGCAGAGCGGACGCACCCAGGAAATTCAACGTTTGATCGGGCGCAGTTTGCGTGCGGTCATGGATATGCAAAAGCTCGGCGAACGCACCATCCAGATTGATTGCGATGTCATCCAGGCCGATGGCGGGACCCGCTGCGCGAGTATTACCGGCGCCTGGATCGCCATGGCCGATGCCGTCAGCCTGCTGCTTCGGGACGGGCGCCTGTCCGCCAATCCGCTGCGAGACAGGGTTGCTGCTATTTCAGTTGGCATGTACAAGGGGCATGCCGTGCTGGATCTGGACTACGAAGAAGATTCGGCCTGCGATGCCGATATGAATGTGGTGATGACTGGCTCCGGCCAGTTTGTGGAAGTGCAGGGTACCGCCGAAGGTCAGGTATTCAGCCGTCAGGATCTGGATAGTTTGCTGGCTCTGGCCGAATCGGGTATTGCCCGGTTGTTGCGTGAGCAGCAGTCAGCCTGGCCTGCCTAGCGTTGCCGGAAGGCGGTGTGGTGCGCAATGACCCCATTGCGTGAGCGGCACTGCCACTGATTAACGTCGAAGATTGTTATTCGTAAATATAGAGTGTAATTATATGGATGTAGTACTGGCTTCCGGGAATAAGGGAAAGTTGCGTGAATTCAGCGCGCTGTTTGCACCACTGGGCATGCGTCTTATTCCCCAGCAGCAATTGAATGTGCCCGAGGCCCCCGAACCTTTTCATACCTTTGTTGAAAATGCATTGGCCAAGGCGCGGCATGCCAGCCAGCACACGGGTTTACCGGCATTGGCCGATGATTCCGGTCTGGCTGTTGACGCTCTGGGCGGCGCACCCGGTGTGTTGTCTGCCCGCTATGCCACGCTGTTTGGTGAAGAAAAATCCGACGCAGCGAATAACCGCCGCCTGTTGCTACAATTGCAGCAGCATGAAAATCGTCGCGCCGCTTATATTGCGGTGTTGGTTTTTGTGCGGTCTGAGAATGATCCCTGTCCTGTCATTGCGCAGGGTACCTGGCACGGCGAAATCGCCAGGCAGGCGGCGGGCGACAATGGGTTTGGCTATGACCCGTATTTTTATATTCCGGCGCTGGGACAAACCGCGGCCCAGCTCGATCCACAAGTAAAGAACAGTGTGAGTCACCGTGCCATGGCGCTTAAGCGTTTGCTGGCGGATCTGGGTGCGGCGTGATCGAAAATATCGTACCTCTGCAGCGGCTGAAGCCGGCAATCAATTTCAATATCAGCCTGCCGCCGCTGTCTCTATATATCCACGTGCCGTGGTGCGTGCGCAAATGCCCGTATTGCGACTTCAATTCCCACGAGAAAAAACAGGAGATACCCGAAGCGCGTTTTCTGGCGGCGCTGCGACGTGATCTGGAAGAAACGCTGCCATTGGTGTGGGGCCGGTCGGTCTATACCGTTTTTATCGGTGGCGGTACACCCAGCCTTTTATCTGGTGAAGCGATCGAGCAGATGCTGGCCATGGTTCGCTCATATCTGCCCCTGGCACCATCTGCGGAAATTACCATGGAAGCCAATCCGGGGACAGCCGAGGCAGACCGGTTTGCGCAGTATGCGGCAGCAGGTGTGAACCGCTTTTCTCTTGGCGTGCAAAGCTTTGACGACAGTGCGCTGCAGCAGCTGGGGCGCATTCATAATGCCCGCCAGGCGGAAAAAGCCATTGAACTGGCCATGAATGCCGTATCCCAGGTCAATATTGATCTGATGTATGCACTGCCCGGGCAGACCGTCGCCAAAGCGCGCGAAGATGTGCAACGGGCGCTGGCCTTTGGGACGCAGCACCTGTCGCTCTATCATCTGACCATGGAACCGAACACGGTCTTCGCCAAGTTCCCGCCAAAAGATCTGCCGGATGAGGATAGCGCGGCCGATATCCAGGATATGCTTTTTGAGCAGACAGGGAATGCCGGTTTCGAGCATTACGAAATTTCTGCCTACGCCCGCCCGGGATGCCGTGCACGTCACAATCTCAACTATTGGGAATTTGGCGATTACATTGGTATTGGCCCTGGCGCACATGGCAAGCTGTCGTTTCAGGATCGTATTATTCGGCGCGCTAATGTCAAGAGCCCGCAAACCTGGATGGATCGCGCGCTGGAGGGGGATGGCGCCGGTCGGATCATGCAGGAGCAGACGCTGGCCGTGGCCGATGTGCCTTTTGAATTCATGCTCAATGCCCTGCGGCTGGTTGAGGGCGTGCCCGCGACGCTGTTCGAAGAACGCACGAGCCTGTCCTTGCTGACCGTTGCGCCGATTATTCGCAAGGCAGTTGAGCGTGGCCTGCTGGTGTCCGATCCCATGTCCATCCGGCCTACCGAGCGCGGTCAGGCTTTTCTGAACGATCTGCAGGCGATGTTTCTGCCCGAAAACAAGGCGTCCTGAAGGCATTCTCGCCATCTTGCATAAAGGTGGCGTTTTTTTTTAGGCTTTTTGTGGTGCATGTTCTACGTTGGTGCGTTTTCACCACAGAGCACCAATTAAGTGCATTCAAGATCATTTATGGCACTAAAATAGTGCGCATTCATCCCTAATCTGCCACGCATCCGGTCATTCATAGCTGGCACGATACTTGCTTTTAAGTACGGCATAAGGCCGGCTCAGGCCCTGTCATTGCACATTACCCATGGAGATAGTATGACAACCCCTCAAGACGTTCTAAAGCTGATCGGTGATCGCGAAGTCACATTTGTCGATTTCCGCTTTACGGATACGGTTGGTAAAGAACACCATATGACCATTCCATCCAAACTGCTGGACGAAGACAAATTCGAGTCCGGTCAGGCGTTTGATGGTTCATCCATTGCCGGCTGGAAAGGTATCGAGGCCTCCGATATGTTGCTGATCCCGGATGCCAAATCCGCGCGTCTGGATCCCTTCCGTGAAGAGCCGACACTGATCATGACCTGCGATGTGGTCGAACCGTCTGATCTGAAAGGCTACGATCGCGATCCGCGTTCTCTGGCCAAACGTGCCGAAGCCTATCTCAAATCCAGTGGTCTGGGCGACACGGCTTACTTCGGTCCTGAACCCGAATTCTTTGTTTTTGATGGCATCACCTGGACTGATGATATGTCGGGCTGCTCGTTCAAAATCAAGTCTGACGAAGCGCCCTGGTCAACCGGTACAGAATCCGAGTCAGGTAATCTGGGCCACCGCCCACGTGTGAAAGGCGGCTATGTGCCTGTTTCACCGGTTGATTCTTTCGCCGATCTGCGCTCTGAAATGAGCCTGATTCTGGAAGAGCAGGGTGTACCTGTCGAAATTCATCACCATGAAGTGGCTGGTGCCGGCCAGCTGGAAATCGGTACCCAGTTCTCTACGCTGGTGCAACGCGCAGACTGGAACCAGATCCTGAAGTACACGGTACACAACGTTGCGCATATGTACGGTAAAACCGCTACATTCATGCCGAAACCACTGTTTGGCGATAACGGCTCAGGCATGCACGTTCATCAGTCTATCTGGAAAGATGGTCAGAACCTGTTTGCCGGAAATGGCTATGCCGGTTTGTCTGAATTCGCCCTGTTCTACATCGGCGGTATCATCAAGCATGCCCGTGCGCTCAATGCGATTACCAACCCGGGCACGAACTCGTACAAACGTCTGGTGCCTCACTACGAAGCGCCGGTCAAGCTGGCTTATTCTGCCCGTAACCGTTCCGCCTCTATCCGTATTCCTTATGTAGGTAATCCGAAAGGCCGTCGTATCGAAGCCCGTTTCCCCGATCCGCTGGCCAATCCATACCTGGCTTTCTCTGCATTGATGATGGCCGGTCTGGACGGTGTGCAGAACAAGATTCACCCCGGCGATCCTGCAGACAAAAACCTGTACGATCTGCCACCCGAAGAAGACAAGAAAATCCCGACCGTTGCTGCTTCACTGGAAGAAGCATTGGCCGCACTGGATGCCGATCGCGAGTTCCTGACACGCGGTGGTGTTTTCAGCAACGATATGCTGGATGCGTACCTTGAACTGAAAATGCAGGAAGTGACGCGTCTGCGTATGACGCCGCATCCTGTCGAATACGATCTGTACTATTCGGTGTAACCGCTGCATACGGGCCTGCAATACCTAAAAAGGGGATGGCGTTCGCCATCCGGCCCGATTGTTTCTCCCATGGCAGACCGGCATCTGTCGCCCTCAGGCTGAACCCGGCACGCATGGCCGCTTCGGGCCGGAAGGATGACGCTTCGTCAATCACCTCGCTTTATGTCGCGAGGATACTTCAGGACGCCTATGGCAACGAAACTCACAGACGCTTATGATCTTCTTGCCACATCCGTATTGCTGGTGGATGACGACGGACGTCTTCTGCATATCAATAGTGCTGCGCAGGATCTGCTTGAGCGCTCGCTCAAATCCCTGGAAAAAACCGCTGCTGTTGATCTGTTTACCGATGCCGAAGCCTTTAACAAAGCGTTCGACTACGTATCAGGCAGAAAGCTCTCGAGTGTGCGCCTGACGCTGACGTTGCGCAAGGCGATGGAAAATGTGCCGGCCAATGTGACGCTGACGCGCCTGGAAGCGATGCCCTGGCGCATATTAATTGAACTACGCGAATTCGAGCAGCATGCGCTGGCCGAACGTAATGAACGACTGTTTCACGAAATAGAGATCTACAAGGATACGTTTCGCAACCTGGCGCATGAAGTAAAGAACCCGCTGGGCGGTTTGCGCGGTGCGGCCCAGTTGCTGGAAATGGAACTGCAGGACCCGCTGCTCAAGGAATATACTCAGGTCATCATCGATGAAGCCGATCGCCTGCAGGGGCTGGTGGACCGTCTGATCCGTCCAAGCCAATCACAGTTGTCATTGTCTGTGATCAATATCCATGAGGTGTGTGAACGGGTACATGCACTGATCAGGGCAGAGTATCAGGATCGCATCACCATTGTGAAAGATTATGATGCCTCAGTTCCGGACATGAAGGCCGATATGGCCAAACTGGTGCAGGCCTACCTGAACCTGGCCAGGAACGCAGCGCAATCGCTGCTTGGCGACGCACAGTCGCGCTTGTCGCCCGACGGCGGACAGGATTCTGCTGAAGGCAAGAAGGGCAATACTGAGCACGCCGACAATAGCCTGGAACGTGTCGGACCGAAACTGATTCTACGTACGCGCATATTAAATAAATTTTATCTGCTCAATAAGGTGCACCGCCTGGTGGTGGTGGTTTCTGTTGTCGATAACGGTGCCGGCGTGCCCAAGCACCTGAAGGACCGGATTTTTCACCCCCTGGTCACCGGTCGTGCAGAAGGCACCGGCCTGGGCCTGAGTCTGGCTCAGGAACTGGTGCATCAGCATGGTGGAGTGATTGAATTTGATTCCGAACCGGGTCATACCGAGTTCAGAATGTTGTTACCGTTGGAGCAAGTATGAAAACAATCTGGATTGTCGATGATGACCAGGCTATTCGCTGGGTGCTGGACAAAGCGCTGCAGCGGGCCGGAATGGCGCCAACCTGTTTCGAACGCGCCAGAGATGTGCTCGAAGCGTTGCAGACAGAACAGCCCGATGTGCTGGTTACCGATATCCGCATGCCGGATATATCGGGGATTGATCTGCTCAAGGCGATCAAACAGCGGGCGGCTGATTTGCCCGTCATTGTGATGACCGCGTACACGGATTTGGATAGCACGGTGACGGCTTTTCATGAAGGTGCATTTGATTATCTGGTCAAGCCGTTTGATGTGAATGAAGCTGTTGCGCTGATTGAGCGAGCATATGAACATGGTCGTGAGAACACCGACAAGGGCACAGAACCGACCATCCTGGCGCCGGCCCTGACTTCCGATTACGATAGGATGATGACGCAGTCGTCATCCAGGCAGATGCAGGAAATATTCCGTGCGATTGGCCGCCTTGCGCCTTCCAAGGTGACGGTACTGATTACCGGCGAGTCCGGTACCGGCAAGGAGCTGATTGCGCGCGCCGTACACAAGCATGGTACGCGGGCGGGTAAGCCGTTTGTCGCGCTGAACGCGGCTGCGATTCCCCGCGATTTGCTGGAAGCAGAATTGTTCGGGCATGAGCGCGGTTCCTTTACGGGCGCCAGCGCACAGCGCCGCGGCCGTTTTGAAGAAGCCAATGGCGGAACGCTGTTCCTGGATGAAATCGGCGATATGCCGCTGGAGTTGCAAACCCGCCTGTTGAGGGTGCTGGCCGAAGGCAATTTTTATCGGATCGGCGGTTCCCAGCCGGTGAGTGTGGATGTGCGCATTATTGCGGCCACCCATCAGCCGCTGGAAGTACGGGTGGAGCAGGGCACCTTTCGGGAAGATCTGTTCCATCGCCTGAATGTCATCCGCTTGCGCGTACCGCCATTGCGCGAACGTCGTGAGGATATTGGCCAGCTGGCCGCCCATTTTCTGAAAGTGGCTGCGAGCAGTCTGGGTGTGGCACCCAAGCAGCTGAGTACGGAGGCGCTGGAAATTTTGCAGCAGTTTGATTTTCCGGGCAATGTGCGCCAGCTGGAGAACTTTTGTCATTGGCTGACGGTCATGTCGCCAGCCCAGCGGATTGATAAAAACGATCTGCCGCCAGAATTAATGGCCAGCCTGAGTTTTTCCCCTGGAACAGAGCGGTCAGCGGACGGCGTAGCAGCCTCTGCAGGCAGTGTCGGAAGCCTTGCGGAGACGGCCGGACATTGGTCAGCTTCGCCCACGGCAACAACCGTGGGTCAACTGTCTCATGCTCCGCTGCCGGGTGCCGAGGTGAGTCAGCAAAACTGGCTGGACAAGCTGGAACACGAGGTTCAGCAACGCCTGCAAAGTAATGAAAAGGACATCATGGCGCATCTGACGCAGGAGTTCGAGCGGATTGTTCTGACCACCACGCTGGAGAACTGCCGGGGACGGCGTATTGATGCAGCTGCCCGACTGGGCATTGGTCGTAATACCGTAACTCGTAAACTCAAGGAATTGGGTATAGAGCATCTCTGATGGCAGAGTGCATGCTCAGCCTGTATCTTTATTCAGCGTGTCTTTACATGAAGGGCCGCAGGTAAACCCTACCGGCCCGACTACCGCAGCGTTGCGGGCGTGCGGCCCGGGTGCCTGTCCTTGCGGCACGGCCCGGCGGATCAGTGGCAGCCTGACGCCCTGTCCATACGACGCCAGCCCTGCAGTTTTCCGTCTTTCATGGTGCCGATATGATCGGCAATGGCTTCGGCTTCTTCCAGGTTATGCGTCACCAGAATGGCGCTGATACCGCTGTGCTTCAGAATGCTGCGAACTTCTACGACCAGTTGCTGACGAATTTCCGTATCCAGATTGGAAAACGCTTCATCCAGCAAAAGCAGTTTGGGTGAGGGTGCCAGTGAACGAATCAGCGCAACGCGTTGCTGCTGACCACCGGACAGTTCATGTGGATATCGGTCACGCAAGTCGGACAGGCGTACCAGTCCCAGCAATTCATCCACCCGCTGCTTGCGGGCCTGTTGTGATTGTTTGCGCAGGCCAAAAGCGACATTCTGTTCAATCGTTAAATGTGGAAATAGGGCGTAGTCCTGAAACATCATGCCGATACGCCGATGCTCGGGTTCGAGCATGCGGCCTGACTCGGCAATGACCTGACCGTCCAGCAGAATC
Organism: Advenella mimigardefordensis DPN7; assembly: GCF_000521505.1. Taxonomy (GTDB): domain Bacteria; phylum Pseudomonadota; class Gammaproteobacteria; order Burkholderiales; family Burkholderiaceae_B; genus Advenella; species Advenella mimigardefordensis. The sequence continues at coordinate 2,167,079 of NZ_CP003915.1, forward strand.
TGTCCGGCGTATACCGGTTCGAAGCCGGCGATGGCACGCAGAACGGTGGTTTTCCCGCAGCCGGATGGTCCAAGCAGGCAAACAATTTCACCGGCAGGCACTTGCATGGTATAGCCGTCAACAACCACCTTCATCCGGTGGTCATGTTTATAGCCCAGGCGGATATCGTTAAGTTGCAAAATGGGTGTTGCGTCCATCAGTAGTTTGCCTTCAATTGGGTACGGGCCAGCAGAATGACCGGGATCAGCCCGGCAAAAACAATAATCAGGGCGGCAATCGCTCCTTCGTCATAGGTGCCGCGCGCCGCCTCGGCATAGAGCCAGGTGGACAGCGTTTCAAAATTGAGTGGTCGCAGCAGCAGGGTGGCCGACAGTTCTTTCATGGCATCGACAAAAATCAGCAGGGCGGCGGCGCCCAGCGCCGGCCGCAGCAACGGGAAGTGAACCCGCAGGAAACTGCGAAATGCGCTGTGACCAAGGCTACGCGAAGCCTGCTCCAGCGATGGCGGGATCCGGGCCAGTCCGGATTCGATACTGCCCACTGAAATAGCCATAAAGCGCAGGGTGTAGGCGCACACAATTCCGGCTGCCGAACCCATGATATACAACTGCGGCGGAATACCGGCCAGCGCGTTCAGCACGCCCGAAATAAGCTGATCCAGCCAGGAGTAGGGGATGAGCAGGCCCGTCGCCAGAACGGTACCCGGAATGGCATAGCCCAGGCTGCTGCAGCGGGCAAGCAGGCGTGCCATGCCGCTGCGCGCATGGCGGGCAGACCAGGCGATGAGTAGCCCGCAACCGATGGTGACCACCGTGGCCGCCAGCGATACGGATACCGTATTGTAGGTGGCTCTGGACAGTTCTGCTGACAGGGCCTCCAGCGACGACAGGCGCTTGAACGATTCGTTGACCAGAAACCAGAAGGGAATGATAAAGCCGGTAATGATCGGAAACCAGCCCAGCAGCATGGCGACCAGGGCGGCAAAGCCGCGCAGTTGCACCGGTTGTATCGGATGCATGCGCTGGGTGATGGCATAGCGCTGGCGCCGCCGGGCATAGCGTTCCATATAAATCAGCAGGGTGACAACCGCCAGCATGACAATCGCAATTTGTGCCGCACCCTGCAGATTGGAGCGGGTGATCCAGGTGGTATAGATGGAGATCGTCATGGTCTGGATGCCGAGAAACTCCGATGCTCCCACGTCATTCAGGGTTTCCAGCAGGGCCAGGCTTAAACCCACCGCCATGGCCGGGCGTGCCAGTGGCACGACCACGCGCCAGAATGCTTCGCGACGTGAGCACCCCAGTGTTCTGGCCGCTTCCAGCAGGCTGGCCGCCTGCGTCATGAACATCACCCGAACGCTTAAATAGACATAGGGGTACAGCACCAGTCCCAGCAGGATGATGGCACCCGGCATGGACCGCAGGTCTGGGAGCCGGAATTGGCGCGGCGAATCATAACCCAGCAAATCGCGGATCAGGCTTTGTATGGGTCCCAACGGGTGCAGCACATCCAGATAGGCGAATGCCATAATGTAAGTGGGTACGGCCAGCGGCAACAGCAGGCCCCAGGTCACCAGCCTGCGGGTGGGAAACAGATAGGCGGTGGTCAGCCAGGCGCTACCGCCACCGATCAGTGCACTCAGGACACCCACGCCCAATAGAAGTACCACCGTATTGGACAAGGAGACCGGGAGCACATTCTGCAGCAGGTTCAGCCAGTGGCCGGTCTCACCGGACGCGGCCAGTGCAGCCAGCACAAGCACCGGCGCCAGTACGCACAATGCCAGACAGGCGGCAATCCACTGGCTGGGAGGCCAGCGACGGGTCGAAGTCAGGGCGTTAAAGGGACGGGTGGGCATGCCGGGTTTACTGAAGTAATCAAACGGGTTTACTAAATGCATGCGGCGGGCTAGATGCCCGCCAGACATGAATAGACAAAACAGAGAACAGCTGGCCGGTGTGCACCGGTGCCTGGCAGTCTTGCCAGGCAAGCCGTTCTCGGAATGCAGGAAACGATATTATTGATCGAAACCGACCTGGTCGACCAGGTCGCTTGCTTGCTTACGGTGTTTGGCAATCTCAGCCAGTGGCAGCGTGTCGGGTTTCAATGTGCCGAAGCTGGCAACGGTCGGATCCAGTGCGACGCCCTGGCGGACAGGATACTCGTAATTGGCGCTGGCATAAAGGTTTTGCGCTTTTTCAGAAGCCAGGTATTCCAGCAGTTTGACTGCATTTTCCTTGTTGGTTGAATGTTTGGCAATCGCCGCGCCGCTGACATTAACATGTGTGCCACCGTCTTTGCTGCCTGCAAAGGTTGGCAGAATCACTTTGATGGCATTGCCCCATTTATATTGCTCAGCATCGGGTTTTGCATTGCGCATCTGGCCAACATAATAGGAGTTGGCGATACCGATGTCACATATCCCACCCAGAATGTCTTTCGCTACATCGCGGTCGCCGCCGGCAGCCTTGCGGCCCAGATTAGCCTTCACGCCTTTGAGCCATTCCTGCGCTTTTTCAGCGCCATCATGGGCGATGACGGCCGCAATAAGGCTGGTATTGTAAGGGTGCTGGCCAGAGCGGATGCATACCTTGCTTTTCCACTTGGGATCGGCCAGTTCTTCGTAGGTGAATTTATCCAGATTCAGGTCTTTGGCGGCATACAGGACCCGGGCACGCGTAGACAAAGCGAACCACTGGTTGTTCGGATCACGCAAATTGGCTGGAATGGCCTGATTCAGCGCATCCGATTGCACCGGCTGGGTGATGCCGGCATTAACCAGATCAATCAGATTGCCATAATCGACCATCATGAGCAGGTCGGCGGGCGAGCGTTCGCCTTCACTTTTGACACGTTCTGCCAGGCCATCTTTCATGAAAACCGTATTGGTTTTGATGCCGGTTTCCTTGGTGAAGTTATCAAGAATAGGCTGGATCAGTTTGGGTTCACGCGTTGTGTAGATATTGACTTCGCCTGCGGCATAAGCCTGGGCGCTGCAAAGAACGCCAGCGCAAGTGAGTACCTGGGTAAGCATAGAGAGAGATTTCATGACTTCCTTTATGATGTGAGGATAAATCCAACTGCGCCATTCGAGGCGGCAGATTCGCCTTCGCAGTTCGAACGTTGCTGACAATAAGAATGATTTTCAATATATTACTTCAGCTAAATTTCAGCTATGAAGGAAATCAATTTTTTTTCTAAAATTCTGTAAAAAAAGCGTCAATAACGCGTCAGACTATATTTAATCTGTGCCGTTTTACCTATAGCGTGCGTGCTGTTTTGTCCTCAGGCCTGAGCCAGTCTGCATAGCCCGGACCGGGCGTACTTGCGTTAAAACCGGTGTACGATGCCTGTGGACACAAGGTTATTTTCGGGCCGAAAGTGTATATACTATTGCTATTGCCTATAGTAAACGCCTCGTTCATTGGAGAATCTCATGACCAAACAAGTCATTCAGACAGACAAAGCACCCAACGCCATCGGCCCGTACTCCCAGGCAGTGGTTGCACCCGCCGGCAGCACGGTCTACCTTTCCGGCCAGATCGGTCTTGATCCGGCCACGGGTGATCTCATCTCAGAGCAGGTCGAAGAGCAGGTACGTCAGGCATTCAGCAATATGAGTGCCGTGATCCACGCTGCCGGTGGTTCGCTGCATAGTATCGTCAAGCTCACCTTGTTTCTCACGGATTTGAGTCATTTTGGCATTGCCAACAACGTCATGTCCGAACTCATCCCCGAGCCGTTTCCGGCCCGCTCAACGGTTGAAGTCAGCGCCTTGCCAAAAGGAGCGCTGTTCGAAGTAGAGGCAACAATCGTCGTCTGATCCGGTTGTAGTCATGCCTGCTGCTTCCGCAAAAACGGCCAGTCCCAGTGCTATCAGCAAGAAATTTGCCAGCCTCGGACTGGTACAGGATTTTGATTTTGTGTTGCATTTGCCCTTGCGCTATGAAGACGAAACGGCACTGCATCGCATCGATTCCCTGTATCCGGGTCAAATGGCGCAGGTGGAAGGCATTGTGCGCAAAGCCCAGGTCATCATTCGGGGCCGGCGGCAGCTAACAGCGACCATTGATGATGGATCGGGTCAGCTGGCCTTGCGCTGGCTGAATTTTTATCCCAGTCAGATTAAAGCGGTTGAGGAAGGGCGGCTGATTCGTGTGCGCGGCGAAGTGCGCGGCGGTTCGTTCTGGGGGTTTGAAATGGTTCACCCCAAAGTCAGCCGTGCCGGTGCACCACTATCAGACAGCCTGACCCCGGTGTATCCAGCGACAGAGGGGCTGAACCAGCCGCAAATTCGCAAGGCAGTCAATGCGGCGCTGGCGCGGGTGCGACTGGATGATACGCTGCCCGTCGCGGTTCAGCATAAATACCAGCTTGCGTCTTTTGCCGAATCCATACAGTTGTTGCATAACCCCCCGAAGCAGGCCGATACCCTGGCATTGATTGAAAAGACGCATCCGGCATGGGAGCGGATCAAGTTCGATGAATTGCTGGCGCAGCAATTGGCGATGTCGCTGGCACGTGCCACGCGGGAGAGCAAAAAGGCCTATGCGATCCAGGGTGGCGCTTCTGGTCTGATGCAGCGCCTGCTTGATCAGGTGGGTTTTACACTCACCGCGGCACAGGAGCGCGTTTGCCAGGAGATATTGGCGGATATGCAACGACCTTTCCCTATGCAACGCCTGCTGCAGGGGGATGTTGGTAGTGGTAAAACCGTGGTGGCTGCCATTGCGGCGGCACAGGCGATCGACCAGGGGTTTCAGGTGGCCATTATGGCGCCCACGGAAATTCTGGCCGAACAGCATTTCAAAAAAATGTCCGCCTGGTTCGAGCCGCTGGGTGTGCGTAGCGGCTGGCTGGCAGGCAGCCTGACGCCAAAGAAAAAGCAGCAGGCAGCAGCGCTGGTGGCCGATGGTACGACCCAACTGGTGGTTGGCACGCAGGCGCTCATCCAGCAGCATGTGACGTTTGCGAAACTGGGGTTGATGGTCGTAGATGAACAGCATCGCTTCGGAGTCGGGCAGCGTCTGAGCCTGGCCCGCAAGGGCGAGCAGGAAACCGTGGCTCCCCATCAATTAAGTATGAGTGCTACGCCGATTCCGCGTACACTGGCCATGACGTTTTTTGCTGATCTGGACGTCTCGGTCATCGATACATTACCTCCGGGGCGCACGCCGGTCATCACCAAATTGTTTGCCGATTCCCGGCGTGACGAGTTGCTGGCGCATGTAGATACGGTGATCCGGCAGGGCAGACAGGTATACTGGGTCTGTCCGCTGGTTGAGGAAAGCGAGGCATTGCAACTGCAGACGGCGACCGATACCTTCAATCGGCTGCAGCAGGAATTGCCTCAATTGCGTATTGGTCTGCTGCATGGACGCTTGCCCACACAGGAAAAAACAGCGATCATGTCTGCTTTCCATGAGCATGCGCTGGATTTGCTGGTAGCAACAACGGTTATTGAAGTGGGGGTAGACGTGCCCAACGCCTCGCTGATGATTATTGAGCATGCAGAACGGTTCGGACTGGCACAATTGCATCAGCTCCGGGGCCGCGTAGGCCGCGGACAAAATGAATCGTTGTGCGTGCTGCTGTACCAGACGCCCCTGTCGTCTGTGGCAACGGCCAGGCTGAAAGCCATGTACGAAACGCAGGACGGTTTTGAAATCGCCCGGCGCGATCTGGAACAGCGTGGTCCGGGGGAATTTCTTGGGATGCGGCAATCGGGCATGGCGCTGCTGCGCTTTGCCGATATCGATCTGGATGCGCCCATTGCCGAGCAGGCGCGTGAGACCGCGCAATGGTTGCAGGCAACGCATCCCGAGGCGGCAGCGGCGCACTTGCAACGGTGGGCGCGGCAGCGGGCAGATTTGCTCAGAATATGACGTGCCTGAGCCGGTGGTATTCGTTCTGAACCCTCAGCCAGGACTCAGAATACGCGCGTTTTACCAGGACTATCCTGTCCACGGCTGCATTTGCAGCCACTTGACCCTTATTTTATGCGGAGCCCGGTGTGACGCTTACCGAACTCAAATATATCATTGCAGTTGCCCGTGAACGCCATTTTGGTCGTGCGGCCGAGGCCTGCTTTGTCAGCCAGCCAACCTTGTCGGTGGCCATCAAAAAGCTTGAAGATGAACTGGGTGTGGTGATTTTCGAACGCGGGGGCAACGAAGTGGGCGTCACGCCGACCGGCTTGCGGATTGTTACGCAGGCGCAGAAGATTCTCGAAGAAAGCGCTAATTTAAAAGAAATCGCCAGGCAGGGGAATGATCCCCTCACGGGCGCATTGCGCGTTGGCGTCATTCATACGATCGGCCCCTATTTACTGCCCAAGCTGATTCCCCTGCAATTGCGCCTCACACCGCAGATGCCCTTAATTCTTCAGGAAAGCTTTACGGTGCGCCTGCTTGAGCTGCTGCGCCAGGGCGAGATCGATTGCGCCATTGTGGCTTTGCCATTGCCGGAAGCGGGTCTGGAGGTTCGTCCGCTTTATGAAGAAGACTTTATTGCCGCCGTTCCCCGTTATCATCGCTGGGCAGGGAAGGCGCAAATTGATACCGAAATGCTGAAGCAGGAAACGATGCTTTTGCTGGGTGCAGGCCACTGCTTTCGTGATCAGGTATTGGAAGTCTGCCCGGAAATGTCGCGGTTTTCCGCTGCCGCAGACGGCATTCAGCGTTCGTTTGAAGGCTCGTCACTGGAAACCATCCGCCACATGGTCGCTGCCGGCCTGGGGATTACGCTGTTACCCATGACAGCGTTACCCGAGAAGCCGCCTGCGGCTGATGATCTGGTGCATTATGTGCCGCTAAAGGAGCCGGTGCCCAACCGCGAAGTGGTGCTGATCTGGCGTCGCAGCTTTCCGCGATTGCAGGCGATTGATGCTTTGGCCGATGCGATCTATCGCTGCGAGCTGACCGGCGTCAGAATGCTTAACGGCAAGGTTCGCAGCATGTAGTCAAGTCAGTGCGATCTCCTGTTGCAGATCAGGGTTTACCTTGAAATTTCGCACAAAATTGAACCATCTCGAAAAAAAGTGCGAGAATAGCAGCGTTAAACGTTCTTACGTATTCTTACATTACCGGAGTATTACAAATGAATTATCTGAAAGCGTCTGCACTGTCCGTGGCCATCTCTGCCGGCCTGATGCTGTCGACCCAGGCACTGGCTGCAGATACGATTAAAATCGCGGCAGTCGGGCCGGTGACCGGACCGGTGACCCAATATGGCGACATGGTTCGTGAAGGCATCCGCACTGCAATTGAATCTGTCAACGCAGCGGGCGGATACGATGGCCAGCAATTCGAAATGGTCGAAGTTGACGATGCCTGCGAACCCAAACAGGGTCCTATTGCGGCCAATAACGTCGTTAACAAGAAAATCGGTTTTGTCGTAGGTCCGGTCTGCTCGGGCGCGACGGTAGGCGGCGCCTCTGTCTACAACCAGGAAGGGGTCGTTATGATTACGCCTTCTGCAACGGCACCTAACGTGACGGATGGCAAAAATTTCGATTTCGTTTTTCGCACTATCGGGCGTGATGACCAGCAAGGTCCTGCCGCCGCAAAATATATCATCGACAGCGTCAAGCCCAGCAAAGTCGCCATTCTGCATGACAAGCAATCTTACGGTCAGGGTATTGCTTCATCCGTGCAGGACAATCTGAAAAAGGCCAATGTTAACGTTGTTCTTTTCGAAGGTATTAACGCAGGCGAGACCGATTACTCTTCCGTTATTACCAAAATGAAGTCAGCGGGCGTTGATTTTGTTTATTACGGTGGCTACCATCCTGAAATGGGCCTGCTCATGCGTCAGGCGGCCGAACAAGGTCTGAAAGTCAAATTCATGGGGCCTGAAGGCGCCGGTAATCCTGAAATCAATGCCATCGCAGGTGATGCCGTTGAAGGCATGCTGCTGACGCTGCCTGCCGATTACTCTGCGCTGCCAGAAAACAAAGCCGTGGTCGAGGCATTCAAAGCCAAAAACCGTAACGCATCCGGCGCTTTCCAACTGACCTCGTATGCGGCAACCCAGGCAATTGTTGAAGGGATCAAAGCCACCAAAAGCACCGATCCTGAAAAAGTCGCTGAATGGCTGCATGGCAATACAGTGAAGTCTGTGATTGGTGATCTGTCCTGGAACAAACAGGGTGACCTGAACGAGTTCAGGTTCGACGTCTACACCTGGCACAAGGATGGCAGCAAAACGGCTGTGAAGTAAATCGATGGGCGGGCCGTTTATCGGGCCTGCTGCAGTGAAGCCGGCAAACCGGCATACAAAAAAACCGGAACAATTTAAGATTGTTCCGGTTTTTTATGTGTGTTGTTTCGGCCATGCTGGCACAGGCCGTGCTATGCGGTTTATCGCGGGATCAAATCAGTCTGCAGAAGGAGCTGTGATTCGCAGCCTAAGGCAACGATGCAAGTGTCGTGCACAAGTGCCGACCTTATCTGTTTAATCAATACGCCGCGTCGTGATCGGATCAAACCAGTGCAGCGGGTGCCGTGCGTCCGCGCCTGCATTGATCTCGTCGCCGATTTTATAATGGGCCGTGGCCGTTTCATGAACATCGCAACGGATTACTGCCAGTGTATCGCCAACGCGTCCGTGAATCAGTTTTTCCGATCCGAGGATCTCGATCATTTCAATTGTCATAGGGATGCCTGGTTGATCCAGCACCATGTGTTCCGGTCGAAAGCCCAGAATAATCTCTTTACCACGCGCCAGCTCTGGTACTTGCGTTGCAGGGACGGCCATTTTCCGGCCGGCTTTGCTCACGATGTCGCCGTTGGCGGCAACGGACACCGGCAGCAGGTTCATGGGTGGCGAACCGATAAAGGCTGCGACAAACGTGGTGGCCGGTTTTTCGAATACTTCAATGGGTGTGCCGATTTGTTCGGCCACACCCTTGTTCATCACGATCATGCGATCGGCCAGCGTCATGGCCTCTACCTGGTCGTGGGTGACATACAGGCTGGTAGTGCGCAGGCGTCGATGCAGTTTCTGGATTTCCAGGCGCATCTGTACGCGCAGTTTGGCATCCAGATTGGACAGGGGTTCGTCGAACAGAAAGACTTTTGGTTCGCGTACAATCGCACGGCCCATGGCCACGCGCTGGCGCTGTCCGCCGGATAATTGTTTGGGTCGACGATCAAGCAGATTGCCCAGTTCCAGAATACCGGCGGCCTGCTGTACCCGCTCGTCAATTTGTTGTTTGGTCAGCTTACGAATTTTCAGACCATAAGCCATGTTCTCATAGACCGACATATGCGGGTAGAGCGCGTAGTTCTGAAAGACCATGGCGATATCGCGCTCTGCCGGTTCCAGGTCGTTGACGATATTGCCGTCGATCAGAATCCTGCCGTCGGTGACCGACTCCAGACCGGCAACCATACGCATCAATGTAGATTTGCCGCAACCGGAGGGACCAACGATAACAATGAATTCCCCATCCTGTACATCCAGGTTTACGCCGTGGATCACGGCCACATTGCCGGGGTAGGTTTTTCTGATATCGTTAAACTGTAGTGTTGCCATTTCAATAATCCTTTATTTCTCGGTATCCACAAGGCCTTTGACAAACCACTTCTGCATCAGCACGACAACCAGTCCGGGCGGAATCATGGCGAGCAGCGCGGTGGCCATCACAATATTCCAGTCGGTCACACTGTCGCCGCCACCGATCATGGTGCGGATACCGACCACAATCGGCGTCATATCGTCTGTGGTTTTCATGACCAGTGGCCACAAATACTGGTTCCAGCCGTAAGTGAACTGGATCACGAACAGGGCAGCGATACTGGTTTTCGATAAGGGCAGCAGAATATCGCGGAAAAAGCGCATGGGGCCGGCGCCGTCGATACGCGCCGCTTCAATCAGTTCATCGGGTACGGTCAGGAAAAACTGCCGGAACAGGAAAGTGGCCGTGGCCGATGCAATCAGCGGCAAGGTGAGGCCCGCGTAGGTATTGGTCAGTCCAAGCCCGGCGACCACTTCAAAGGTTGGGGAAATGCGCACCTCGACAGGCAGCATGAGCGTGATAAAAATCATCCAGAAACACAGCATCCGGAACGGAAAGCGAAAATACACTACGGCAAACGCCGACAGCATGGAAATGGTAATTTTGCCTACGGCAATGATCATGGCGGTGACAAAGCTGACCCACAGCATATGCGCCACGCTGCTGGGCGCAGAATGCGAGCCGCCCATCAGGGCAGTGGTATAGTTCTCGATAAAGTGGCTGCCCGGCCAGAGCGACATGGGCGCATTGGCCACTTCCTGAGCAGTTTGTGTAGAGGCGACAATGGCAATATACAGTGGAAAAGCGACCACGGCCAATCCAAGTATCAGGATCAGGTGGGCCAGCAGGTCCAGCATGGGGCGTCGTTCAATCATATCCTTGTTTCCTTAATACTGGACTTTGCGGTCAACATAGCGGAACTGGATGACCGTCAGCACAATCACAATCATCATCAGAATGACCGACTGGGCACCGGACGAGCCGTAGTCGAATGACTGGAAGGCAGTTTTGTACACGTTGTAGACCAGGATGTTGGTAGACGTGCCAGGGCCGCCCTGGGTCGTCGTGTCGATAATCGCGAAAGTCTCGAAAAAGGCATAGACGATATTGATGACCAGCAGGAAGAACGTAGTAGGGGACAGCAACGGAAAGACAATGGTACGAAAGCGCCGGAAGGGGCTGGCACCATCGATGGCGGCAGCTTCCAGTAAGGACGTGGGAATGGACTGCAGGCCGGCAAGGAAAAACAGAAAGTTATAGGAAATCTGTTTCCAGACGGCAGCGATGATCACCAGCGTCATTGCGTCGGTCGAGTTCAGGCGCGGATTCCAGCCAAGGCCAAGATCGGCCATATAAACGGCAAGCGTACCAACGGCAGGCGAGAACAGAAAGGCCCACAGCACCCCTACGACGGCCGGTGCAACGGCATACGGCCAGATCAGCAGGGTTTTGTAGACGCCGGCTACCCGTACCACGCGATTGGCCATGACCGCCAGCAGGAGCGAGACGGCCAGACCGATTACGGCAACCAGGCCGGAAAACAGGAGCGTGACCCAGAACGAGGAGTAATACGTACTATTGCTGAACAGTCGGGTGTAATTGTCCAGGCCTACAAATTGCTGGTCACCACCGAATGCCGATTCGATAAAAAACGATTGCCAGATCGCCTGGCCTGCAGGCAGAAAGAAAAAAATGACGGTAATGAGTAACTGCGGCGTCAGGAGCAGATAAGGCAACAGTTTATGGTTGAAAACAACGCGTTTTTCCATGAGAGTGTTCCGATGCAGTCGCCGCGGACAACGAGGCAACCCGGGTAGAGGGCGTTAGGCGAACTGGAACGGCGCCGAAGGCCGGAAAAACCGTTCTGTTCATTCTGAATACGATAGAGCAAATTTATTGTGCCGGCAGGGCCGACAGCATATAAATGCGAAAAAATATAAAGCCTGCGATAAAACGAAAACAGCGAGGGAAACATCACGATGCCCTCGCTGCCTTGCCACTCAGAATCGCCTATTTGTTGCCGTTTTCAAAACGGACCAGCAATTCATTCGCGCGTTTTTCCATATCGGTCGCGCCATCCTTGATGGACACTTTGCTACTGAACATGGATTCCATCACGCCTTCCTCGATGTCACGGATCTGGGGCAGGAAGCCTAAACGGACACCGCGTGATTGTGCGGTTGTTTCCACATTCAATTGCTCGAATGGAACATCGGTACCGGGGTTCTTATCGTAGTAACCAGAAGTCTTGGTGGCTTCGTAAGCGGCTTTCACCACAGGCACATAACCGGTGTCCTGGTGCCATTTGGCAGCCACTTCGGGTTTGGTCAGATAGTGAAAGAATGCCGTTACGCCTTTATAGACTTCAGGCGATTTTTTCGAGAAGACCCACAGCGAAGCACCGCCAATCACGCTGTTTTGTGGTGCGCCTTTCACGTCGGCATAGTAGGGCAGTTTGGCAACGCCGAACTCAAATTTGCCGTTTTTCAGGATGTTGGCCCGTGTGCCGCTGGAGCCGGTAAACATGCCGCATTTGCCGGAGATAAAGAGGGCATTGGCGGCATCGCCACGACCACCGTAGGTAAAGGTGCCTTCTTTGGACATCTTGCTCAGAAACTCAAAGTGCTTCAGGAACGCATCTGAATGCAGATCGATTCGGGCGTCCAGACCGCCGAAACCGTTATCTTTGGATGCATAGGGAACATTATGCAGGGCGGCAAAGTTTTCGATCAGCACCCAGGCAGGCCATGAGGTGGTGTAACCGCATTCGACGCCAGCTGCCTTGAGCTTTTTCGCAAAGGCTTCAATGTCTGCGTAGGTTTTGGGGCCCTGCTCAGGATCCAGACCGGCTTTTTTAAACAGGTCCTTGTTGTAGAACATGACCGGTGTAGAGCTGTTAAAGGGCATGGAAACCAGCTTGCCGCTGGTGTCGGAGTAGTAGCCTGCAATACCGGGCACGAATGCTTTCGGATCCAGAGGATTACCGGCTTTCTCGGCCATTTCCTGTACGGGTTCAATGGCACCTTTGGAATACATCATGGTGGCAGTACCCACCTCAAATACCTGAATGATGTCCGGTGACTGCCCTGCGCGGTATGCGGCGATCCCGGCATTCATGGACTCCCCGTAATTGCCTTTGTAGGTTGCCTGAACAGCGTAATCCTGCTGGGATGCATTAAAATCTTTGACAATGTCGTTAACGCGCTCACCCAGCGGTCCTTCCATCGAGTGCCAGAAAGTCACATTGGTGGCCGCGACGGCACCGAAGCTGGCAAAGGACATGGCGCAGGCCAGGGACAAAGTACGGATCGTATAGCGCATTTTTGGATTCTCCGGGGAGTAGGAATGTCCCGCCGCAAAACGGGGATGTGATAAACGGCATTATAGTATGTCTTGTTTGTGACAGAATAGTGACTATCCCTAACCCGCCTCTGGGCCGGGCATTTACTCCGAAAGTCCAGTAAAATCACCCGTTTGCTTGTCTTTTTTGTCTGGCTCAGCGTATTTTCTGATGTGCTGTCGGGCATTAGCAGAGTACAATCCCTGACCATGAAAAATTCACTCACTATCGCTTTTATCGGCGGCGGAAATATGGCCGGCGCCATGTTGGGCGGCTTGCTTGGCAACCTGTGTCAGCCTCAGGATATCCTGGTGGTGGATCCCGGTGAGGCAACGCGCGCAGCCTGGGATGCCAGGGGCGTAGTCACTGCGGCAGTGGCTTGCGAAGCACTCAGTCAATGTAAAGTCTGGATCTATGCGGTTAAGCCGCAAGTTATGCAACAGGCCATTGAGGCAACGCGTCCGTTTTTGCAGGACGATACGCTGGTCATCAGTATTGCCGCTGGTCTTCCAACCACGCTGTTGTCCGGCTGGCTTGATCAGGCTGCACCGACGCGTACAACCCGGCTTATCCGCTGTATGCCCAATACGCCAGCGCTGATTCGGCAGGGTATTACCGGGCTCTATGCTACGCCAGGCGTTCCGGCGGCGGATCGGCAACGGGCCCAGGACATTCTTAGTTCTGTCGGCGAAGCGGTCTGGGTCGACCAGGAAACGCAACTGGATGCCGTTACCGCGCTCTCCGGCAGTGGCCCTGCCTATGTTTTCCTGTTTATTGAATCGCTTATAGCCGGCGGTATCAGCCTGGGGCTGGACCAGGAGCAGGCACAGCGCCTGGCACTGGCCACTCTCAAGGGGGCGAGTCTGCTGGCGGCGGGTTCTGATCAGTCGCCGGCACGCCTGCGGGAAAATGTGACCTCGCCTGGCGGCACGACCGCTGCGGCATTGAACCGGTTTGCGCAGGGGGATTTTGCAGGATTAGTACAGGCGGCCATGCAGGCGGCCAATGATCGGGCAGCCCAGATGGCGCAGGAATCCGCCGCCGCCGCTCAGCCCGCTCAGGATTCAGGAAAAAAATAGTATGAAGAACACAAGATTTGAAAAAATGACGATAAACCAGACCCTGCTGGCGGTTGCCATCATGGGGCTGATTATCGTATCGTCCAATATTCTGGTACAGCCACAGTTCCATATCAACGCCTGGCTAACCTGGGGTGCCATCACGTATCCCGTCTGTTTTCTGGTAACAGACCTGCTGAACCGGCGTTTCGGTCCGTCGCGGGCGCGCCAGGTGGTGTCTATTGGCTTTATCTTTGCCGTGCTGGCGTCTTATGTGGTGGCAGATTCGCGCATTGCGATCGCCTCCGGCGTGGCGTTTCTCACGGCGCAATTGCTCGATATCCTGGTTTTTGACAAACTACGTGATAAGTCCTGGTGGAAAGCACCGTTTATCGCGGGCTGGCTGGCTGCTATCATTGATACGTTCCTGTTTTTTGGTGTAGCCTTTGCCGGTACCGATGTACCATGGGTCACGCTGGCTACGGGCGATGTGGGCATCAAGCTTGTGATTAATGCGATGTTGCTGGCACCATTCCGTGTTCTGATGTGGAACCTTGGCCGTCCACGCAGCGTGCAGGCTTAGCAGATACGCGCGGCATATCAAACCCGGGCGAGGGTGATCGTTCGCCGCCGCGCCTGTTCTATCAGAAACGACGTAAACCAATAAGAGCATCGGGACCGCCATTCCTTCCAGACAGATTTTCAGGCGGAATGAGGGCGGCACGGGGAGCGCATTATGCAGGAATTTTTACCTCAATTCATTCAACAGCTGATCAATGGCCTGTCGCTGGGGGCGATTTATGCCCTGATCGCCATCGGCTACACCATGGTGTACGGCATTATCGGCATGATCAACTTCGCCCACGGCGAGATCTATATGATTGGTGCCTATGTGGGGCTGGTCACGCTGTCAGCCCTCGGGATTAATCATGGTATTCCGATACCCGTGGTGATTATCGCCATGTTGCTGATTTCGGCTGTGGTTACCGGATTTTACGGCTATGCGGTCGAAAAGATCGCCTATAGACCCTTGAGGGGCAGCCCGCGCCTGGTCGCATTGATCTCCGCTATCGGGATGTCTATCTTTCTGCAGAACTGGGTTGCCATCGGTCAGGGTTCGCGCGATATGGCCGTACCCAACCTGCTGGCAGGATCGTTCCAGTTCAGCCTGGGCGGCGATTTTGCCATTACGCTGACCTATTCCAGGCTGATGATCATGGGTGTGGTGTTTGTGCTGATGGTCGCACTCACGCTTTTCATTCGTCATTCCCGCATGGGCCGCGCATCGCGTGCCTGCTCTCAGGACATGCACATGGCCAGCCTGCTGGGTATAGACACCAATCGGGTTATTTCATTTACCTTTATTTTGGGCGCCGTGCTGGCTGCCGTCGGTGGCGTGCTGATTGCGCTGACCATAGGCAAGCTGAATCCGTTCATAGGCTTTATTGCCGGTATCAAGGCATTTACCGCAGCTGTGCTGGGTGGCATCGGCAGTGTCCCGGGCGCCATTCTGGGCGGCCTGTTGCTGGGGGTGGCTGAAACCCTGGCTGCCGCCTATATTGGTTCCGAATACAAGGACATTGTTGCTTTTGGCTTGCTGGTGCTGATCCTGTTGTTCAGACCGACTGGATTGCTGGGTAAACCGGAGGTGGAAAAAGTATGACGCAGAATCTTAAAAACGCCATTATTGCCACGCTGGTAGCCGGCATTCTTCTGACACCCATTTTCGGGCTGGGCCTGGTTCGCAAGGGCATTAACACGACGATTGTCCCGGAGTGGACGGTTGTTTTGATCGGCATGGCAATTGTGTTTGTGGTGCAATTGCTCAAGCCGCTGATTTTCAAGGGCAATAAAACAGCGCCGGCGAAAAAGCTGCGTTCGGACAAACACGCCGTGCTTGGTCAAAAGACCATGTTCGGCCTGTTCGCCGTGATGCTGGTGATCGCGGTTGTCTGGCCCTTTTTTGGTGATCGCGGTCAGATCGATATTGCTACGCTGGTATTAATTTATGTCATGCTGGGCCTGGGGCTGAATATCGTAGTTGGCTTTGCCGGACTGCTGGATCTGGGGTTTGTCGGGTTCTATGCCGTGGGTGCCTATACCTATGCGCTGTTATACCATTGGGCGGGCTGGGGTTTCTGGCAGGCACTGCCTCTCTCGGGCTTGTTCGCTGCGTTGTTCGGCTTTGTGCTGGGTTTTCCTGTGCTGCGCCTGCGCGGTGACTATCTGGCCATTGTCACTCTGGGTTTTGGTGAAATCATTCGTCTGCTGCTCACCAATCTGACCAGCCTGACCGGTGGCCCTGATGGTATTTCGGGTATTCCCAAGCCATCGGTCTTCGGCTATGAGATGACTCGTAGTGCGCCGGAAGGACAACAGACCTTTCACCAGCTAATGGGCTGGAAGTTTGAAACCGTAGACGTGGTGATCTATCTTTATCTGATGGCGCTGGTACTTGCGGTTATTACATTTGTTATTTCGGCCCGATTGATCCGCATGCCGGTTGGTCGTGCCTGGGAAGCGCTGCGCGAAGATGAGATTGCCTGCCGCTCACTGGGTATGAATCCCACGAAAATCAAATTGTCGGCGTTCACGCTGGGTGCGATGTTCGCCGGCTTTGGTGGTGCTTTCTTTGCGGCGCGTCAGGGTCTGGTCAATCCCGAATCGTTTACGTTTATTGAGTCGGCACTGATTCTGTCCATTGTTGTTCTGGGTGGCATGGGCTCGCAGATCGGCGTGATTCTGGCCGCCGTTGCGTTAACGGTGCTGCCTGAGCTGGCACGGCAGTTTGCCGAGTACCGCATGCTGATCTTCGGTCTGGTCATGGTGCTGATGATGATCTGGCGCCCGCAGGGCCTGCTGCCTGTCAAACGTCCTCACGTGGAGATTGGAAAATGAGTG
Source organism: Advenella mimigardefordensis DPN7 (assembly GCF_000521505.1). Classification (GTDB taxonomy): domain Bacteria; phylum Pseudomonadota; class Gammaproteobacteria; order Burkholderiales; family Burkholderiaceae_B; genus Advenella; species Advenella mimigardefordensis. The sequence goes on from NZ_CP003915.1 coordinate 2,183,901, forward strand.
ATGTTGTCCTGCGTGTCGAATCCTTGAAAATGCGTTTTGGCGGTCTGCTGGCGGTAGATTCGGTCAGCCTGCAAGTGCAGAAGAATGAAGTCTTTGCCATTATCGGGCCTAACGGTGCGGGTAAGACCACGGTCTTCAACTGCATAAGTGGCTTTTACAAGCCCACGGAAGGCGCGATCGATCTGCATGGCCAGGGGTTAACAGGTTTGCCCAGCCACAAGGTGGCTCAGCGCGGTGTCGTGCGCACCTTTCAGAATGTCCGCCTGTTCAAAACACTCACGGCGCTGGAAAATCTTCTGGTGGCGCAGCACACCCAGCATGAATCCAGCTTTCTGGCAGGCCTGCTGAACTTGCCGTCCTATCGCAGGGCTGAACGCAAAACGCTGGAGGCGGCACTTTTCTGGCTGGATTTCATGGGCATTCGCGAGTATGCGAATCGTGAAGCCGGTACGCTGGCGTATGGGCACCAGCGACGGCTGGAAATTGCCCGTTGCATGATTACCAAACCTACCTTGCTGTTGCTGGATGAACCGGCAGCCGGGCTTAACCCACAAGAGAAAAAGGATCTGGCCGGCCTGATCAATCGCCTGCGTCACGAATTTGACCTGTCTGTTCTGCTGATTGAGCACGATATGAGCCTGATTATGGGCATTTCTGACAGGATTCTGGTGATGGAACACGGCAAACCGATAGTGACCGGGGCACCCGAGGTGGTGCGGGCCGATCCTCGGGTTATCAAGGCGTATCTGGGAGAAGAATAAGATGCTGAAACTGGACAAGGTAAGCACACATTACGGCGCCATCCAGGCGCTCAATTCAGTGTCTATTGAAGTCAATGAAGGGGAAATCGTTACACTGATCGGCGCCAATGGTGCCGGGAAAACGACCTTGCTGATGACCGTCTGCGGCAATCCCAGGGCTTCATCGGGTACGATCCGGTTTCTGGGTCAGGATATTACGACTGAGCCAACCTCGTTGATTATGCGTCGTGGTATAGCGGTTTCACCGGAAGGGCGACGCGTGTTTCCAGATCTGACTGTGCTGGATAATCTGAAAATGGGTGGTTTTTTCCTGCAGCGGGACGAGATAGAGCAGGGTATCGAACACGTTTTCGGGCTGTTTCCCCGCTTGAAAGAACGGGCAACGCAGCGTTCGGGCACCATGTCGGGTGGTGAGCAGCAGATGCTGGCCATTGGCCGGGCACTGATGAGCAAACCGCGCCTGTTGTTGCTGGACGAACCCACACTCGGTCTGGCGCCATTGATTATTGCGCAGATTTTTGACATTATTCAAACCATCCGCGACCAGGGGGTAACGGTCTTTCTGGTGGAGCAGAACGCGAACAAGGCCTTAAACGTGGCCGATCGCGGGTATGTGCTCGAAACGGGTAATGTTGTGCTGGCCGATACCGGTGCTAATCTGCTGGTAAACGATGAGGTGCGCAAGGCTTATCTGGGACATTGATCAGGCCTGATCCGGCGCGGCAGCTGCTTCTATAGCAGCGCCGCGTCGATAAGGCATTTTCCTAATAACGCGCATTGTCCGAATAACGCGCTTTCTGTATAGCTCTTATCGGGTCTCGTCAGCAGGCACCGATGTGGCTGCTTCTTCAGCCGGCTGCGCAACGGTTGGTTCCGGACTTTCGTTTTTTCCTGGCAGGGACAGTGTAAGCAGGCCGGCTTTTTCTTTTGCACGCTGATAGGCTGGGCGCAGGCGAATGGCCTCCAGGAATGCCTTGATATTGAGCAGGTTATCGGCGACCAGACCACGTCCGTGCAGCACCTGTAGCGCGAATCCCATCTGGATGTCGGCGGCGCTGAAGTGGCTGCCACAGAACCAGCCGGTGTTACCCAACTCAGTATCCAGATAATCCAGTTTGACGTTCAGATCGGGTATGACAAAGCTGTCGAGTGTACTGTTCACGGTCTTTTTCACAATCGAGCGCGCAAAGAAGGGCACCCTGGCATTGGCCATTTTGCTGAGCACCAGCGAAAGCAGGCCGGATGGCATGAGCGAGCCTTCGGCAAAATGCATCCATTGTGAATAACGCAGATAATCTTCAGAACAGACAGGCGGACGCAATCCGCGATTATCATAGCGATTCAAAAGATACTCGATAATGGCACCGGATTCGATCAGGGTGAAACCGTTGTCGCACAGCACGGGTGCTTTACCCAGTGGGTGGATCGCCTTTAAGGAGCTTTGTGCTCGCATGGTTTCCGGATGACGCTCGTGACGCTCAATCTGGTAACTCAGCTCAAGTTCTTCCAGCAGCCAGATGATGCGGAAGGAACGCGACGCTTCCAGATGATGTAATGTGATCATAGCTTTCCCAGGTCAATTTGATTGCAGTTAACTGCCAGTTTAACAAAATGCGGGAGTTGTTGCGGCCGATTGCGCCTTGCCGCGGCTGTCAATGCTTAGAGCAGCGTACGAATTTTTTCCGTCACCTGTTCCGGCGTCTCGCTGTCGGAGGCCAGATAGCGAGCGTGGCCCTCTTTGTCAAAGATGTAAATGCCGCGGCCATGCATTACTTCATAGGCCTGCGGGTTGCTGGCGTCCTTTGGCTTGTTGATCTGGTAGGCAACCCGGTAGCGGCGTGCTACCGAAGCGATCTGTTGTTCACTGCCGGTGAGTCCGATAGCGCCATTATTGAAGGCGTTCACATACGCCTGCAGCACTTCTGGTGTATCGCGGTGCGGATCAACACTGATGAAGAGAATTTGCGCTTCGCTGGCTCTGGGTCCAAGTTGCTGCATTACTTCGGACAATTGCGCCATGGTGGTGGGGCAGATGTCAGGGCAGCTGGCGTAGCCGAAAAACAGCATGACCACTTTGCCTTTCACTGACTCTTCGGTCAGGGTTTTGCCTTCGCTTGCGTTGAGCGAGAAAGACAGATCAGGCAGGTGATTGGCGATTGGATAGATGGTTGTGGGGCGCTGACTTTGCGTTGCGCCCGGGACATCGGGGATGCCCTGGGCAACGGCAGCATGCAATACCAACGGTGCGGCCAGCGCCAGCATCAGGGAAAGACGAAAATGCATGATACTTCCAGTTAAAGGTCAGGCGGCCTCGGCCACAAGTCCGCTGTGACGCAACAGGGCTTCCGGCGAGGGGCCACGTCCACGAAATGCTTCAAAGGATTCGGCAGCAGGGCGCGAGCCCCCCACGGCAAGAATCTGATCCTTGAACAATTGACCAATTTTCGGATTCAAAGTTCCGTGGTCGCTGTCGGCGTGTTCCTCAAAGAGACTGTAGGCATCGGCCGACAGCACTTCGGCCCATTTGTAGCTGTAATACCCTGCACCATAGCCACCGGCAAACAGGTGAGAAAAATTATGGGCAAAACGGTTCCAGGAAGGCGGCATAATGACGGCCACTTCCTGACGGACCTGATTCAGGATTTGCATCACGGCATCAATTTTAATCGGTTCAGCACTTGTATGAATCAGCATGTCGAACAATGAGAACTCGATCTGGCGAACCATTTGCATACCGCTCTGGAAATTGCGCGCCGACAGCAGGCGATCGAACAGATCGCGATCCATTTGCCTGCCGCTCTCCCAGTGAACGGCCATGCTGCACACAACCGGCCATTCCCAGACGAAGTTTTCCATGAACTGCGACGGCAGTTCGATCGCATCCCATTCCACGCTGGCGAAAGGCGAAGCAGCAGGTTCGTCTACTTTAGACAGCAGCGCATGCAAGGCATGACCGGACTCATGGAAGAGGGTAATCACATCGTCATGTGTGAGCAGTGCGGGTTTGCTGCCCTGCGGGCGCGAAAAATTGCAGTTCAGATAGACCACCGGCATGATGCTGAGGGAACCGGTAACGTGTCTGCTTCGTTCACTGTCAACCCATGCGCCGCTCTGTTTTCCCTTGCGGGCATACAGGTCGGTATACAGATAGCCAATCGCCCGTCCCTGTTCCTGTACTTGGAAAACCCGCACATCGTCATGCCATACCGGGGCGTCGAAGGGCACCAGATCAATGCTAAAGAGCGTTTTGATTACGCCAAACAGACCCTGCATGACCTTTTCTTCGCTCAGATATTGCCGGACTTCTTCATCGGAGTAGGCATAGCGGGCTTGTCGCAGTTGTTCCGATACGTAAGTGTAGTCCCAGGGTTCCAGCGTTGTCATGCCCAGTTCCGTGGCAGCAAAATCGCGCAGGGCGGCAACGTCGCGTTGCGCAAACGGGCGCGCCTTGGCGGCCAGATCGCGCAGGAAGTCAATTACCTGCTCGGCCGATTGGGCCATCCGGGTTTGCAGACGCATTTGTGCGAAGTTGCTGAAACCCAGCAGCTGTGCATCTTCCAGTCGCAAATCGAGCAGCTTTTCTATGACCGATGAGTTGTCGTACTGAGGGTCACCCAGTTCAGACGCGAGTGTGGCATAACCGCGATAGAGCGCTTCACGTAGAGTCGCATTTTTTGCATATTGCATGACCGGCAGATAAGACGGCATTTTCAGCGTAAAGCGCCAGCCGGCAGAGGCGGGCTTGTCGGCATTATCTGCACGGGTGGCAACATCGGCAGCATCGGTTGCGTCGGCCAGAGCAGCGGCCTCACTCGCCGCCTGGGCTGCCGCGTCAATCACGTCCTGTGGCAAGCCCTCGAGCATGGCGGCATCATCAACCTGATAATGCCAGTTGTCCATGGCATCCAGTGCGTTCTCCGAAAACTTCTGTGATGTAAGAGCGATCTCTTCATTCAACTGCGCGTAGCGCTGCCTTTGTTCGCCTTCAAGCTCGACACCGCTCAAGCGGAAATCGCGCAGCGCAAGTTCAATAATGCGCTTACGGGTAGGTGTGTAGCTGGCGAATTCGGCGCTTCTGGAAACCGCGAGATAGCGTGCGAACAGATCCTGATTCAGGCCGATCCAGGTGGAGAACTCAGTAATGACCGGCAGCATACCGTTATAGGCTTCACGCAGCGCCGTGGTATTGATGACGGCGTTCAGGTGTCCGGCAACCGACCAGGCCCGCCATAGGCGGCTGGACAACGCTTCCATGGGTTCAATAAAATGATCCCAATCGGGCTGCGTGTTATCGCTGATGAGTGCTTCTATCCCCTGGCGCGTTTGCGCCAGCAGTGCTTCAATGGCAGGCGCGATATGTTCGGGCTTGATTGACGCGTAGTCAATCAGATCCGAAATAGGGGCGAGCAGCGGATTGCTGCCAGCGTTTGCGGTCTGGACATCCTGAGTTTGAGTCATGGTTATCTTTTCTGTTTCAGATTCTGTTGTTCGGCTGCGTGTACGGTATTGATGAGCAACATGACAATGGTCATGGGGCCAACGCCGCCGGGTACCGGTGTGATGGCAGAAGCCACTTCGCGGGCGCTTTCAAATTGCACATCCCCCTTGAGTTTACCGTCCTGTCCGCGATTGATGCCCACATCAATCACCACTGCACCGGGTTTGATCATATCCCCCGTGATCATTTCGGGCTTGCCGGTGGCAACGACCAGAATATCGGCGCGTCGGGTTTGGGCGCCCAGATCGCGGGTTTTGGAATTGCAGATGGTCACAGTGGCGCCGGCTTTTTGCAGCAACAGGGCCATGGGTTTGCCGACAATATTGCTGGCGCCAACCACGACAGCTTCAGCGCCGCGAATATTTACCTGCTCATCTTCCAGCATTTTCATGACCCCGTATGGGGTGCAGGGAATGAAGGTGGGCTTGCCGATCATCAGTGCGCCGGCGTTGCTGACATGAAATCCATCCACATCCTTGGCTGGCGAGATGGCTTCGATAACGGTATCGGCATTGAAATGGGGCGGCAGAGGCAACTGTACCAGTATGCCATTGACAGCAGGATCGTTGTTGAGCGTGTGGATGCGTTCCAGCAGTTCGGCTTCGGTCATCTGGGCCGGGTAGGTTTCAACTGAAGAGGTCAGTCCCAGTTTGTTGAAAGTGTTCGCCTTGTGATTGACATACACCTGCGAGGCAGGGTCGTCACCAACCAGAATAACCGTGAGGGATGGGACAATGCCCTGTTCCTTAAGCCGGGCCAGTTGCGGGACCAGTTGCAGCTTGAGTTTTTCGGCCAGCTGTTTGCCATCAATAATACGTGCCGTCATGTTGTTTTCGCTATCCTACTTTACCAATGCCACTTTCATTAAATCTGCTACCGTCGTCACTTCCAGTTTCTCCATGATGTTGGCGCGATGCGCTTCCACTGTTTTGATACTGATATTCAAATCGTCAGCGATTTGTTTGTTCAGCCTGCCGGCCACAATGCGCTCCAGAACCTGTTGTTCGCGCGCAGTCAGGCGACCAATAAGTTCTTCGTGGTTTTTGCGGGCCTGCTGTTCAGATGCATTATTGATTGCCTGTTCCAGCATGCGCGCAATAATTTCACGCAGGTCTGCTTCGTTAAATGGTTTTTCCAGGAAGTCGACGGCGCCTTTTTTCATGGTGGACACGGCCATGGGCACATCGCCGTGACCCGTAATGAACACCACGGGGATCGTTGCCTTGCGGGCCACCAGGGTTTCCTGCAATTCCAGACCGGACATGCCGGGCATCCGCACGTCGGCAATCAGCACGCTGACGACATTCGGATTGTAACCTTCGAGGAATTTTTCCGCGCTGTCGAAGGCCACAACCTGATAGCCGTTGGCCTCAAGAAGCCAGCGTAGTGAATCACGTACCGCTTCGTCATCATCTACGATATATACAATGCTGCCTGGGTTATTCATACGGTTAATTCCTCTTTGATAGGTGTGTCATTGGGCTCTTGTGGAGCACAGGGCAGAGTGAAATGAAACAGGGTGCCTCCTTCCGGATTGGCCTGTGCCCACAGCCTGCCGTGGTGGGATTCAATAATGGTGCGGCAAATATTCAGGCCCATTCCCAGTCCTTCTGATTTCGTACTGAAAAAAGGCTCGAACAGTCGTTCCGGCTCTTGTATGCCATGGCCACGATCCGTCACAATAAATTCAACGAGCTGGCCCTGCAGTTTGATTTCCACGGTCAGCAGATCATGCTCGGAGTGGTTCATGGCTTCCAGGCCGTTCTTGACCAGATTCAGCAGTACCTGCTCGATCAGAATCGGGTCTGCCAGCACATGGGGAATATGATCGGGAATGATGGCCTCGATGCGAATCTGCCGCTTGCGGGCATCGATCTCGGCAAAATCCAGTGCATGTTCGACAATTTCTTCAACCGGTACGCGCTGGCGACGCGGTTCACTGCGCTTGACGAATTCGCGGATGCGGCTGACGATTTTGCCGGCGCGCTCAGCCTGGTTGGCTGCCTTTTCCAGCGCAGACAGCAGCGACTCGTTGGTGGCCCGTCCGGATTTGAGCATGGCGACTGCCGCCATGTTGTAGTTGGCGATGGCGGTGAGCGGCTGATTCAGTTCATGCGCCAGCGATGAGGCCATTTCCCCCATGGTCGTCAGGCGACTGGTGAGCTGGATTTTTTCCTGCTGGTTGCGTGATTCTTCTTCGTGCTTGCGTCTTTCGGTAATATCGCGTGCCACCTGCAGGCGAACGCGGCGGCCATCGGTCCACACCAGCATGCGGTGCTGCACTTCAAACCAGCTGTTGACGCTGGGTGCGTATTGCTCGATCGAGTCTTCCGTGAAACGGCCACGCCGGCCGGCCAGCAGTTCGGCATGGCCCTGCGGTTGGGAACCGAAAAGACGGCGATAGGTACGGTTGGCAAACAGCAATTCGCGACCATTCACGGTATCGGCAACGACCGAAATGGCATCATCAAGCCCTTCGAGTACCGTCATAAAGCGCTCGTGAGCGGCGGCCAGCGCTTCGCGTACACGCTTGGGTTCGGTAATGTCGGTCATGGAGGTCATCCAGCCGATTTGCTCGCCATTGGGATCGCGCAGGGCAGACACGTACATGCGCGAAGTGAAGCGCGAACCGTCGCGTCGCTGTGCTTCCACTTCCAGGCCGGTACTGGGGGTTTTGCCGGACATGAGGATATCCAGCGTGCGCTGGTGCTCATCGTAGCGTCCAGGTACCCAATAGGGAAAGGGCGTGCTTTTGCCGAGCAGGTCTGCTTCGTTCCATCCCATCATGCGGCAAAAAGCCGGGTTAACATAGGCGATACGCCCCTGCATGTCCAGCACACGCATGCCGGTTGACATGGAGTTTTCCATGGCGCGGCGAAAACTGGTTTCGGCCTGCAGGGCCGCTTCGGCGTGTGAGCGAAAACGCGTATAGCGCCATAACGCCAGCAAACTGATAATAATAATGAGGGAGAGGGCGATGACGAAAAAAAGCAGGCGTTGCTGGCGGGTTTCTTCGTCCATGGTGATGAACATGACGCTTTCGCTGTGCAGGCGCTGCAGCCAGAAGAATCCGGCCATTACCAGCAGATACAGCACCAGAACAAAAACGGGGGTGATCCAGTACAGGCCGCGTTTTTTGAATTTTGCGCTATCGTAAAAAGACGAGGTAAGCAAAGACTTGCTTGGTAATTCGGGCATGCTCATGATCACAATTCATAACCTGGACATTTTAAAGGAGTTAAATGCAAATTCACAGCAACAGCACAAATTTTGTCATTTAGTCATGTTGCGCTGCAATGTAAATTTCATATTATAAAATTCAATATCATTATATAAAATTTTCCTTGTCATAGGCGGCTTGCTCTTTTAGAATGAGCAGCAGTCAGGCGTGCAAATCCGCAAACCGGGTTGCCCTGCGCACCGAAAATGGTATGGTTACACAAACACGTCAGTGCCGTGGCCACGATAAAAATCGATATGGAGAACTGAATGTCTACATCAGATAACCCTCAGACAGGCAAATCCACGGATGTGGATAGCGTAGAGACCCAGGAATGGCTGGATTCGCTGGAAGCAGTGCTGGACAGGGAGGGGCCGGAACGCGCGCACTTTCTGCTTGAACGGCTGACCGATCTGGCTCGCAGGTCCGGCTCCAACATCCCGTATTCCCCCAATACCGCCTACGTCAATACCATACCGCCCGGCCTGGAGCCGCGCCATCCTGGCAACATGGCCATGGAAGAGCGCATCCGCTCGTATGTGCGCTGGAATGCCATGGCTATGGTGGTCAAGGCCAACAAACACAATCCCGCAGACGGTGGCGATCTGGGTGGCCACATTGCTTCCTTTGCCTCACTGGCAACCATGATCGGTTGCGGTCAGAACCATTTCTGGCATGCGGCCACTGAAGATCATGGCGGCGATCTGGTGTATTTTCAGGGCCACTCTTCCCCCGGTGTGTACGGACGTGCCTATCTTGAAGGACGCCTGACCGACGAGCAACTGGATAACTTCCGTCAGGAAGTCGGTGGCAAAGGTCTGCCTTCCTATCCGCATCCCAAACTGATGCCTGAGTTCTGGCAGTTCCCAACAGTTTCTATGGGCTTAGGTCCGTTGATGGCTATTTACCAGGCCCGTTTCCTGAAATACCTGCACGCCCGCGGCATTGCCGACACCAGCAAGCGTAAAGTCTGGGTCTTCTGCGGCGATGGCGAAATGGACGAACCTGAATCGCTGGGTGCCATCAGCCTGGCTGCACGTGAAAAACTCGATAACCTGATTTTTGTGATTAACTGCAATCTGCAGCGTCTGGACGGTCCGGTACGCGGCAACGGCAAAATCATCCAGGAGCTGGAAGGCGAATTCCGTGGCAGCGGCTGGAATGTGATCAAGCTGATCTGGGGCGGTTACTGGGATCCCCTGCTGGCGCGCGACAAAGAAGGTATTCTGCGTAAAGTCATGCAGGAAACGGTTGACGGCGAATACCAGGCCTGCAAGGCCAACGACGGTGCCTATGTTCGTGAACACTTCTTCGGCAAGGATCCGCGTCTGCTGGAAATGGTCAGCCGTATGAGTGACGAGGAAATCTGGCGCCTGAACCGTGGCGGCCATGATCCCTACAAAGTGTATGCTGCGTTTGATGCCGCCCAGAATGCGGTCGGCCAGCCTACCGTGATTTTGGCCAAAACCATCAAGGGTTACGGTTTGGGCGCGATTGCTCAGGGCCAGAATCCGGCGCACCAGCAGAAAAAACTGGACATCGATTCGCTCAGGGGCTTCCGCGACCGTTTCAATATTCCGGTCACCGACGAGCAGCTCGAGAATCTGCCCTATTACAAGCCATCTGAAGATTCGCCTGAAATGAAGTATCTGCGCGAGCAGCGCGAGAAACTGGGCGGCTACTATCCAAGCCGTCGTCCGCAGGCTGAAGAAAAACTCAAAGTGCCGGCGCTGGACGTGTTCAAGGCCGTACTTGAGCCAACAGCAGAAGGCCGCGAAATTTCCACTACACAAGCGTTTGTACGCTTCCTGAATCAATTGCTGCGCGACAAACAGCTGGGCGAACGGGTTGTGCCGATTCTGGCCGACGAATCGCGCACTTTTGGTATGGAAGGCCTGTTCCGCCAGATCGGCATTTATGCACCGGAAGGGCAGAAGTACACGCCTGTGGATAAAAACCAGGTGATGTACTACAAGGAATCGGCTGACGGTCAGTTGCTGCAGGAAGGCATTAACGAAGCGGGTGCGTTTGCGTCATGGATTGCGGCGGCAACGTCCTATTCGACCAACAATCGCATCATGATTCCGTTCTTCATTTACTACTCCATGTTCGGCTTCCAGCGGGTTGGCGATCTGGCATGGGCTGCCGGCGATATGCAGGCACGGGGCTTCCTGCTGGGCGGTACGGCGGGTCGCACGACGCTGAACGGCGAGGGGTTGCAGCACGAAGACGGACATAGTCATATTCTGGCTTCTACTATCCCGAACTGCGTCAGCTATGATCCGACGTTCGCACACGAAGTGGCTGTGATCATGCAGCACGGGCTGAAGCGCATGGTTGAGAATCAGGAAAACGTGTATTACTACCTCACGCTGATGAATGAAAACTACGGTCAGCCCGGACTCAAAGAGGGCGACGCAGAAGGTATCATCAAAGGCATGTACAAGCTGCAGTCTACGAGCGGTGGCAAGCACCATGTCCAGCTGATGGGTTCGGGCACGATTTTGCGCGAAGTCATGAAGGCGCAGGAATTGCTCAAACAGGATTGGGATATTTCGTCAGACGTATGGAGCGTGACCAGCTTTACCGAGCTGCGCCGTGAAGGTCTGGATGTGGATCGTCACAATCTGCTGAACCCTGCTGACAAGCCCCGGATTCCTTACATTACCCAGCAACTGGAAACCACAGACGGCCCGATCATCGCGTCGACCGACTATATGAAGCTGTTTGCTGACCAGGTACGGGACTTTATGCCTAAAGGACGCACCTACCGGGTACTGGGCACTGATGGATTTGGCCGTTCGGATTTCCGTTACAAACTGCGTGAGCACTTTGAAGTGGATCGTCATTTCGTTGTTCTGGCCGCCCTCAAGGCATTGGCCGATGACGGTACGATCGACAAATCGAAAGTGAGCGAAGCCATTCAGAAATATGGCATTGACACCAACAAAGCCAATCCTCACCACGCATAAGGCAGATCATTATGAGCAATGTAATCGAAATCAAGGTTCCGGACATTGGCGATTTCAGTGAGGTGGAAGTCATTGAGTTGCTGGTCGCGCCGGGCGATACCATCAAGGAAGAGCAAAGTCTGATCACCGTAGAGTCAGATAAGGCGTCCATGGAGATTCCTTCTTCGGCAGCGGGCGTCGTCAAAGCGGTTAACGTCAAGGTTGGCGACAAAGTGGCAGAGGGCGCAGTCATCCTGACGCTTGAAGCCGGACAGGCAGCAGCTGCGGACAGCAAACCTGCCGCCAGCAGCGCGGCCGACGAGAAGGCGAACCCGGCGCAGGAACCCGCACAGGCTGCCAGCGCTCCCGCAGAACCGGCAGCGCAGAGCGCCGCCGGCGGCACAGTGGAAGTGACCGTGCCGGATATCGGCGACTTCAGCGAAGTGGAAGTCATTGAAGTCCTGGTTGCGGCGGGTGATAAAGTCAAGCAGGAACAGAGCCTGATCACCGTGGAGTCCGATAAGGCATCCATGGAAATCCCTTCGTCCGACGAGGGTGAAGTGGAGGCCGTGCTGGTAAAAGTGGGCGACAAAGTGGCCAAAGGGACGGCCATTGTCAAGCTCAAATCCAGCGCAGGTTCGGCTCAAGCGCCTGCCGCCGCCGAGCCAGCCGGCAAGCCCGCGGATAGCACTGCCAACAAGGCCCAGAGTGAACCTGCAGCAGCCACGGCGGCCGCACCTCAGGCCGGTAGCGCCGCACAGCAACGGGTGTCTCCTACCGCTGCTTTTGGCTCCGCCGTTTCTGCACGCAGTTTGCCGCATGCCTCGCCCTCAGTTCGGAAATTCGCTCGTGAACTGGGTGTCGATCTGACTCAGATTACCGGCTCTGGTGAAAAACAGCGCATCACGCAAGACGATGTTCGCAAATTCGTTAAGGCAGCGCTTGCCGTGGGTACCAGCGCATCTTCTACCACCACCCGTTCTCAGGTGGGCGGTGGCGGCTTAAGTGTTCTGGACTGGCCGAATATCGACTTCTCCAAATTCGGGCCGATTGAAAGCAAACCGCTGTCGCGCATTAAGAAAATTTCCGGCGCTAACCTGCATCGCAACTGGGTCATGATTCCACATGTGACCAATAACGAGCAGGCCGATATCACGGATCTGGAAGCCTTCCGCGTTTCCATGAACAAGGAATATGAAAAAGCCGGCGTCAAGTTCACGATGCTGGCGTTCCTGATCAAGGCGGTTGTGTCTGCGCTGCAGAAATTCCCTGAGTTTAACGCCTCGCTCAGCGGCGATAATCTGGTGCTCAAGCAGTACTTTCATATCGGGTTCGCAGCCGATACGCCAAATGGCCTGGTCGTGCCGGTGATTCGCGATGCGGACAAAAAAGCGGTCAGTCAGATCGCTAAGGAAATGTCAGAGCTGGCTAAACTGGCGCGCGAAGGCAAGTTGTCACCGAACCAGATGCAGGGCGGGTGTTTCTCTATCAGTTCACTCGGCGGTATTGGCGGTACAAGCTTTACCCCCATCATCAATGCGCCTGAAGTGGCCATTCTGGGCGTCTCCAAATCATCCATGCAACCGGTATGGAATGGCAAGGAGTTCGCGCCGCGCCTGATGTTGCCGCTGTCGCTTTCCTATGATCATCGGGTCATCGACGGTGCCGCTGCCGCGCGTTTTAATGCATATCTGGCATCTGTTCTGGCGGACTTCCGCCGTGTCCTGATCTGACGGGAGAGATTGATGAGTCAAGTAGAAATCAAGGTGCCCGATATTGGTGACTTCGATGCAGTCGAAGTTATCGAAGTATTGGTTGCACAAGGCGATACGGTTAAGGAAGAACAGAGCCTGATTACCGTTGAGTCGGACAAGGCTTCAATGGAGATCCCTTCTTCGGCTGCCGGTAAAGTGGTGTCCCTTTCTGTCAAAGTAGGTGACAAGGTGTCAGAAGGCACGGTCATTCTGATGCTTGAAGCGGCCGCTGCCGGAGCGCAAGCGGCTGCCAGCGATAAAGCAGCGGCCCAGCCTGCTGCTAAAAGCGAGGCGGCGGCTCAGAAACCCGCAGCCAGCAGTGCTGCTGCGGAGCAAGCCAGTGCTGCCGCAGACCAGCGGCCGGCGCAAGCGGCTGCCGACAGCAGCGAGGTTCGGTATTCGCCTCCGGCTTCGGCACCCGCAGACGGCTGCGACGTACTGGTGCTGGGCGCCGGCCCTGGCGGTTATTCTGCAGCTTTCCGTGCTGCTGATCTGGGTTTAAGTGTGGTGCTGGTTGAACGCTATGCCACACTGGGCGGGGTCTGCCTGAATGTGGGATGTATTCCTTCCAAAGCGCTGCTGCACAGTGTTGCCGTATTGGAAGAAGCCAAACATCTGTCGGAAAATGGCATTACTTTTGGTGAGCCAGCCATTGATCTGGACAAGTTGCGTGCAAGCAAAGACAAGGTGGTTTCCACGCTGACCGGCGGCCTGACCGGTATGGCCAAGGCCCGCAAGGTTAAGGTGATTCAGGGTCTGGGGCAGTTTGCCGACGAATACCATCTGACTGTACAGAAAGATGACGGCTCAAGCGAAACGGTTGCGTTCAAGCATGCCATTATTGCTGCGGGCAGTCAGTCTGTGAAACTGCCATTCCTGCCTGAAGACGAGCGCATTATTGATTCCACCGGTGCTTTGAAACTGAAAAGCATCCCGAAAAAAATGCTGATCATCGGTGGCGGCATTATCGGCCTGGAAATGGGCACCGTCTATTCGGCTCTGGGCGCACGCCTGGACGTCGTGGAGATGCTCGATGGCCTGATGCAGGGCGCAGATCGCGATCTGGTCAAGGTATGGCAAAAGAAAAACGAAGGCCGGTTTGATCAAATCATGGTCAAAACCAAAACGGTGTCGGCCGAGGCCAAGCCTGACGGTATCTGGGTCAAATTCGAAGGCGAAGCCGCTCCGGCCGAACCGCAGCGATACGATCTGGTGTTGCAGGCGGTAGGGCGTTCTCCCAACGGTGCAAAGATCGGTGCCGACAAGGCCGGTGTTCAGGTAACCGAACGTGGCTTCATTAATGTCGATGAACAGATGCGCACCAATGTGCCGCATATTTTCGCCATCGGCGATATTGTTGGGCAACCCATGCTGGCGCACAAAGCCGTTCATGAAGCGCATGTGGCCGCTGAAGTGATCGCCGGGCACAAGAGTTATTTTGATGTACGCGTGATTCCTTCTGTTGCCTATACCGATCCGGAAGTGGCCTGGGCAGGGCTGACCGAAGAAGAAGCCAAAAAGCAGGGCATCAAGTTCGAAAAAGGCGTGTTCCCATGGGCCGCCTCAGGACGTGCCATTGCCAACGGTCGCTCGGAAGGCTTCACCAAGCTGCTGTTTGATGCCGAAACGCATCGCATTATTGGTGGTAGCATTGTAGGTACCCATGCCGGTGACCTGATCTCTGAAGTGGCGCTGGCCGTGGAAATGGGCGCCGATTCGGTTGATATCGGCAAGACTATTCATCCGCATCCAACGCTTGGCGAATCAGTGGGGATGGCGGCTGAAGTGGCCCATGGTACCTGCACCGATCTGCCTCCGGTCAAACGCAAGTAGATCTTCAGTGCTGTTTCCATCCCTGTCGGCGGTGGCCGGCAGGTAAAGAACGCCCTTATTTCCGGTTAAGGCCGAAAGTAAGGGCGTTTTTCATTTTGATGACTTAAAATCCTTCTTTCGGGTATTTCATTTTTATTATGTCCGCCGCTCCTACTAGTAAGCACTCGCTGGCCGATTGGCTGGCCTATCTCGAATCCTTGCATCCCACGGCCATCGAGCTCGGTCTGGACCGGGTCAGAACGGTCGCCCAGCGCCTGCAGGCCTGTGAGGGTGGCGGTGTCAAAATCATTGTCGGTGGCACCAATGGCAAAGGCTCTACGTGTGCCATGCTCGAGTCTATCTATCTGGCGGCCGGGTACAAAACCGGGCTGTATACCTCTCCCCATCTTATCGACTTTAATGAACGCATCCGTGTTCGCGGTGAACTGGCTACAGACGAGCAGATCGTCCGGCAACTGGCGCTTATCGAGACCGCGCGCGGCGATATATCGCTAACGTATTTCGAATACACCACGCTGGCTGCGCTGTTGCTGTTCAAGGAATACCAGACCGATGTCGCGATTCTGGAAGTGGGGCTGGGCGGACGGCTCGATGCGGTCAATATCGTAGATGCGGATTGTTCGATTGTCACGAGCGTTGATGTTGATCATGTTGAATGGCTCGGGGATACGAGGGAAAAAATCGGCTGGGAAAAGGCGCATATTTTCCGCAAGGGTAAGCCGGCCATCTGCAGCGATCCGCAACCACCACAGTCGGTGCTGGACTACGCGCGTGAAATTGAAGCAGATTTGTGGTTGTTCGGGCACGACTTTAACTATTCGGCCGACAAACAGCAGTGGGCGTTTGCCGGCCGTCATCAGCGGCGTAATGCACTGGCGTATCCCGCTTTGCGTGGCGCCAATCAGTTGCTGAATGCGTCTGCCGCGCTTGCTGCAATCGAATCATTACGCGACAGGCTAGCCGTTCCCCAGCAATCGGTGCGTCAGGGCCTGATTCAGGCGGTGCTGCCCGGCCGTTTCCAGATTATTCCCGGCCAGCCTACCGTTGTGCTTGATGTGGCGCATAATCCGCAAGCTGCGGCCGTGCTGGCTCACAATCTGGACAGCATGGCCTATTTTCCCTATACCCATGCGGTGGTAGGGATGGTCAATGACAAGGATTGTGACGAAGTCATCAAAAAGTTTGGTCGCAAGGTGGATCACTGGTATTGTGCCAGCCTGGGTGGTGAGCGCAGTCGCAGCGGTGAGGATATCGCCCGGCGAATACGTCAGCAGTTTCCGGCAGACGCCGAAGGGTTACCAAGCGTTACCGTTTTCGATTCTCCGGCGGCTGCCTATGAATCTGCGCATTCAAAGGCCGCTGACAATGATAGAATAGTCGTGTTTGGCTCGTTTTTAACCGTGGCCGCCGTTTTACAGCATTTGGGACGACCAGCCGTCTGAAAGCGTATCTTTATAAATAGTCGGGAATAAGTTATGGGTTTATTCAATTCACAAGATGATAATCGGCCGGGACAACGCCGTACCCAGTCTGAACAGAACCAGGCCAATGATCTGCGGGTCAAAGCCAGAAACCGCCTGATCGGTGCGATTATTCTTGTGCTGGCCGCTGTCATTATTGTGCCTATGGTTCTGGATACCGGCGGCTCAGACAATACGCCAACACCCGCCCAGAAGCCGCCTCTTGTTTCGGGTGGGGGAAGCGACAGCAATTCCCTGTCGGTAACAACAACCCCAGGCGTAGAATCCAATGGTCCGAGTTCCACCTCGCAGCAGGCTACAGTTGATGGCAGCGCGCCACAAACGCCGCCAGTCAGTGGATCCGTCGCCTCCGGGACGGCAGAGCCGCCACAAACGCCGGAAACAACACCAGCCACCCAGGATCCGGGTTTGACGGGCTTAACGGAAGCCATTGACCCGAACCGTTCCATCGCATCAGGCACCGCTAACCAGCCGGTAACGCCAGAAGATCAGGCTGCAAGGCAAAAACAGGAAGCCGAGGCTGCCGCCAAGGCTCAGGCAGATGCCAAAAGGGCAGCCGAGCGCAAAAAAGCGGCTGCCAGCAAGCCCGCCGAGCCACCTAAAAAACCGGGCGTCATCAGGGATGACAATCGTACCGATGACGGTTCACGCGCGCTGGCTATTCTGGAAGGTCGCGAACCTGCACCTGCAGAGAAAAGCAAACCCAAGGTCACATCGGGCGATTATTCCCTGCAGATCGCTTCCTACGGTTCTTCGGACGATGCCCAAAGCCGTCGCAGCAAGCTGGCAGCAGATGGCGTATCCAATGCGTATGTGCAAAATTCAGTTGTAAATGGCAAGCAGATTTACCGTTTGCGTGTTGGCCCGTTCAAATCTCGTGAGGCGGCGCAGGCAGCGCAAACCCGTCTTCGTTCACTGGGTTATGACAACGGTTTCATTTCATCGAATTGATATCCATGCATTGAAGTGACCGAATTTGATTACACCTGCCTTGGGATCATTGCTGTCTCGGGGCTCCTTGGATTAATGAGAGGGTTTCTTAAAGAAGCCTTCTCATTAATTGCTTATGCTGCCGCATTTATCGGCGCGATCTGGTGGGGTCCCGCGGTTTATCCCTGGGTAATGCAATACATCAATAACGCGCTGATCAGCATGGGCATCGGGTATGCGGTGGTATTCATTGCCATCCTGCTGGTTGTCGGCCTGGTCAACGTGACCCTTGCCACCCTTATTGAGGCTACCGGTCTGGGGCCGGCCGATCAGGGGCTTGGTATTGTGTTCGGCATTGTCCGAGGCGTGCTGATTATCCTGATACTGGTTGTGCTCGCAGGATATACGCCATTTCCCAAAGAGCCATGGTGGGTTAACGCCAGATTTTCGCCGATGGCGATGATGGCAGTACAGCAAATCAAGCTGCGTCTGCCGGACAGTATCGGGTCTTATTTACCTTATTAGTTTTATCTTTCGTTTTCTCTCTCGTATTTTTCAGGATAGGCATTATATGTGCGGAATTATCGGTATCGTCGGGCGCGCGCCAGTGAATCAACTGGTGTACGACAGTCTGCTGTTACTGCAACATCGTGGCCAGGACGCAGCCGGCATTGCGACCGCCTACGGCAACCACTTCAATATGTACAAGGCCCATGGCCTGGTACGTGACGTATTTCGTACTCGCAATATGCGCGATCTGCCAGGTCATTCCGGTATCGGTCAGGTGCGTTACCCAACGGCGGGTTCCAGCGATTCGCTGGAAGAAGCGCAACCTTTTTATGTCAACGCGCCTTTCGGTATCACGTTTGCGCACAATGGTAATCTGACCAATTGGCGTGAGCTGCGTGAGCAACTGTTCAAGGTGGATCAGCGTCATATCAATACCAATTCGGATTCTGAAGTCCTGCTCAATGTGCTGGCGCACGAGCTGCAGTCTGCAGCGAAAGGCAGCACCCTGGATCCTGCTGCCATGTTCAGTGCGGTAGCGGCCGTGCATCGCCGCGTCAAGGGGGCCTACTCGGTGGTTGCGCAAATTGCCGGATACGGGTTGCTGGCTTTCCGTGATCCATTCGGTATCCGCCCGCTGTGCCTGGGCAAGTTTGACTCAGAGCAGGGCGCGGAATGGATGGTTGCGTCCGAATCGGTCGCACTCGAGGGTAGCGGGTTTGATTTCGTTCGTGATATTGATGCCGGCGAAGCGGTATTCATTGATCTGGATGGCAACGTGCATGAGCAGCAATGCGCCGACAATCCCGTGCTCACACCGTGCATTTTTGAATATGTGTATTTCGCGCGTCCCGATTCCACCATTAGCGGCGTTAATGTTTACAATGCCCGCCTGAAAATGGGCGAGTACCTTGCCGATAAAGTGGCACGGCAATTGCGCTTGCGGGAAATTGATGTTGTCATGCCTATCCCGGATTCGTCCCGTCCGGCGGCCATGCAACTGGCATCCAAACTCAAACTCGAGTATCGCGAAGGGTTCATCAAAAACCGCTATGTAGGTCGCACCTTTATCATGCCGGGGCAGGCTGTGCGCAAAAAATCGGTCCGCCAGAAATTGAATGCCATGAGTGTAGAATTCAAGGACAAGAATGTACTGCTGGTGGATGATTCCATTGTACGTGGTACGACCAGTCGCGAGATTGTTGATATGGCAAGGGCGGCAGGGGCCCGGAAGGTGTTTTTTGCCTCGGCCGCTCCACCAGTGTGTTTCCCGAACGTTTACGGAATTGACATGCCAACGCAGGACGAGCTGATTGCCAATGGCAGAACGCCCGAGGAAGTCGCTGCCGAGATCGGGGCAGATGGCCTGGTGTATCAGGACCTGAATGACCTGAAAGCTGCTATTTCGGATTTGAATCCCGCGATCACGCAGTTTGAGGCGTCCTGCTTTGATGGTCAGTATGTGACGGGGGATGTGGATAGCGCCTACCTGGAAAGATTGCGTCTGACCAGACATCAGGTCAAGGAAGGGCAGGCGGTAGGTGGTCTGCAATTTAATATGGGGTATGCAGCGAACGCATAAATGGCGTTTGTTCCTGAAGTATGTTCCGGCTCTCTGCTGTGCTGATCGGCAGGGAGCCGTTATTATTTGAATCCCAGAGCTGCGGCCCGGAACGGCACCGGGAGTCAATCAACCATAATAATAAAGTGGCCACTGCCGTTATTTAAGTGACCGCCACAGTGAAACAGGCGTTTTTTTACGCTAGCACCAAGCGAACCCCAACAATTTCATTGGGTTCCAAATAATGCCGGTCCATTGCATCTGTCAAATGTCAGGCATATAATTGGTATGTCATCTATTGGTAAATCATTAATGTCTATCTCAACTAATAACGCAACGCCCGATTTCGGGCGATTGCTTCTTTCTCTTTCCGGGCAACTCAGTCGTCAATGGCGCAAGGTGCTGGATCGTCGTTTGCAGCCTATGGGGCTGACCGAGGCTACCTGGCTGCCCTTGCTGTATATCGCCAGGGCTACCGAGCCAATGCGACAAAAAGATTTAGCGGCTCAGATGGGGCTGGACAGCTCGTCTGTTGTACGCCTGCTCGATGGTCTGCAAACTGCCGGCTACATTCAGCGCCTGGAAGGTACAGACCGGCGTGAAAAAATTATTCACCTGACCGATTCCGGCAGGCAAACGGTGTCCAGCGTTGAGCGTGTCGTGAAAGAAGGTCGGCGGCGTTTGTTCCAGGATATTGACGCCGCGGAACTGGAAACGACGCGGTCGGTATTGCAGCAGCTTCTGGTTACGCTAGACTCAAGAGACGATGCATTTTGGTCCGATAGGGATGGCAGCGATTCTCATGCAAAAAAATAAAGCAATACGCGCGCCGTTGTGGCTGCTGGTGCTGGTCACGCTGAGTGGCACACTGGCGATGCATATGTTTGTGCCCGCCTTGCCCGATGCCGCAACCGATCTTCATGCCAGCATGGGTGCCATGCAGATGACCATCAGCCTGTATATTCTGGGGCTGGCGTTTGGCCAGCTGGTCTATGGCCCGCTATCGGATGGCTTCGGCCGGCGTCCGTTGTTGCTCGCCGGTCTGTCAATTTATGCGGTGGCAGGGGTTGCTGCCGCGTTTGCGCAAAACGAGTCGACCCTGGTAGGGGCGCGGCTGTTTCAGGCTTTAGGCGGCTGTGCCGGTCTGGCACTGGGCCGTGCCATTGTGCGTGACACCGCAGCAGGCGATAGTGCGGTCAAGGACCAGGCGCTGCTCAATCTGATTATGATGGCCGGTCCCGGCCTGGCCCCGTTGCTCGGTTCGTTCCTTGCCCTGCATTTCGGCTGGCGAGCTGTATTCTATGTGCTCGTATTACTGGGTGTCATTACCTTGTTATCAACATGGAAACTGTTGCCTGAAACCGGCAGGCCAACTGGCAAGGTGAGGCCGGCGGTTTTAGCAGCAGACTACACATCCCTGTTGCGATCACCGTCTTTTCTGGGATACGCCCTCGGCGGTGGCTGTGCAACCACTGCCATTTATGCATTTATCGCTGCTGCACCTTTTGTTATTACGATGGATCTGCATCGACCGGCAAATGAGGTAGGTCTTTATCTGGCGCTGTTGATTGTCGGGATGTCAGTGGGAAATGCCGCGACGCGGCAATTGATTGGTCGCTATTCGCTGGAACGATTGCTGATTGGCGGCAACGCGATAAGCGTTGTGGCAGCCTTGCTGTTGCTTACCTTAACACTGGCAGACCAACTGCACATTATAAGTGTCACTGCACTGATGTTTGTATTTTCTATGGGAGCCGGTATGGCCAGCCCGGCTGCCCTCACTAAAGGGTTGAATGTGGATCGCCACCTGGTAGGATCTGCTGCGGGCCTTTACGGTTTTACCCAAATGTCAGTGGGAGCCATCTGTACGTCGCTGGTGGGGCTTGGTGACAATCCTGCGTTGACGGCCTTTACGGTGCTTGCGTGCACGGCCATCCTGGGTCAGGCCGGCTTATGGTTTGGTATGAAACAGGATCGGCGCATGGCGCATAACGTACTGGCTTCGGATGCAACGACGAACCATCATTAGGTCCGTATTTTCTCAACACTGTACCTGCGCTGTACCTGTTATGCGAGGCGCGAACGGCCCCGCGTGTTGCCGAACAGCGCGTAAGCGCTCAGGCCCAGTAAGACGACAAATAACAGCAAGGCCCACAGGACATATTCAACGCCCAGCACACTTACTTTGGCATCCATGCAGGTGGCATAAATGCCGAAGAGCCAGGGTACCATGCCGTCGAGTCCGGTGGTTTTGGACATGAAAATATCAGCGAAGGTGCGGTCGCATGACACCATTTCTGCGGCGACCGTATATTGGTACCAGGCGGCAACGATGCCAGCAATGGTCAGCGCAAAGGTCAGAAGTGCTATCAGGCGCTTGATCGTCCCGGGAACCAGGTTGGCCAGCAGGCAGACCGCTGCAATAACCAGCAGAATGAGCCGTTGTAATACACACCACGCGCAAGGCGGCATATCAAAAACATGCTGGCTGATAAGCGCAACACCCAATGCGAGCAGGCAGAGCAGGGCAATAAGATTCAGGCGAGTTTGGGTCATAGAGAAGTTCTGGAGTAAGTTGAATAAATATCTGCAAACAGGCGCATAATCAATTCATGCGCGCCGTCCCACATAATCTGTACGCCAATGCATAGCAAAATAAATGCAGACAGCCGCATGAATACTGCCGTTCCGGAGGCGCCCAGGCGAGCCAGAAAGCGCGCGGCGAAACGCAGGCAGAAAAACAGAATAGCACTGACACTGATGACAGCAAGAACCATTGCGCCCACGCTCATGACACCGGCACCTGCGCTGATAAAATCGAAGGAAGCACCAACGGTGATAGCGGCAGAAATACTGCCTGGTCCGCAGGCAATCGGGAAGGTGAGGGGATAAAAGGCGCTGGATTTTACTTTTTCCTGCGAATAGTTTTCCACCAGTTTTTCATGCGCATCGGTATCCGGGTCTTTCGCATTGACCAGTTGCCAGGCGCTGGCCACGACCAGCAGGCCACCACCAACGCGAACGATGGGCAGCGAGAGACCGAAGAAACTCAACACCATATTACCGAACAAGGCGGCAAGCGTGAGCATCACAAAAACGTTGATTGAGATGCGCTTGGCAAGCAGCTTGCGGGTTGATGCGCTGGCCCCTTCGGTCATGGTCAGGAAGATGGGCGCAACGGCTGGCGGGTTGACGATAGGCAGGAGCGTGGCAAGAACAAACAGGAAACTTCGGCTGAAAATCAGGATATAGTCATTGATGCTCATTGGTGTCTATTTCTGCGTAGTCAGATTGTTGATTGCGGTTAGCAAGTCGCGTTTAAACTGCATCTGGGTGCGAGGATTATCCAGGGCATTACCGCCCAGAATGAAAATATCCTCGACGCGGTCTCCCAGCGTCATGACTTTGGCCATTTGCAGGTTGATCTGGTGGCGCTTGAATGTATTGGCAAGGGCATAAAGAATACCGGGACTGTCCATCGCTGTAATTGATAATCGCCAGTATTGACTGTTCTCATCGGGTGAAAGTTCAATAAGAGGTACCAGCGGGAACGTGCGCGAGCGGCGAACATTGGCACCCACCACATAGCGATTGCTTTTGAGGGTCAGTGGTTCATTTTGTGCGGGCAGTGGCTCGTTCAGCCGGTTGCGCAAGCCATGTTCGATCAGCGGCACATTGGAGCGGATATCTGCATCAATGGCCGCGCTATCGACCACAAAGCTATCCAGTGCGTAACCCTGGCGTGTCGTGTGAATGCGGGCATCCAGAATGTCAATGCGCTGTTCGTAGAAATATGAACAGATCTGCTCGAACAGATCGGGGCGATCAGGCGTGTACACCATGACCTGGATGCCTTCGTTATTCTCGGTTGGACGAGCGCGCACTTCGGCTCCCACCTGCGGCAGCATGCGATACAGAAGGCGGGTATGCCAGGCGATGTCGCGAGCTTCGTGTCGCAGAAAATAAGCCACATCCAGGGTATTCCAGAACTGGTCCCGGTCTTCGTCGCTGATTCCCGAAAAGCGCACGAGCGCGATGGCATCGTTCTTGCGTTGCGTTAATATCGATTGCCGGTCAAAGACGTTGCTTCCCAGTGCGGTCAGTGTGTAATGGTAAAGGTCTTCCAGCAGTTTACCTTTCCATGCATTCCAGACTTTGGGGCTGGTGCCACGGATGTCGGCAACAGTAAGCAGGTACAGTGCGGTCAGACGTCTTTCGGTGCCGACAATATCGGCAAACTCCTGAATGACCGAGGGCTCCGACAGATCCCGCTTTTGCGCGAAGGAAGACATGGTCAGGTGCTGCTCAACCAGAAACTCCACCAGTGCACGGTCGTCCGGATCCAGATTGTGGTCGCGGGCGAACTTGCGCACTTCCAGTGCCCCCAGCGTGGAGTGATTGCCACCACGGCCTTTGGCAATATCATGGAACAGGGCGGCCACGTACAGCAGCCAGTGCTGATCCATGTCGGCGATGAGCCGGCTGGCCAGCGGATATTCCTGGGCGTGTTCCGGCATGGTAAAGCGACGTATATTGCGGATCACCATCAAGGTGTGCTGATCAACGGTGTAGACGTGAAACAGGTCATGCTGCATTTGCCCCACAATTTTCCGAAACACCGGAATGTACTGGGGCAAAATACTCAGCATGGTCATTCGCCTGAAGCTGTGCACAATGCCGGTAGGCTGCTGTAGTATTTGCAGGAACAGCCATTTATTGACCGGATTGCGGCGAAACTGGGCGTCGATTCGATGACGTGAACGCCAGATCTGGCGTTGCAGTTTGGCCGACATGTCATTGACTTCCGGGTGCTGCTGCAGCACCAGAAACGCCTTCAGAAGCAATTGCGGCTTGCGCTCGAAGGCATCGTCTGCGACCAGATCAAGCTGCTGGCCAACACGGCAAAAATCTTCGTCGATCAGGACGCTGCAGTCTTTGACCGGGAAGAAATGCTCCCGAAAACTTTGCATCATGATGTGATTCATCAGATACACAATTCTGGCCGCCCAGTAGTAGCGCTGCATGAGAATTTCGCCAGGGCGTCGCGTATCCTTAGCCTTGATGCGGTACACGTCGGCCAGTTGCGGCTGGGTATGGAACATCAGGCGATCATCACGTTTACCCGCCAGCAGATGCAGGTCTATGCGCAGCCGCTTGAAAGCCTGTTCGGCCTTGGCGCATTTGGCCGCCTCATCGGGCGTCATCATGTCATGCGCGACCAGATCGCGCCAGCTGCCGGACAGGCCGGCGGCAAGGCTCACCCAGCGAATCATCTGCAGATCGCGCAGGCCGCCGGGAGACTCCTTGCAATTGGGTTCAAGTGAATAGGGGGTTTCGTTGTAACGTGCGTAGCGCTGTTGCAACTCAAGTTGCTTGGCCAGAAAGAAATCCTGGGGATTCAACTGTTCACGGAAGCGGGCTTCCAGTGTCGTCACGAGCTTGCGATTGCCCAGGATAAACCGCAATTCAAGCAACGCGGTTTCAATCGTGATGTCGGCGGCGCTCTCGCTCAGGCATTCATCAATGGTTCGCACGCTATGGCCGATATCCAGACCCAGGTCCCACAAAGCGGATACAAATTGTTCAAGCAGCGCTTTGTCGCTGTCCTTGGGCGGTTGCTGTAACAGGATCAGCAGATCCACATCCGAGTACGGGTAAAGCTCACCCCGGCCATAACCACCGATGGCACACAGGCTGGCCCCGGCGGGTAGGGGGAAGCTGGCTACCAGTTCCTTCATGGCCTGGTCGGTGCATTTTCTGAGCGCTACCAGCAGTGAATCCGGACGCGACCTGTCCTGACGGTAGGTGTCCAGCACCTGCGTTTTCTGTTCCTGCAGGCGGTTGCGAATCGCGATAGCCGGGCTCACAGTGTTCATAAATGTCCTTCGGGCCTAATAGCGCGCTAAATTGGCGTGCAAAACCGGCAGTATCAGGAAAGACCTTTAACGAAAGCGGGCGGGGCCGGCATACCTGGCGAGCGGGTCAATACATCGTAGCCGTTTTCGGTGACGATCAGCGTATGCTCCCACTGTGCAGACAGGCTATGATCACGCGTGACAACGGTCCACTGGTCTGCCAATACCCGCGTTTCCCTGCGGCCGGCATTGATCATGGGTTCGATCGTGAATACCATGCCCTGTTTCAGTACGAGGCCTTCGCCGGGTTTGCCATAATGAAGTACTTGCGGGTCTTCGTGAAAGCGCTGGCCAATACCATGTCCGCAATATTCCCTGACCACGGAAAAACCATTGCTTTCGGCATATTTTTGAATCGCGTGGCCGATATCGCCCAGAGTTGCACCCGGGCGAACCTGTTCAATGCCCAGCCACATGCAGTCATAGGTAATCTCGGTCAGGCGCCGGGCCAGAATGGATGGCGCACCCACATAGAACATGCGGCTGGTGTCGCCGAACCACCCATCTTTGATGATCGTCACGTCAATATTGAGTGCATCGCCCGATTTGAGCTTTTTGTCACCCGGGATGCCGTGGCAAATGACGTGGTTAACCGAGGTGCACACCGCGCCGGTAAAAGGCGGGTAGCCAGGGGGCTGGTAACCGATAGTGGCCGATTCAACGCCCAGCTCTTTCATGAAATCGTGACATATCCTGTCGATATCGCCGGTCGTGATGCCTGGCTTGATGTGCGGTGCGATATGGTCAAGGACCCTGGCGGCATCTTCGCAGGCTGCGCGCATGGCATCAATGTCTTGCTGATTTGTGAGTGTGGCCATAACTACTTGAGTAAATGAGTGAAATAATAGTAGAATTATAGGCTTTCCCGGGATTGTTTGCCTATCTTTGGTAAAAGCCGTCGTTTAACAGGTGGTTCAGCAGGGATCTGGCAGATATTTATAGCAGCGTTATAGCAGCGGGTATTTAGCAGGTGTTTATAGAAGCAGGCATTCGAAGTAAGCATTCAGGATCTAGGTATTTCAGCAGGTTAGCGAAAGCACGGCTGAGTAGTCAGTAGCCTGATTTTTGCCTGATCTTAATAGCCTGATTGTTGCACGAATATGTGGCAACGACAGATACCTGGGAATTGTTGCGGGAAAATGCTGAAAAATGTCAGTGTAGTCTGTTTTTTTATTTTAATAGCGCGCCGTTTTTCCTAGGGTGTTGATTATATACAACAAAATCAATATCAAGACGGTGCTGGAACTTAACCCTTTGGAGTTATAAATCATGTCATTAATGCGTGAAATGCTTGAAGCTGGTGTGCACTTTGGTCACCAGACACGTTACTGGAACCCTAAAATGTCTCAGTACATTTTTGGTCATCGTAACAAAATCCATATTATCAACCTGGAAAAAACCGTTGCCAACTTTCTGGAAGCCCAGAAATTCGCACGCCAGATCGCTGCACGTGGCGGTAACGTTCTGCTCGTGGGTACAAAACGCGCTGCACGTGAAATCGTTGCTGAAGAAGCTGCTCGTTGCGGCATGCCCTACGTAGACAGCCGCTGGTTGGGTGGCATGATGACCAACTTCAAAACGGTCAAAACATCCATCAAACGCCTCAAAGACATGGAAGCCGCTATTGCTGATGGTAGCAAAGAGCGCATGAGCAAAAAAGAAGGCCTCATGTTTGATCGCGAACTGGACAAGCTGAACAAGTCTATCGGCGGCATCAAAGATATGAACACGCTGCCTGACGCACTGTTCGTGATTGACGTTGGCTACCACAAAATTGCTATTCAGGAAGCCCGCACACTGGGTATCCCGGTTATCGCTGTTGTTGATACCAACCACTCTCCTGACGGCGTTGAGTACGTTATCCCTGGTAACGATGACTCTGCCAAAGCGATCGCACTGTATGCAAAAGGCATCGCAGACGCCATTCTGGAAGGTCGCGAGCAAAACCTGAACGGCGTGGTTGAAACCATCGTCGAGGGTGAAGAAGAGTTCGTCGAAGAAGTTCCGGAAAGCAACTAAGCTTTACTGCAGCACAATGCGCCCGTCGCTCACGGGCGCATTCGTCAAAACCGTCAATAATCGCAGCGCGGTTTGCCGTCATCATGTCATCCGCGCCTGCTATTGTCACCGTTTCGAGTGGCACGGGCCTGTTCCGGGTCGCTTCTCTTTCCTGCCTCATGGCAGGATCGTTTAATACATTTAACTGGAGTTATCATGGCTGTGATTACCGCCTCAATGGTCAAAGAGTTACGGGAAAAAACCGACGCTCCCATGATGGAATGCAAAAAAGCCCTCTCCGAAGCAGAGGGCGATATGGCGCGAGCAGAAGAAATTCTGCGTGTCAAACTGGGTAGCAAGGCCAGCAAAGCTGCGTCACGTGTTACCGCTGAAGGCCTGATTGGTCTGTATATTGCCCCTGATGCAAAAAGCGGTGCCGTTGTAGAAGTCAATTGCGAAACCGACTTTGTTGCCAAAAATGAAGATTTCATCAGTTTTGTCAATAGCGTTGCCCAGTTGATCGCAGAAAAAAACCCTGCTGACGTCGTTGCGCTGGCTGACTTGCCAATGGGTGAGGGTACTGTTGAAAC
Organism: Advenella mimigardefordensis DPN7; assembly: GCF_000521505.1. Classification (GTDB taxonomy): domain Bacteria; phylum Pseudomonadota; class Gammaproteobacteria; order Burkholderiales; family Burkholderiaceae_B; genus Advenella; species Advenella mimigardefordensis. Next base: position 2,211,900 of record NZ_CP003915.1, read on the forward strand.
AACCCGTGCCGCACTGGTTGGTAAAGTGGGTGAAAACATGGCCATTCGTCGTTTCAGCCGTTTCGAAACAGAAGACCAGCTGGCCAGCTATGTTCATGGCGGCCGTATTGGCGTTCTGGTTGACTACAAGGGTGATGCTGAAGTTGGTAAAGATCTTGCCATGCACGTTGCCGCAACCAAGCCTAAAGCGCTGGACGCATCAGGTGTAGCGCAAGCCGATATCGACGCAGAGCGCTCTGTTGCTGAGCAAAAAGCGGCTGAATCAGGCAAACCCGCCGAGATCGTTGCCAAAATGGTTGAGGGTTCTGTCGCTAAATTCCTCAAGGAAGTAACCCTGATGA